>JAICME010000161.1 GCA_025929425.1 Thermoleophilia bacterium | reverse complement strand
TTCGACGCCGGGCAGGATCTCGACGAACGCGCCGAACGTGACGACCTTCGTCACGGTGCCGCGCACCACGTCGCTCTCCTGATAGCTGTCGAGCACCTGCTGCCACGGGTCGGTCTGGGTCTGCTTGAGACCGAGCGAGATGCGCTGGCGCTCGCGATCGATGTCGAGCACCTGCACCTTGACCGTCTGCCCGATCTCGAGCACCTCGGACGGGTGGTTCACGTGGCTCCACGAAAGCTCGGAGATGTGGATGAGGCCGTCCATCCCGTCGAGATCGACGAAGGCGCCGAAGTCGACGATGTTGGAGATCGTGCCCTCCACGACGTCGCCGGGGTTGAGCCGGTCGAGGATCCGCTGCCGCTGCTCCTTGCGCTCTTCCTCGAGCACGGCGCGGCGCGAAAGCACGACGTTGTTGCGGGAGCGGTTGAGCTCGATGACCTTGCACTGGAGCTCCTGGCCGAGGAACTCGTCGAGGTCCTGCACGCGGCGGATGTCGACCAGCGACGCGGGCAGGAAGCCACGGACGCCGAGGTCGAGGATCAGACCGCCCTTGACGACCTCGATCACGCGGCCGTTGACCGGTTCGCCCTTTTCGTGGGCGCCCTCGATCGCCTTCCACGCGATCTCGAACCGCGCGCGCTTCTTGGAGAGGATCAGCCGCCCTTCGGTGTCCTCCTTCGTCAGCACGAGCGCGGCGATGTCGTCGCCGACCGTGACCTCGTCCTCCGGGTTGATCGAACGCCGGATCGACAGCTCGGAGACCGGGATGACGCCCTCCGACTTGTAGCCGATGTCGACGAGCACCTCGTCCTTGTCGACGCGAACGACGGTGCCGTTCACGACCTGCCCTTCCTCGATCGTGGGGAAGGTCGATTCGTAGTCGGGGACGAGCTCGCCGCTCTCCGGGTCAGTCGTCCAGACGCCCTCTTCGAGGCGCGGGTCCTTGATGGTTTCGTTCGCCATGCGGCCGGTCAATATAGCGCCCTTGGTCCGAAGCTCGGGGCTAGGCTGGCCGCATGGAGGAGCGGTATCCCGTCGGAGCGACGGCTTCGTGCGCCGTGCACGTCCTCCGTCACGACGACGGAGGAGACGGCTACGGGAGCTGGTCGGCGACGATCGGACTGCGCAGCGGCGAGGCGACGATCCGTGTGCCCGGCCACTACGCAGGCGTCCTGGCCGAGCGGCTCGGCGCTGTACGAGAGCGGTTCCAGGCCGGTAGGCGACTCGCACGCGACGAGTACCTCGACATCACGGCTCTCCTGACGGACGACGTCGAGACGATCGGCCTCTCCTCCACGGCCCGCTCTCCCGTCCGCGTGACGGTCGAGGTGCCGCTCGAGGAGGCGGACGGGCTCACGTCGCTGCTCGCCGATGCACAGCGGTTGATCGACACGCTCCGGCAGGGGCTCGGCCTGGTGCCGGACTCGCTACCCGAGGCGTTGTGAGCGCCTTTCTCGACTACTGCACCGCCGGAGCGCGGGTCGCCGAGCGCTCGCTCGCACAGCGCCCCAGGCTTGGCCGCGAGGAGCGGCTCGTCTTCGTCGTCGGTTGCCCTCGGTCCGGGACGACGTTCCTCGGGCGCGCGATCGGCGGCCTGCCCGGCTTCGTCGACTTCGGCGAGGTGACGCCGTGGAAGGCGGCGCTGCCCACGAGCCCGTCGGCCGACGAGCTGCGGCGGATTCTCGAGCGCATCCGGAGGATCGGGCTCGCGCGCGGGCTGCGCGGCGTCGAGCAGACTCCCGAGACGGCGCACGTGCTCGGCGCGGCGCTCGACGCGTATCCGCGCGCCCTCGCGGTGCACACGGTGCGCGACGGCCGCGACGTCGTCTGCTCCCTGCTCGAGCGCGGCTGGCTCAACGCGGACAAGGAGGGAAGAGACGACGCGCGGCTCGCCTACGGAGCCGAGCCGCGCTTCTGGGTCGAGCCGGAGCGGCGCGAGGAGTTCTTGCAGGTCAGCGACGCCCGCCGCTGCGCGTGGGCCTGGCGCCGCTACGTCGAGGCCGCACGGGCGACCGACGCAGGAGACCGTCTTCTCGAGGTGCGCTACGAGAGTCTCGCGACCGTCGCCGACAGGCTTGCAGAGTTCCTCGGCGCGAACGTGACCTCGGCGCACCGGGCGCTCGACCATTTCCGCGGTGCCTCGATCGGCCGCTGGCGGAAGGAACTGACGGCGGAACAGCTTGCCGACGTCGAAGCGGAGGCCGGGCCGCTTCTCCGCGAGCTCGGTTACGCGTAGAATCGGCGCGACCTACGAGACCGGGAGGGCCCCATGTCGTGGAGGATCGCTGGCTCCTACTTCGAGACGTGCTCGTGCGATGTCGTGTGCCCATGCACCGCATCGCTTGCGATGGGGTCGACTCATGACTACTGCCGGGTCGTTCTCGTGTTCCACGTCAAGGACGGCGACGTCGAAGGTGTCGACGTGAGCAACCTCACGGTTGCCGCCGTCGCCGAGACGCCGAAGGTCATGACCGACGGCAACTGGAAGCTCGGCGTGTTCATCGACGCCGCCGCTTCCGACGAGCAGGCGGCGAAGCTGGGCGGCGTGTTCTCCGGCGCGCTCGGCGGGCCGATGGAGGCGCTTGGCCCGCTCGTCGGCGAGAACCTCGGGGTCGAACGCGCAGCGATCGAGGTGCGCGAGCACGGGCTGATGCACTCGGTGAAGATCGGCGACGCCGTCGACTTCGAGATCGAGGACATCGTCCCGTTCGGCGTCGAAAGCGGTGAGCCCGCTCGCCTGGTCGGGATCTTCCACCCGGCAGGGCCCGAGCTGACGGTCGCGCACGCGACGCGGTCGAGCATCAGCGCCTTCGGCATCGCCTACGAAGGAAAGGCCGCCTTCTCGCGCTCCGAGTTCGCCTGGGCCGCGTGAGCTCGCTCGAACTGGACGTACTCTCCGCGGCGCGTGCGCGGCTGGGACTCGTCGCGCTCCTCGTCGGACTTGCCGCGCTCGCGTGGTGGTCGACCGTCCGCGCGATGGACGGGATGATCGCGAACCCGGGCGCCGAACTCGGCACGCTCGGCTGGTTCGTCGGCGTCTGGATCGTGATGATGGCGGCGATGATGCTGCCGGCGGTCTCGCCCACGGTCGCCCTCTACGCGCGGATGACACGGCAGCGAGGCATCGCGCGGCCCGTCGCGTTCACCGCCGCCTATCTCGTCGTCTGGGGCGCGGCCGGCGTGGCAGCGTATGGGCTCTACGCGCTCGCGCGGCACACGCTCGGGAGTCAGCTCGCCTGGCACTCCGGCGGGCGCTGGCTGGCGGGCGGCGTGCTCGCGGTCGCGGCTCTCTACGAGCTGACGCCGCTGAAGGACCTCTGCCTCAGCAAGTGCCGGAGCCCGTTCGGCTTCCTGCTCGGAACGTGGCGCGAAGGACTGCGAGGAGCGTTCGGGATGGGCTCGAAGCACGCCGCGTGGTGCCTCGGCTGCTGCTGGGCACTGATGGCGGCACTGTTCGCGCTCGGGGTGATGAGCATCCTCTGGATGGCCGTCGTCGCGGGCCTGATCACGATCGAGAAGGTCATGCCCTGGCGGCGGGTCGCGGTCTGGTCGACGACGCTGCTCCTGGCCCTGCTTGCCGCCGGCGTGCTCGCCGCGCCCGGCTCCGTTCCGGGGTTCGTGGTCCCGGGCGGCGGCATGGGCATGGGCGGGATGTAGCTCCGACCGCCATACGCACTCGAACTCATAGCGGTCACGAGTCGGCCGTCGCACCCTCGGCATAGAGTCGCGCCATCGACCGCCGCGAATTCCTGGAGCGGGCAGCGGGTGTCGCGCTGGGCGCGAGCGCTGTCGGCGCGCTCTCCGGCTTCCGGTCCGAGGCGATCGGTGGGCCGTTCCGCGAGCTGGCGCGCGAGATCCAGGGGACGGTCGTCACGCCGTCGAGCGGGGCGTACGCGCGGGACAAGCTGCTGATCGACAGCCGCTTCGACGGCGCGCACCCGCAGGCGATCGTCTACTGCGAGTCCGCGGAGGACGTCCAGAAGACGGTGCGCTGGGCGCAGAAACACGCGATCCGCATCGTCCCCCGCTGCGGCGGCCACTCGTATGCCGGTTACTCGACGACGAGCAAAGGTGTAGTCGTGGACGTCTCGCAGATGAACCGCGTGCACGTTCACAGCGGCATCGCGAACGTCGGAGCCGGGGCTCGCCTGATCGACGTCTACAGCGGGCTCACGCCGCTCGGGCTGACGATCCCCGCGGGCTCGTGCCCTACGGTCGGAATCGCCGGCCTCGCACTCGGAGGCGGCGTCGGCTACGCCGGCCGCAAGCTCGGGCTGACCTGCGACAACCTCCTCGCGTTGTCGCTCGTGACCGCGAACGGGAAGCTCGTCGAGTGCAGCCCGCACGAGCACGGCGACCTCTACTGGGCGAGCCGCGGCGGCGGAGGCGGGAACTTCGGCATCGCCACGAGCTTCCGCTTCCGGACACACGCGGTGGGTGACGTCGCGTATTACCAGGTCGTCTGGCCGTGGGCCGACGCGGCTCGTGCCTTCCGCGCCTGGCAGGCGTTCGCGCCGCACGCGCCCGACGACCTGTTCGCGACGTTCTACCTGTCGACGAACGGAGCGAGAGGGCCGGGAACCGTGCCGTTCGTCAGCTCCGGCGGCCAGTTCTTCGGCAGCGAGGTCGCGCTCAGATCGCTGCTCGCGCCGCTGGTCGCCGCCGGATCGCCGACGCGCGTGACGGTCGGAACGCTCACCTACATCGACGCGATCATGCACTGGGCCGGCTGCCACCCGATAAAGCAGTGCCAGGTCGTCCCCCACACGAGGTTCAAGAGCCGGTCCGACTACATCAATACGCCACTCTCGAACGCAGCCATCGGAACGTTGCTGGCCGGCATGGAGGCCACCCAGGCGAGCACGTCACTCGGCGGCGCTGCGCTCATCTTCGACGCGTCCGGCGGCGCGATCAACCGTGTCCACCCGAACAACACCGCCTTCGTCCACCGGAACGCGCTCTTCTCGATCCAGTACTACTCGGGCTGGGTCGGCGCCGGGGCCGGTGATCTGCACTGGAACCGGAGCCTGTACGCGGCGATGCGTCCCTACGTCTCGGGATTCGCGTACCAGAACTACATCGACCCGGATCTGAAGACGTGGCAACACGCCTACTACGGCTCGAACCTCCGCCGTCTCACCCAGGTGAAGCGGAAGCACGACCCACACAGCTTCTTCCACTTCGCCCAGAGCATCCCGACTCGGATGTGAGGACGCTCGCCTGGGCCAG
>JAICME010000094.1 GCA_025929425.1 Thermoleophilia bacterium | reverse complement strand
GCACCGCTGCTGAGGTACTCGCCGCATGTCCTCTACACGAACGTCGTCGAGCCCACACTCCGCTGGTGCTTCGTGGAGCGCGGCTACGCACTCGCGCATGCGGCGTGCATCGCTTCCGACGGGCGCGCCACGCTCATCACGGCCAAGACCGACACCGGCAAGACGACGACCATCCTCAAGACCCTCGACAGGTATCAGGCCTCCTTCCTCTCCGACGACCTGACGCTCGTCCGGGCCGACGGGCAGGTCTTCACGTACCCGAAGCCGCTCACGATCAGCAAGCACACGGTCGGTGCGGTGAGGGCGCCGCTGCTCACGTTCCGCGAGCGTCTCGCGCTCGTCGTGCAGAGTCGGATCCACTCGCGCACCGGTCGGCTCCTCGGACAGCTCATCGCGCGCTTCGGGCTTCCGGCCGCCACCATCAACGCGCTCGTCCAGTGGCTCGTCCCGCCGCCGAAGTACGGGGTCGAGCGGCTCGTGCCCGGCGTCTCACTGGCCCGGGAAGCTCACGTCGACAGCTTCGTCGTGATCGAGCGCGGCGGACTCGGCGAGCAGGCGCTCGATCATGAGGAGGCGGTCTCGCTCCTCGTCGCGAACACCGACGACGCGTACAACTTCCCGCCGTATCCGGCCATCGCGCACTTCCTGCACAGTGGGAACGGCCGCGACCTGCGCGACCGCGAGCGGGAGATCGTCGCCGCCGCCCTCGAAGGCGTCGAGGCCCTCGTCCTCCGCAGCGAGACGATGGACTGGTGGCAACGCATCCCTGACGTGATCGGACTAACCCGGCGTCCGGAGATCCTGATCGACCCGCCCGGCGCGGTGGCAGAAGTGATCCGATCGCCCGCGTGAGCGCACCGTCCGCAAGCCGCAGCGCGCTCCCCGCGATCCCTCGGCTCGAGGGGCTCCGGAAGCGGGTCTGGCAGCGGCTCGTCACGGCGGATATCGGAGTCGTCGAGGCGGCCCTCGTGGGTGTCGGGCTCGCGCTTGCGGTCTTCCTCCGGCTCTGGCAGCTGAACAAGCTCGGCTTCAACAGCGACGAGGCCGTCTACTCCGGCCAGGCGGCCGCAATCGCGAACGACCCGGTGCTGAAGCCGTTCTTTCCGGTCTTCCGAGCGCATCCTCTTCTCTTCCAGACGATCCTCTCGCTCGGCTACCGGCTCGGAGGCGGCGACCTCTTTGCCCGCCTGCTCGCAGACCTGTTCGGCGCCGGAACCGTCGTCGTCACCTTCCTGACCGGGAGGCTGCTCTACGGCCGACGCACGGGTGTCATCGCCGCATTGCTCGTCGCCCTCATGCCGTACGAGGTGGTCGTCAGCAGGCAAGTGCTCCTCGACGGTCCGATGGCCCTCTTCGCGACCCTGACGCTCTATCTCCTCGCGCGGGCCATCCTCTCGCGCCGTCTCGTCTACCTCTATGCGGCAGGCGGGACCATGGGATTGACGGCGCTGACCAAGGAGACCGGAGTCCTGATGCTGGGCGGCGCGCTGGCCTTCTACCTGCTCTCACCCGAGATCAGGATCCGGGGCAAGCACGCCGCCGGCGCAGCGGGGCTGGCGGCGGCGATCATTCTCGCCTACCCGCTCACTCTGCGGTTTGCGGCCCATACCCACGCGGGTCAGAAGTACCTCGCCTACCAGCTGTTCCGCCGGCCGAACCACGGCTGGAGCTTCTATCCGACGACCGTGCCCCAGGCGATGGGGCTCCTCGTCGTCGTCGCGGCGCTGGCCGGGCTCTGGTTGCTGCGCCGCGAGATCTCCTGGCGGGAGACCCTGCTTCTCTCCTGGATCGCCGCGCCCGCGCTCTTCTTCCAGCTCTATCCCGTCAAGGGCTACCAGTACCTGATCGCCTGCGCGCCGCCGGTCGCGCTGCTCGCCGGACGCACGCTCGCGCGTTGGCAGCCCGCCCGGGACCTGCGATGGCGTACCCTCAGCGTCGCTCCGCGCGTGTTGATGACGGGGGTCACCGCGGTGATCGCGATCTCGCTCGTCGTCCCGGCCTGGGGGGCGATCACGCCTTCGAGCTCCGGCGGCACCTTCCGCGCGGGCTCGGGCGGAGTTCCCGGCGGCCGCGAGCTCGGTCGCTGGATCACGACGCACGCACCCCAGGGCTCGGAGTTTCTGGCCATCGGGCCGTCGATGATGAACCTGATCGAGTTCTACGGCCACCGGCAGGCGTGGGCGCTCTCGGTGTCGCCGAACCCGGTCCACCGCAATCCCGCCTACGACGCCCTGGTCAATCCCGACCTGGCGATCCGCACGAACGAGATCCAGTACGTGGTCTGGGACGCGTTCTCCGCATCCCGCTCCACGTTCTTCTCGCAGCGCCTACTCGCGTACGCGGACCGCTACCACGGCCGCGTTCTGTTCACGAAGTCGGTCACGGTGACCGGCCGCGACGGGCAGCCGGCGCAGACACCACTCATCGTCGTCTACGGAGTGCGCCGGTGACCCGGCGGACGAGGACGATCGCACTCGTGACCGCGCTGACCGCGGCGTTCGTGGCCGCGTCCGTGTCGAGGGCCGCGACGGCGACCTCTCAGCACAGGCCGCAGACCCCGATCAAGCACTTCGTGACGGTGATGCAGGAGAACCACACGTACGACAACTACTTCGGCACCTACCCGCGCGGCAACGGCTTCCCCGCCCACGTGTGCGTACCGATCGACCCGCAGAAGCCGCACCGGGGATGCGTGCGTCCCTTCCACCTCGGCTCCAACCGCGTGGTCCCTGCGGATCCGGCCCACAGCACGGCCACCGCACGGCAACAGTTCAACCACGGCCGCATGAACGGCTTCGTGTCGGCTCTCGACCGGGTCAACCAGGACGGCCGACTCACGATGGGGTACCGAAACGGACGCGATCTTCCGTACTACTGGAACCTCGCCGGCCAGTACGTCCTCTACGACCGCTTCTTCAGCTCGGCGCTGGCAGACAACTTCATCAACCACCTCTTCTGGGTGACAGGCGGGCCGGCGGGCGAGCCTGCCGTTCCGCGCGGCGCCGAGCTCGGGAACGCGCTGCCCCTGCGCGGAGGTCGCCCCATCACCACGATCTTCGACCGTCTCAACGGCGCAGGGGTCTCCTGGAAGTTCTACGTCCAGGACTACAACCCCAAGCTGACCTTCAGGACGTTCAGGCGCTATCCCGCCAACCGTGCCTCCCAGGTCGTGCGGGTTCCCCTCCTCAGCATGCCTCGCTACCTGAAGAGTCCCGAGCTCCGCTCGCACATCGTGCCGCTCGACCAGTACTACGACGACCTCCTGGACAACAAGCTGCCGGCGGTCTCGTACATCGTCCCCTCCGGGCCGACCGAGCATCCACCTTCGAGTGTCGGCTCGGGCCAGGCCTTCGTGCGCTCGCTGATCAACTCGCTGATCCAGAGCCCCGAGTGGAAGAGCTCGGCCTTCCTGCTCAGCTACGACGAGTGGGGCGGCTGGTACGACCACGTGAAGCCGCCCCAGATCGACAAGTACGGCTACGGCTTCCGGGTTCCCGCGTTGCTCGTCAGCCCCTATGCAAAGCGCGGTTTCATCGACAGCACCCAGCTCGACTACACCTCGATCCTGCACTTCATCGAGCAGAACTGGAATCTGAAGCCGCTCACCGCGCGAGACGCACGTGCCCAGAGCATCGCGGCGGGATTCGACTTCCAGCAGGCCCCTCGGCCGGGGGTGCTCACCGCGAGCACCCGTAGCAGCACGCCGCTCGAGACGAACGTCCGCCGACCCGTGATCTACGGCCTCTACGGAGGAGCCCTGTGTGTCCCGCTCGCGCTCATCGCGTACGCGCTCTTGACCGGCCGCCGCCGGCGTGACTCCATGCCGACCGAGACGAGCGGAGAGTTCGGATGAGGCGGCGCGCAGTTGCGATCGCGATCGCCGCCACCGCAGTCCTTCTCGTCAGTGCGGCAGCTCCCGCAGGGGCGCTCGCCAGGGACCCGCCGGCCAGGCTCACGATCGTCACCCTCCCCAAACTCGTCGGGATCCGCTTCGCCCTCGACGGGAGGACGTTCGTCACCGGCAGGTCCGGTTACGCGCGAATCAGGACGACTCCCGGTACGCATCTCCTCCAGGCTCTCGACACGACCGTGCGTCGTCCGGGCACGCGCTCGACCTTCCTGCGCTGGAGCGACGGCAGGTTCACGGGCACTCGAACGATCAGGATCACCGGCGACACACGGCTCTATGTGGGCTACCGGCAGTCGGTGCGGGTCAGCTTCCGCTTCGTCGATCCAGCCGGACACCCCGTCGTCGGACGGGTGACACGACTGACCCTCTCGAGCACGCTCGGCGGCCAGCCGAGCTTCCAGCCCGAGTGGCCCCAGTGGCTGCCCGCAATCAGCATCACCCGCCGCATCGACGGCCTCGGGCAGACCCTCGTCAGGTACTCGATCAGGCAGGCGCTGGTCGGCGGCTCGAACGTCGTCAACCAGGCGCAGCAACGCTTCTATCCCGCCCTCACGCGGCAGGTCACCGCGCGACTCCTCCTGTACTCGGCCCGCGTGAGTGTTCGTGACTTCCTTCTCGGGACGTCGGCCGGAAGCCGGCTCCAGCTCGTCTACCCCAACGGGACCCGCGCGGCATATTCATTGCACGGGAAGGAGCTCCGCCTCTCGTCGCTGCCCCGCGGCACCTACCAGGTCGATGTCCAGGGCGGTGGTTACGCGCCTACCGTCAGCCTCGCGTTGTCGAGGAACCAGGTGCTCAAGGTCAGGGTCATCTCCTACCTCGACATGTTCCTGTTCCTTTTGATCGCCCTCGCTGCAGTCGCCGCGCTGGCCCTGGTTGCTCGACCGTATCTCCGGCTTCGGATCCGGTCCCTCGGAACAGGCCGGCAGCCGACCCTGGACGATCTCGAGCCGATCAAGCCACTGCCCGGCGCGCGCAAGGCGTTGATCGTCCGGTACATGGTGCCGTCCCCCGCGGTGCCCCAGAGAGCCCGCGGTGCTCAACGGCTTCCCGTCCGTTCGGCACCGGAAATCGCGGTTCGGCGGGTCGAGGATCGTGCGGCACCGCCGCTGCGGACACTCCCGCGGCGGATGTGGGCTGCCACTGTCGGCCGGCTCCGGAGCTTCCAGGATCCACGCCGCCGGATTCGGCGGCCGCTTCGTCTGCCGGCGGTCCACCGCGAACCACCACGCGAGGCCCTGACCGGGGAGCGGATCGAACTGGTTCACGTCTACATGGGGGAGACGATCGCACCCGCCGCCACGGTGGCTGCACCCCCATCGCAAGAAGCGCAGCGGGTGGAAGCGGCTCCGGCCGCGCCCGTGAGCGAAACGACGGTTGCCCCGCCGCTCGCCGAGGCCGTGCCGCCGGAGGGCGAACCGAGCGTCGCGGAGCCGGCCGAACCGCAGCAGGCGCCGAAACCGAAGCGAACGCGCACTCCCGCCGGGGGGAAGACCCCGACGCGCGCGAAGGCGAAGACGGCCACGGCTGCCAAGAAGAAAGCCGTCCGGGCCGGAGCGGCCAAACCGAAAGCGAAGACGACGAAGGCCAAACCGAAGACGGCGAAACCGAAGGCCGCTCCCGCCGCCGCGGCCCAGGCTTCGGCTTCCGAGGGCGAACCGAAGGGCCAGGATCTTGCGCCGACCCCCGCGAAGGAGGAGACCCCCACGGCGCCCAAGCGATCGCGGCCGGCGACCAAGGCGAAGACGGTCGCGCCTGCGAAGCGAAGAACCACCCGGGCCACGACACGGCCGAAGACGAAGAAACCGACGAAGGCGACCGAGGAAGCAGCCACCCAGGGCCAGACCTCCTCGACTCCGGTAGCAGCCGAGGGCACCGCAGAGAGCCAGGACATCGCCCAGTGGCCGGACCTCGCCGCCGCTGTCGAGGCGCTCCGGGAGGACCTGCGCAACGCGAGGTCCACGGCGAAAGCACCCGCGAAGCCGAAAGCCGCCCGATCGTCAAAGAAGCCGAAGACGAAGAAGGCGACCGAGGCGACCGAGGAAGCGGCGGTCCAGGGCCCCGCTTCCCCGCCATCCGCAGCGGCCAACGGCGTTGCGAACATCGAGGAACTGGCGCAGTTCAGGCCGGACCTCGCCGCCGCCGTCGAGGCACTCCAGGGAGACCTCCGCAACGCGCGCACGGCGACGACCAAGAAGGGCCGGCGGAAGAGCAGCGCAGAAGCTCGATGAGGAGGGTCGGCATGATCGTGGCGCTGGCGCTCGCGTGCTCGGTCGCGTTGGCCCACCCTCGGCCGGCGGTCTCCGCGAAGCCGATTCCGGCCTTCGCCTACTACTACATCTGGTACCAGCCCACGTCCTGGGACCGGGCGAAGGCGACGTATCCCGCCTTGGGCCGGTACTCGAGCAGCGACCCGAAGGTCATCCGCCAACAGATCGAGCTCGCGAAGCGCGCCGGTCTGAGCGGCTTCATCGTCAGCTGGAAGTCGACTCGAAGGCTGAACAAGCGCCTGGCCAGAGTCGTGCGAATCGCGAACGAGGAGCACTTCAAGCTGGCTCTGATCTACGAAGGGCTGGATTTCAAGCGGAATCCGCTCCCTGTCGGCCGCGTGGAATCCGACCTCGTGTACTTCCTCCACCGCTACGGGCGGAACCCCGCCTTCGACGTCGACGGAAAGCCGATCGTCGTCTGGTCGGGGACGTGGAGATTCAGCCGCGGTGCGATTGCCGCCGTTTCGCGCCTCGTGCGCCCCGGCGTGCTGCTGCTCGCGTCGGAGAAGTCGGTCACCGGATACCGACGGGTGAGGGACGTCGTCGACGGCGATGCCTACTACTGGTCGTCCGTCAACCCACAGGTCGATCGGTGGGCCGGACTCAAACTCGACGAAATGTCGCGGGCGGTCCACGCTCGAGGTGGTCTGTGGGTCGCCCCGGCGGCAGCCGGCTTCGATGCTCGCCAGATCGGAGGCAGACGGATCGTGCCCCGGCTCGACGGCGGGACGCTGCGCGCCGAGTGGAGCACGGCACTCGCCTCTTCACCCGACCTCATCGGCGTGATCAGCTGGAACGAGTACAGCGAGAACAGTGAGATCGAGCCGACCGTCGCGTTCGGCACGAGGTATCTCTCCACCGTCGCCGACCTGACCGGCAAGGACTTCGTCTTCCGCGGCAACTTCGACTCGAGCTCGACGCCTGCCAACGGCCCGGGCTACACGACGGAGTTACTCGTGGGCGGTCTCGTACTGCTCCTCGCCTGCCTCGCCGCGGTGGCGTGGCGGCGTGTGGTCGGAAGGGCGATTGAGCGCGCGCAGTGACGCGAAGGAGCGGTCCGGACGTTAGCGTTACGCCGCCGCCGCCGTGTCTTTTCCCGTATCCCTGGTCGCCCGGACCGCGGGCGCGCTCGTGCTCGTATTCAAGTGGACGCTGGTGCTGGTCACGGTCCTCGTCCTGCTCGTCGTGGTGCCGATCGTCGAGCTTCTCTCCGAGCTCTCCCAGCTGGTGCGGCGTTCGTTCGCGCGGCTGCGCTGACGGCCGCAGTCTCGGCGTTCTTGGCAACCGGAAGCGGGCAGGCCGGACGACTGCGGACGCCTGGAATCGTCGCCGTCCCGGCAAACGCTGCCGCCTACGTATCGCCGTCCCGGCCCCACACGAACTTCGCAGCCGCCCGCGTTCTGCGGGTCGGCCCGGGCCGTGTCCGTACGTATCTGCGCTTCCACGTGCCGGCGCTCGCCCCGACCCTTGCGGTCGCGCAGCTCCGGGTCTGGGTCGATGACCGCTCTCCGGGGTTCGAGGTGGCGGGGGCGCGCGGGAACTGGCGAGAACGGACGCTGACGTACGGGAGCGCCCCGCCCCCTCACGGAGGCACGATCGCGTCGGGGCCGATCACCCGCCCGGGCTGGCAGACCGTCGACGTGACCGCTCTCGTGCGGCGGGGGGCCACGACGCTCGTGCTCGCAGCGACCGCCGCGAAAGCGACGACCATCGCAAGCCGCAAGAGCGCGGCTCACGCACCCACCCTGCGGCTCCGGGCAGGCGGAGCGCAGCCGACCTTCCCCGTTCGCGCCGCCTTCTTCTACGACTGGTACCCGGAGGCCTGGCGGCAGCAAGGCCTCGATCCGTTCAGCCACTACACCCCTTCTCGCGGGTACTACGACTCCGGGAATCGTTCGGTCATCGCGGGCCAGATCGCCGCCATGCAGTACGCGCATCTCGACGCCGCGATCGTCTCCTGGTGGGGTCGCGGCTCGCAGCCCGACCTCAGGCTGCCGAGGCTCCTCTCGGCGACGCCGCCGGACTTCCACTGGGCGATCTACGACGAGCAGGAGGGACAGAGCGACCCGTCCTCCGGTGCGATCCGGCGCGATCTCCTCTACCTCCGAGCCCGGGCTGCCTCGAGTCCGGCATACCTGCGGATCGGCGGTCGCTTCGTCGTCTTCGTCTACGCACAGCCCTCCGACGGGTGTGACATGGCCAGGCGGTGGATGGAAGCGGACGACGTCGGCGCGTACATCGTGCTGAAGGTGTTCCCCGGCTATCGCAGCTGCCTCTCCCAGCCGGACGGCTGGCACCAGTACGCGCCGGCCAAGGCGGAGGACGACCAGGCTCCCTACTCCTTTTCGATCAGTCCAGGCTTCTTCAAGGCCTCGGAAGCTGCGCCGCGTCTACTGCGCGACCCGTCTGCATGGGGCGGAGCGGTCAAGGACATGGTCGCCTCCCGGGCGCGATTCCAGCTCGTTACCACCTTCAACGAGTGGGGCGAGGGGACAGCCGTGGAAAGCGCGCACCAGTGGCAGAGCGCCTCGGGTCAGGGCACGTACCTCGACGCCCTGCAGAACCTTCTCCCGGCGCGAAAACCTTGATGGCGACCCGTGGAAGACCAGTTTATTTGGACCTTGCGCATGGCTCTGGGAGACGATAGATCCCACTTTGAAAACGGGGAAGGAGTTTCGGTGTTGATCAGACGAACGAGGCCGGGCGGCACGGTCTCCGTGCGCCAGGCCGCGGGCTGATCCGATGATGACCCCTCGGTTCCGCTATCTGACCGTCGCCGTGCTGGTCGTGGCTTTCGCGCTGCTGACCAGTGGAGCGGCCGGCGCCTCGACCTTCCAGGGGAACGACGCACAGCTCACACGTGCTCCGTACCTGACCGACCTCACACAGACCTCCGTTCAGGTCAGCTGGGCCACCAGCTCCCAGAACACCGGCGTGGTGCAGTACGGGCCGGCGGGCAACTGCGCCGCGAACTCCGCCATCGCCACCAAGATGGGGAACCCGATCACGATCGGGACGACGACCGAATACACGAACTCGGTCACGGTCACCGGCCTGTCGCCCTCCACGACCTACTGCTACCGGATCACCAGCACGGGTGCGAGCCCTGTCGACCTGCTCGGATCCAACCCCTCCCCGCAGTTCACGACCCTGCAGCCGGACGCCGGCACCCAACCCTTCACCTTCGACGTGCTCGGGGACTGGGGCGACACGACGAACAGTGGGATCAACGACGGCTCGCTCAACGTCAACCAGGCGGGGGTCGACTCCCAGATCGCGACGAGCGGGGCGCAGTTCGCGCTGTCCGTCGGCGACGTGGCCTACCAGGGCGGAACCCAGACCGAGTACGGAGACCTCAACCAGACCGGTCCGAACGTCAGCGCCGTGTTCGGGTCGAACTTCTGGGCCAGCCCGGGCCTCTCCGTCCCGCTGCTCGGAGTCGACGGCAACCACGGGCAGAACGTCACCTCGATCAACAACTGGCCGGAGACCCGGTCGGCCGCAGCCTCGGGCGGCTCCTATCAGATGACCTCCTTCCCCTCGATCGACGGCACGAACCCGGGCAGCTATCCCGACACCTACTACGCGTTC
>JAICME010000144.1 GCA_025929425.1 Thermoleophilia bacterium | reverse complement strand
TGGAATTCGATCCCTGATGGATTGGAACTCCCTCCGCGACACGCTCGCCGCCGCGTGCGACGCGCCCAGCCAGGAATCGGCCGAGCCCGCCGTCCGGGCCGCGGAGCTCGTCGCGGCAACGGCGGGCGAGCCCGGAGACGAGCTCTCGGCGGAGGATCGCGCGTGGGCCGAGGAGCACGGGATCCCTCCCTCCGACCTCGTCGAGCTCGCGTGCCGCTCGATGAAATGCGTCGCCGCGCTGTCGGACGAGTGGCACGAGCGCCTCAACGACCTGCGCTACCGCCTCGGCGACGTCGCGGCGGCGTAGTCCGACAGGCGTTCAGCCTGACCTGGTCGCCCGGCTGCGGGGCGATAGGTCGTCGCGATCGGCTGCCAGGTCGTGCGGCACATTGCGGCTGGGCCCATCTCCCTCGCTAACGTGCGACGACCGTGCAACGGGAGATCACGCTCACCCAGCTCTTCTGCTGGATGCTCGCCCTGGTGGCGAGTGTTGCTGCCCTAGTCTGCGCTTCCGTGCTGCTTTTCGCCGACGATGAGAAACCGGCGACGATCTTCGCCACCGGAGGCCTCGCGCTCCTCTTCTGGTCGGCCTTCCACCTGACCGACCGACCGCCCCACAGCCGGTAGCAGTCTCGGCGCTGGGCAGGATCGGGTGATGGGCCACTCTCGCAGGCGTGCCGATCGATCCGTCACGGCTGAATGCCGTCGGCGACCTCGTCGTGACTGACGTCGATGGGCTGCTTGCGCTGGCGGATCCGGTGCGCCCGCCTCGAGCTTGTCCGTCTAGAGCGCAGTCGTTCGATCCGCCTGCTTGCATGCAGCGGTTCCGAGGTGAAGAATGACCAGGTCCTGACGTTCGGAGCGTAAGAGAGGAGTTCGACATGGTGGACGTTCGACTTCCACGTCGAAGGTTGGCGCGCACGGTTCCGGCTCTGTGGGTCGCCGCCCTTCTGACCGTCTTCTGCTCCGGCACGGCGGTCGCAGCTGTGACCGCGTCCAGATCCCATGCCACGACCCAGTCGAAGCTGGCCGGGAAATGGAAGGGTCATTACAGCGGCGCCTTCTCCGGGCACTTCACGCTTCATTGGAAGCAGACGGGAACGAAGTTGAGCGGATCGATCACGCTCTCGTCGCCGAAGGGCATGTACGGCATCAGCGGCAGCGTGCACCACACGAAGATCAAGTTCGGAGCGGTCGGTGTCGGGGCCACGTACAAAGGGACATGGAAGGGCTCGAAGATGTCCGGCACCTGGAACAGCCCGCAGGGCGGTGGCAGCTGGAGCGCGCAAAAGGTCTCCTGATCCGGCGTTTCGCTGAATCGCCCTAGAGCTGCAGCTCGAAGAAGAGGACGTCCGGAATCGGGTTGTCGCTGTAACGCTCGGCGGGCTGGAAGCCGAGCGATGCGTAGATCCCCTGCGCTGCGGCCATCGCGGGCAGCGTGTCGAGCCGCAAGAGCGCATAGCCCCGGTCACGGGCACACTGCACGGCGGCTGCGGCAAGCGCCTTTCCGAGGCCGGTGCCACGCGCCGTCGGCCGGACGTAGAGCCGCTTGAGCTCGCCGCTGCCGTCCGGGAGGCGCTTGATCGCGACTGAACCGACCAAGGCGCCGTCGTCGGCGCGGGCGACGAGCACCACGTCGTAGTAGCCCGGCAGTGCGGCGAGCTCCTCCTCGAAGCCGCCGTGCCAGAAGTCCTCTCCGATCGCGTCGGCGTACTCGCGGAACATCGCGCGGAGCTCGGCGACGTCGCCCTCGTCCGCGCCCGAGATCAGCGGAGCGCCCGCAGCTCCTCCACGTCTTCGGCGCTCGGCTCCCAGGAGCCGGCCGCAACGTTGGCGCGCACCTGCTCCGGCCTCGTGGCGCCCGCGATCACGGAGGTGACGGCAGGCATCGCGAGCAGCCCACCGATCGCGACCTCGAGGAGCGAGGCGGCGCGCTCGTCCGCGTAGCGCTGCAGCGCCTCGACGCGATCCCACTGCTCGACCGGGATATCGCGTCCGGCAAGCCGCCCCTCGGTCGCCTGCTCGCCGCGCCGGTACTTGCCGGTGAGCAAGCCGCTCGCAAGCGGGAAGTACGGAAGGAAGCCGATCCCGAGCCTCTCGCATGTGCCGAGGACCTCTGTCTCGGCCTGGCGCTCGACGAACGAGTACTCGTTCTGCACCGAGACGAAGCGGTGGAAGCCGGCTCCGCGCGCGACCTCCTCCGCCGCCTCGACCTGCTCGGCCGAGAAGTTCGAGGAGCCGATCCGGCGCACCTTGCCCTCGTGGACGAGGTCGTTGAGCGCGCCGAGTGTCTCCTCGATCGGCGTCACCGGATCGGGCTCGTGGAGCTGGTAGATGTCGAGCACGTCGGTGCGGATCCGCCGCAGCGAGCTCTCCACCGCCCACCGGATGTAGTCCTGGTTGCCGCGCCGCTCCTCGGGCCGCTCGTCCATCGGCTTGCCGAACTTCGTCGCGATCAGGACGCGGTCGCGGCGGCCTCCGAGCGCCCGCCCGATGTACTCCTCGCTCATCCCCTGGCCGTAGATGTCGGCCGTGTCGAACAGCGTCACGCCTGCGTCGAGCGCCGCGTCGATCACTGCGAGCGTCTGCTCGTAGTCGCAGCGGCGCCCGAAGTTGTTCGTACCGAGACCGACAACCGCGACCTCCGGCCCGCCCTCGCCGAGGAGTCGAGTGCGCATCTCTCGACGCTACTCCATGCCGTGAGGGCTGGGCGGCTGCGTACGATTCGCCGCCGAATGGAGGGTGGTCACCGGTTCGTCTTCCTCGCGGGGTTGCATCGCAGCGGCACGACGCTGCTGGCGCGGCTGCTCGCGGCGCATCCGCAGATCAGCGGCTTCGCGGGCACCGGCGTTCCCGCCGACGAGGGGCAGCACCTCCAGACCGTCTATCCGAGCGACCACGAGCACGGCCGGCCGGGACGGTTCGGGTTCGCGCCGGAGATGCACCTGACCGAGAGCTCGCCCCTCGTCTCCGAGGAGAACGCGCTGAAGCTGTTCGAGGAGTGGTCACCGCACTGGGACCTCTCCCGCCCGGTGCTGCTCGAGAAGTCGCCGCCCAACCTGCTCAAGACGCGGTTCCTGCAGGCGCTCTATCCGACCTCCTCGTTCGTCGTCATCGTGCGCCACCCGATCCCCGTTTCGCTTCCGACCGCGAAGTGGCGCGGCACGCGACGCTTCGACCGCATGTTCGAGCACTGGCTCCGCTGTCACGCGCTCTTCGAGGCCGACCGCGAGCATCTCGCTCGGGTGCACGTCCTCAAGTACGAGCAGCTCGTGAGCGATCCAGCGACTGTCCTGCAGGAGATCTTCGAGTTCCTCGGCCTCGATCCGATCCCGCCGGCCGAGCCGGTCGACACGGGAGCGAACGAGAAGTACTTCCGCCGCTGGCAGGAGCTGAAGCGCGACCCGCGGATGCGGGCGTATCTCGACCTCGTCTCGCTCTGGTACGAGCGCCGCGTTCGGCGCTATGGCTACAGCCTGCTCTTTCCGGAGCAGGGGGTCTGAGCGAGACTGTCGCGATGGACGCTTACGACGAGTTCCGGTACGCGAGAAGCGGCGACATCTCGATCGGCTACGCGACGTACGGGGAAGGGCCACCCGACGTCGTCTTCGCCCACGGGAATGCCGGAAACATCGAGATCGAGCGGGAGACGGCGTTCCAGCGGGAGTTCCACGACCGGGTCGCCTCCTTCTCGAGGTTCATCCTTTTCGACCGTCGCGGCACCGGCTTGTCCGACCGGCCCCGCGAGCCGGCAACGCTCGAGGCACGCATGGACGACGTCCGCGCGGTTCTCGACGCCGCCGAATCGGACAGTGCGGTGCTGTTCGGCACCGTCGAGGCGGCGGCAATGTGCACTCTTTTCGCGGCCACGTATCCGGAGCGCACCCTTGGGCTGATCCTCTACAACGGATACGCCAAGGGCACCTGGGCCCCGGACTACCCGTGGGCCTCGACGGTGGAGGAATGGCGGCGGGAGCTCGAGGAAGAGCTCCGCACCTGGGGAACGAACGAACACGCCGCGCGGACGGTTCGTGCTGTAGTCGCCTCCGAGGCCGACAATCCGGAGTTCATCGCTCGGTGGGCGCGCCACGACCGGCTCTCGGTCAGCCCGAGCGCGGTTGCGACGATCCTGCGGATGGCGGCCGACGTCGACGTCCGTGACGTCTTGGCCGCGATCAGGGTGCCGACGCTCGTCGCTCACGTCCCGGGGATGCGGGACGAGGCCGAGTACCTCGCAGCCCGGATCCCGGGCGCACGCCGCTTCGAGGTGTCCGGGCCGGACGCCGCGATCTACCGCCAGACGGACACGCTGCTGCCCGAAGTGGAGCGCTTCGTCCGTGGGCTCGACAAACGCGAGCCCGAAACGGTCCTGGCATCGGTCCTCTTCACGGACATCGTCGGCTCGACGGCGAAGCTCGCGGAGCTCGGCGATGCAGCCTGGCGCGAACTCGTCGAGCGACATCATGCGCTCGTCCGGCAGCAGCTCTCGCGCTTTCGAGGCGAGGAAGTCGATACGGCAGGCGACGGCTTCTTCGCCCGTTTCGACGGGCCGCTCCGAGCGGTTCGGTGTGCGCAGGCGATCGGCGCGAGCCTCCGAGAGCTCGGTCTCGACGTCCGTGCCGGTCTCCACACCGGTGAGTGCGAGCTCGTCGACGGGAAGGTCGCGGGGCTTGCCGTGAACATCGGTGCGCGGGTAGCCGCTCTCGCGGGGCCGGGCGACGTGCTGGTCTCCTCGACCGTGAAGGACCTCGTGGCCGGCTCCGATCTCCGGTTCGAGGACCGGGGCGTTGCCGAGCTCAAAGGCGTGCCCGGCGAGTGGCGGCTCTTTGCCGTGACCTAGGGGTGTGCACGCCTAACGGCCGAGCGGCTCGGGCAGCGCCCGCGCGTGGACGACGACGAGCGTCTTCGTCGGCCGGGTCAGCGCGACGTAGAGCTCTCGCAACCCACGGTCTCCGTCGTCGGCGACGGCCGCGGGCTCGACGACGACCACGTGGTCGAACTCGAGGCCCTTCGCCTGCCGCGGAGTCAGGATGGGGAATGGGAAAGAGTCCTCGACCGAGAACGAGCGCGGGACGATGACCGCGAGAAGTCCGTCGAGGTCCTCGAGCGCGACGGCCTCGCGAAGCGCCCGCTCCAGCACCTCCTCCTCGCTGACACGCACGAGGCGCGGCGGGTCGCCGCCCTTGCGGTAGGCGAGCGGTGGCTCGACCTCGGGCGCGATCCGGTCGAGCAGCGGGAGGGCGAAGTCCATGATCTCGGCCGGCACGCGGTAGGCGTGCCGAAGCTCCTCGATCGAGAGCTCGGCCTCGTCGGGTAGATACGGCTCGAGCTCCTGCCAGCGCCGGTAGACGATGGGCCCGGTCGCCTGCGCGACGTCGCCGAGGATCGTGAGCGAGCCGTCGATCGCCCGGCGCGAGATCGCGAGCAGCTGCATCGGCGACAGGTCCTGCGCCTCGTCGACGATCACGTGGCCGTAGCTACGCGGCGCGCCGTCGAGGAGCGTCCGCGCCTCGTCGAGCAGCGGCACGTCCTGGTCGCTCCACTGGAGGTCGGACACCCGGCGCGGCCGGTCGCGCAGCAGCAGCTTTCGCTCGTCGTCGTCGAGTACATCCTCAGACGCGCCGGCAAGAGCGGCCGGCGAGGTGAGGAGCCGCGCCACGAGCTTCTCCGGCTGCGGCAACGGAAGAACGCGGTCGAGCCAGCGCGTGAGGAAGCCACCGCGCCGCAGCGCGCGCTCGAGCTCGTCGAAGCTCCGGAGCGCACGTGGGCCGAGCAGCTCGCCGTAGCGCTCGTAGAAGCGGCGGAGGACGCTCATGCGAAAGCGCTCGCGCGCGAGCCCGAGCGGCGCCCCGGCCTCCAGCGCCTCCTCGAGCAGCTCCGCTACGTCGCGCTCCCGCACCCGCACGTAGATGCCGTCGACGAGGGTGACGAGCTCCTCCGGCGCGGGGACCACGGCAAGCTCGACCGCGCGTGCCACGACCTCGCGCAGCCGCGGGTCGCCCTTCAACCGCGCAACGTCGGGCTCCTCCTCGCGCGTGACCTCGATCCTGTC
>JAICME010000090.1 GCA_025929425.1 Thermoleophilia bacterium | reverse complement strand
GGCGAGCGACGCTCATGCCGACCTGATCACGGCGACCACGCGCTGCGCGAGGGGAACGAGCTTTGCCGCCTCCGGCGAGCGACCCCCGAACGTGACGAACGAGCCGTCGTCGAAATAGACGTCGATCCGCTCGCGTCCCCCACCGAACACCCGCCGGTAGGCGAGGGTGCCCGCAAGCGCGCCGCTCGCGAAGCCCACGATGCGAAGCCACCTACGCCCCAACGCGGTCCTCCTCCACCGCGGCGAGGCACCGCTTCAGGTCGTAGAAGACGAGACCCGGCGCCGTCCGCTCGCTCACGGCGGCGACGACGATCCGCCCGTCTGCGCCGGTCACGGCGAACACCTCACCGTCGTCGAGAGCCGCGTGGATCTGGGTCAGCCGGGCGCCGTCACCCCGAAACGCCGCGGCGCGCTCGAGCAGCTCCCGCGCGGCGCGCGCAAACGCGTCCGCTCGGTTCTCGGGAACACCCACGGCACCCGCGACCGTGCCGTCTCCCGCAATGACGGCCGCCGCCTCGATCTGCGGCGAGATCTCGACGAGATCCGCGAGCGCTCGCCCCGCATCCACGACACCGACGCTATCAAGGTGCAGACTTCGCGTCCGTGACCACTCGCCGGCGCCAGCTTGCGCACAAGTTCTTCACCGACCGCGGCACGCACCTCGCGGCGATGGTCGCGTACTTCGCGCTCCTCTCGTTCGTCCCGCTGATCTTCCTGGCGCTGTCGCTCTTCGGCCTCGCCCACCGCGCCGAGGCGTCGGACTTCTTCATCAAGGAGCTGAAGCACGCTTTCCCGGGGACGTCCCTCAACAGCATCATCAAGCTCGTCCGGCGGGTGCAGGACAACGCCGCCGCGCTCGGGATCATCGGAGGCATCGGCCTCATCTGGTCGTCGCTCTCGTTCTTCAGCGCGCTCGAGTCGGCGCTCAACATCGTCTACGGCCTGCCCAACCGGCGGTTCCTGCACGGGAAGCTCGTGGCCGCGGCGCTCGCGACGAGCGTGCTCGTGACCCTGTTCGCGAGCCTCGTCGTCGGCGGGCTCGGCGTGAGCGTCCTGAAGCACAACCTCGGGGCATTCGCCGACAGCCCGATCCTCGCGTACTTCGTCTCCATCGGCGCGTCGCTGGCAGGCGTCTTCGTCTTCCTCCTCGTCGTCTACCGCTGGTTGCCGAACACGCACGTCGAGCTGCGGGAAGCGCTTCCCGGTGCGATTGTGGGCGCGGTTGCGCTCGAGGCGTCGTTCCAGGGGCTGCCGATCTTCGTCCGCCTCGCGGACGTCAACGTCACACTGCGGACGCTCGGCGGTCCGGCGATCCTCCTGCTCTGGCTCTACGTGATGGCGAACGTGATCGTGTTCGGCGGCGAGATCAACTGGTGGTGGCGGGAGCGTCACCGAGAGCGCTCAGGAGAGCATGGGCTGCGCGAGCCCGGTGAGAGCGCTCCGCCTTCCAGCCGTTCCCCAGCTCCGCAACCGTCCGCTCCTCCCCGTCGGGAATGAAGACCGGGTCGTAGCCGAACCCCTCGTTGCCTCTCGCCTCGTGCGCGATCCGGCCCTCGAGCGTGCCGGTGCCGCGCAGTTCTCGAGCGTTGGCTGAGAGGAGGACGAGCTCCGAGACGTAGCGGGCGCGCCGTTCCTCGATGCCCTCGAGTTCGCCGAGGAGCTTCGCAACTGCGGGCGCACCCTCGGGCGCGTACCGCGCCGAGAGGACCCCCGGACGGCCGCCGAGGGCGTCGACCTCGAGACCGGAGTCCTCTGCGAGCACCCAACCGTCCGTGTGCGCGTGGCCGAACCGTGCCTTGAGGGCCGCGTTGTCGTAGTACGTCGCGCCGGTCTCCAGCGGGTAGTCGTCGCGGTCGAGCGGTTCGATCGTCCAACCGGGCAGCAACGTTTCGAGCTCCCGCGCCTTGTGCGCGTTGCGGGAGCAGAGAACCGCGTTCAGTCCGTCCACCGCACCTCGAGGACGCCGTCGATCTCGGCGACCTCGGCGACGACGGCCGGAGCCGAACCAACTGCAAGCTCGACGTCGACCCCGACCGACCGCCGGTCTCCCTCCTGCGCGATGTCGAGCGAGACGACGCGAGCCCCCCGCCGCTCGATCGCCTCGATGATCGGAACCGGGCTGCCCCCGGCCGGGATCTCGATGAGCAGCCGGTCGTGTTGGGGGCGGTACCGGCTGAGAATCCGGAAGGCGAAGATGCGCAGAGGCCCGAGCGTGAGCAGCGCGCCGAACGTCGCGATGAGCGCCCCGTCCCAGTAGCCCGCACCCGAAGCCATGCCGATCGCGGCGACGAGCCACAGCGTCGCGGCCGTGGTGAGCCCGCGCACCGAGAGGCCCTGGCGGATGATCGCGCCGGCGCCGAGGAATCCGATCCCGCTCACGATCTGCGCCGCGATCCGGGTTGGATCGGCCACGACACGTCCCTGCGAGACGATGCCCTCGAAGCCATATGCCGAGACGAGCGTGAACAGTGCGGCCCCGACGCAGACGACGAGATGCGTGCGCAGGCCTGCCTGGCGCTCCCGCAGCTCGCGCTCGAGCCCGATCGCGCCGCCGAGCGCGGCTGCGACGAACAGGCGAAGCAGCACCTCCGGCCAGCCGATGTGGGCGGCGGCGGCGAGGACCACCGCGCTAGGGAAGCTCACGCGCGACCGCCTCCGCCTGAAGCGCCGCGATCTCGCCGATGCCCGCGGCCGCCAGCTCGAGCAGCTCGTCGAGCGTCTCGCGGGCGAACGGGTCGCGCTCGGCCGTCGCCTGAACCTCGACGAGCCGGCCGTCGCCGGTCATCACGACGTTCATGTCGGTGTCCGCACTCGAGTCCTCGGAGTAGTCGAGGTCGAGCAGGGGGACGCCGTCCACCACCCCGACGGAGACCGCGGCGACCGAGTCGCGGAAGGCGCGCGAGAGCCCGAAGCGCTCGAGGGCGCGCATCGCAGCGACGTAGGCGCCGCAGATCGCCGCGCAGCGCGTGCCGCCGTCGGCCTGGAGGACGTCGCAGTCGAGCCAGAGCGTCCGCTCGCCGAGCGCCTCGAAGTCGACGACCGCTCGCAGCGCGCGCCCGATCAGACGCTGGATCTCGACAGTCCGGCCCTGCTGCTTGCCGCGCGAGGCCTCCCGCTGGACGCGCTCGCCCGTCGAGGCGGGCAGGAGCGAGTACTCCGCCGTCATCCAGCCGCGGCCCTGACCCCGCAGCCAGCGCGGGATCTCCTCCGCGACCATCGCCGTGCAGAGCACCTTCGTCCGCCCCTGCGTGATCACGACCGAGCCGTGCGGGTTCTCGAGGAAATCCGGCTCGAACGAGATCGCGCGAAGCTGGTTCGGCTTCCTGCCTCCTTCGCGGGCGCTCACGCTGCCGCCTCCTCGAGTGTCGCCACGGTCACGTGCTCGACCTCGCGCACCGGCAGCTGCAGGAAACGCCGGCCGAGCTCGCGGAAGGCGGCGGGGTCGCCCGTCGTGAGGAAGCGATACACGCCCTCGCGACCGCGTTCGTTCTCGACACCCTTGCGGGCGAGCGTCTCCGCCACCTCCCGCGCCGTCTCCTCGGCCGAGAAGACGAGGCTCACGTCGCGGCCGAAGACGCGCTCGAAGATCTTCCGGATCAACGGGTAGTGCGTGCAGCCGAGGATCACGGTGTCGACACCCTTCGCCTGCAGCGGCGCCGCGTACTCTCGCGCCGCGCGCTCCGTCTCCTCGCCGTACGGATCGTCGCCCTCGATCAGCGGTACGAGCAGCGGGCAGGCGACGGGATGGAACGAGATGCCGGCGTCGAGCGCGTGCACGAGCTCGTCGTAGCGGCCCGCGTCGACCGTCGCGGCGGTCGCGAGCAGGCCGACGTGCCGGTTCCGCGTCGCCTGCACGGCGGCGTGCGCCTCGGGCGCGATCACGCCGACCACCGGAACGGAGAGCTCCTCCTGCAGTCGCGGCAGCGCAGCCGAGGTCGCCGCATTGCAGGCGACGAGGACGAGCTTCACGTCCTGTTGGGAGAGGTAGGCGCCGATCTCCCGCGCGAAGCGGCGGATCTCCTCGAGCGGGCGCGGCCCGTAGGGGAGGCGCGCGTGATCGCCGAGGTAGACGAAATCCTCGTTCGGCATCGTCACGAGACACTCGTGGAGGACGGTCAGGCCTCCGACTCCGGAGTCGAAGACGCCGACGGGACGCGGATCCATGGCGAGCATCGTAAAGGGGCGGTAGCGTGAGGCTGTGAGTCGGGCGCGGGTCATCCTCGCCGTAGCAGTCGCAGTTTGCGTCTGCGCTGGGTCCGCCTCCGCCGCGAGAGCCTCGACGCAGGAGCTGACGATCACGGTCTCGGACGGGACGAATCTTGCGTGCGGGCTGATCCTGCCGAGCGGCAACCCGCCGGCAGGAGGCTGGCCGGGTGTCATCCTCTTCCACGGCCTCGGGCAGAGCCACGCAGTGATGGAGACGATCGCGAGCGCCGCGTTCGCACCCGTCGGATTCGCCTCGCTCGCGTGCGACGCGCGCGGCACCGGCGGCTCGGGGGGCACGTTCGGGCTCGACGGCCCGAAGGAAGTGCAGGACGCGCGCGATCTCTTCAACTGGCTCGCGGCGCGCAGCGACGTCTCCGACACGCAGATCGGCGCGTTCGGCCTCTCGCTCGGCGGCGGCGCTGTCTGGAATGCGGCCGCGGCCGGCGTTCCGTTCAAGGCGATCGTGCCCGGCATAACGTGGACCGATCTCGGAGCGGCGCTCAACCCCAACGGGATCCCGAAGGCCGCCGAGATCGCGCAGCTCGCGTCGGTCGTGCCGTTCTCGCAATGGGATCCCTCGATCACGCCGGCCAGGGACGCACTGCTCGCCGGGAACGTCACCACGACGGTCAAGAGTGTGGAGGCGGCGCGATCGGTGCGCTCCAAGCTCCACTCGCTCACCGTCCCGACACTGCTGTTGCAGGGACGCCATGACTTCCTGTTCGACATGGATCAGGCGCTCGCCGCCTACAAGCTGCTCGCGGGTCCCAAGCGTCTCTATCTCGGCGACCTCGGGCATCCGCCCGCGACGAACCCGTCGGCGGAGCTCCCGACGTACCTCGGCGAAGCCGTCGCCTGGTTCGAGCATTACCTCGCCGGATTCGAGGCCGTCGGCGGAGGCGTCCAGCTCGCCAGCGACCCGTGGGACGGGACGGTGACCAGCTTCAAGAAGCCGCCTTCCACCCGACGCATGACAGTCAACCTTCCGGGGACGAAGAAGGTGGGCTGCGGCACGGTCGTGCGCTCGGTGCGCCTTCCCGGAGGCCCCCTCGAGACATTCGGCGATGGGTACGTCGCGGTCCGCTATTCGGCCGAGCATGCGTGGGCCGGTCTCCTCGCCACCGTGTCGATCAAGGGGACCTCGACGCCGGTGACCTTCGGCGCCGCCCGAGTGAAGAAGCGTGCGGGTGTTCTCCGGATCCCGCTCAGCAACCAGGCCGTCCTGCTCCCGCGCGGCAAGCGGCTCGTGGTCACGGTGGGCAACCCGGTCACCGGCGTCTTCGGTTCGGTCTGCGGTGCGCCGCCGAACGCTGCCCCGACAATCACGATCGGCCGCATCACGCTCAACCTCTCGCTGCTCGAGAAGACCGTCTCCCGTTAGCGTCCGCCGCATGGCGGCGACGATCCGGATCGGCACGTGCTCGTGGGCGGACGAGGCGCTCTCCAAGTGGTTCTATCCGCCGAAGCTGCCCGCCAAGGAGCGGCTCGCCTGGTACGCCGAGCACTTCGACACGGTCGAGGTCGACTCCACCTTCTACCGGCTGCCGAGCGCGTCGATGGTGCAGGGCTGGGCGGAGCGGACGCCCGACGGCTTCACGATGCACGTCAAGGCTTTCGGGCTCATGACACGCCATCCGGTGAAGGCGGAGGTGATCCCAGAGGACCTGCGGGGTGAGACGCCCGTCGACGAGCGCGGGCGCGTCGACCGGCCGCCGCGCGAGCTCCGCGGCGAGGTGTTTCGGCGCTTCCTCGAAGCGCTCGAGCCGCTGCGCGCCGGCGGCAAGCTCGGCGGGATCCTCTTCCAGCTGCCGCCGTACGTGGTGTACAAGGACTACTCGCTCGACTATCTCGAGTGGGCGCGCGAACAGCTCGGCGGAGACGAGATGCTCGTCGAGTTCCGGCACCGCTCGTGGCTCGACGAGGAGAACCGCGCGGCGAGCCTCGCCTTCCTCGAGCGGATCGGAGCCGGCTATGTCGTCGTCGACGCGCCGCGCTCGGACACGGCGAAAAACCTCGTTCCGACCGTCGTGGCGACGACCGCCCCCACTGCGTATGTCCGCTTCCACGGCCGCAACCTCGGCACCTGGAACAAGCGCGGCGGTTCGGCGGCCGAGCGCTTCGACTACCTCTACACCGACGAGGAGCTCGGCGAGTGGATGGAGCCGCTACGCGAGCTCGCGGGACAGTCGGACCAGGCCTACGCCTTCTTCAACAACAACGCCTCGTCGGAGGACCCGGACAATCCGCTCCGGCGCGTCTCGCAGGCGGCGACGAATGCGCGCCAGCTGCGCAGGCTCCTCGACGTGAATCGGATCGCGGCGAGCGGCGGCGCGTAATGGACGTCCTCTCGGTGGTTCACGGCGAGGACGCGGGACCGGCGCTCTTCGCTCCGCTCGTCGCCGAGGCGGGGCACCGGCTCGACGAGTGGAGCTTCGGCTGGGGAACACCACCGCCGCAGCCGCTCGACTCCTACGACGCGGTGCTCGTCTTCGGCGGCGCGATGCACGTCGACCACGAGGAGGCTCATCCCTGGCTCCGCGACGAGGCGACCTGGCTGCGCGAGCTTGTTCGAGGGTCGCAGCCGGCGCTCGGGGTCTGCCTCGGCTCGCAGCTCCTCGCCCAGGCCGCGGGCGCGGCGGTCGGGCCGCTCGCGAAGCCGGAGATCGGGTGGTTCGAAGTCGAGCTGACCGATGCGGGCTCGGCGGATCCCGTCGTATCGGCGTTGCCGGCCCGGTTCGAAGCACTCCAGTGGCACCACTACGGCCACGGCCTCCCCGACGGCGCCGTGGAGCTCGCCCGCAACGCTGCGGCGCTCCAGGCGTTTCGGCTCGGCGACGCCTGCTGGGGCGTGCAGTTCCATCCGGAGGTGACGGAACCGCAGCTCGGACGCTGGATCGCCGACATGACCGACCCGCCGCCCGATCCCGAGCGGCTGCTCCGGGAGACGCGCGAGCGGATCGGGGCCTGGAACGAGCTCGGGCGACGGCTGTGCCGCTCCTTTCTCGCCGCGGCCGAACGTCTCCGTGCCGGCTGACGCCCTCGCTTTCACGCTCGCCGCAGCCGTCCTCCACGCGAGCTGGAACGTCTTCCTGCGCGGCTCGGAGGACGTCGAGGCGAGCTTCGCGGGAGTCCTCGGACTCTCCGTCCTGATCTTCGCGCCGGTCGCCGCGGCGACGTGGTCGGTCTCCTGGTCGGTCGCGCCCTACCTCGCAGCTTCGGCGGCGTTCGAGGGTCTCTACTTCGGGCTGCTCGTCGCCGCCTACAAGCGCCGGGAGCTGTCCGTCGTCTATCCCGTGGCCCGCGGGTCGGCTCCCCTACTCGTCCTGCTCGGCACCGCCGTCGTCCTCGGCCGGCACGTCTCGACGGGCGCGGCGGTCGGCGTCTGTCTCGTCGGCCTGGGCGTCCTGCTCCTCCGTGGACGGGACCGCGGCGGCGAGGGAGTCCTCGTCGCGCTCGCGATCGGCTGTGCGATCGCGGGGTACACGCTCGTGGACAAGGACGGCCTGCACCACGCCGCCGCCCTCCCGTACCTCGAGCTCGCGCTCGCCCCCGTGGCGCTCGTCGCGGTGCCGGTCGTCGCCGTGCGGCGAGGAGCGGAAGCGCTCCGGGCGCAGCTGACACCCCCGACGGTGGCGGCCGCCGTGAGCGCCTTCGGCGCCTACGCGCTGGTGCTCGCGGCGCTCCGGCTCGCGCCTGCTCCGGAGGTCGCCGCGGTCCGGGAGACGAGCATCGTCCTCGCTCCCCTCCTCGCGGCCGTCTTCCTCCGGGAGCGCGTCGGGCCGAAGCGCTTCGCGGGCGGCGCCGTCGTCGCGGGAGGTGTGGCGCTGATCGCGCTTTCCTAGCGTCGAGTCCGTCCGACGGGCCGTTCACGATTGCGCCGGTCAGAGGGACTTAGGCGGGGTCCTGGAGGTGGGCGAGATGCGGTTCGACTGGAAGCAGCTCAGCACTCTGGATCGCGTGATCGCCGGCGGTGCGGCCGTCGCGTTCATCGCGTCCTTCATGCCGTGGTACGGCGTCAGCGTCGGGCCGTTCAGCGCATCCGTGAGCGGCTGGTCTGCGGGCTTCACCGCCTGGGCGGGAGCGCTGCTCCTCACCTTCGCCGGAGTGCTCCTGGTACTCCGCCGCTCGGGCGCCACGCTGCCGTCGCTGCAGGTCGGCCCCGCGGTCCTCGTCGCAGGGATCGCCGGACTAGGTCTCCTGCTCGTGATCATCCGCTGGGTGAGCCTCCCGCGCTATCACGTCAGCGATCTCAGCTACGACGCCGGCGCGAGATACGGCCTCTACATCGCGCTCATCGCAGGCATCGCGGAGGTAGCGGCTGCGGTCATGGCGATGCGAGCCTCCGGAGAGAGCATGCCGTGGGCGCAGGCGCACCAGGCAGAGACGCCTCCCGAGGCTCCCCCGGAAGCCGAGGAGTAGTCAGCGCTAGCGCTCGAGCGGAAGCTCGTCGTGCCGGCTCCACTCGTGCCAGGAGCCGGCGTAGTTCCGCGCGTCGTAGCCGGCCGAGCGGAGCGCGAGCGTCGCGAGCGCCGAGCGCGAGCCGGAGTGGCAGTAGGCGACGATCTCGGCACCCTCGGGTAGGCCGACGAGCTCGCGGATGCGCTCGGGCGCCGCCGGCCGGCCCGGCGCCTCGAACAGTGCGCCGACCTCGAGATTGCGCGCGCCCGGGATGTGGCCCTGGCGCGGATCGCACTGGTTGCCGCGACGCCCGCTGAACTCCTCCGGAGTCCGGACGTCGAGAAGCGTGAGGGATTCGTCGCCGAGCCGGTTTGTCAGCTCCTGACGCGTCGGCAACGCACGCGGGTTCGGCTCGAGGTCGGCCTCCCGCACCGGCTCCAGCTCGACCGCTCCCTCCTGGAGCTCGCCGTCCCACGCAGCGATGCCGCCGAGGAGGATCGCGACCTGCGGATGACCGGCGAGCTCGGCCATCTGGGCCGCGGGCATTGCGCCGACGCCGTCGCCACGGTCGGCGAGCACGAGCCGCTCCCGACCCGTGATCCCGTGCCGGCGCAGCCTCAGGGCAATCTCCTGCGCGAGGACGCGCGCCGACTCCTCGTCCGCCGCAGGCGGCGGTGAGCCGAGCACGAGCGGCCGCGACCCGGGGATGTGACCGCGCATGTGGGCGTTGGGCCCGCGCACGTCACCGACCACGAGATCTTCCTCACCGAGATGCTCGGCGAGCCACGCAGAATCGACGACGGCCCTCACAGCGCGGCGACGATACCTGCTTCGGCCGCGATCGAAGGCCGTTCCTCGAGCCGCGCGAGCCAGGCAGCGAGCGAGGAGAAGCCGTCGAGGTCGATCCCGAGCATGTCTCGCGCCCGCAGAAGCCAGGGGACGTACGCGATGTCGGCGAGGCCGAACTCCCGGCCGCCGAGGAATGGACGCTGGCCGAGCACGATGTCCAGCGCACGGAGCATCGCATCCAGCTCCTCGCGCCCGCCCTCCTCGCCGCGGCGGACGGCGTAGTAGGGATCGGTCAGCTCGTGGTCGCGGAAGATCATGAGCCTGACGAACGCGCGGTCGGCGGGATCGGGCGGCAGCAGCGCGGGCTCGGGGTACCGCTCCTCGAGGAACTCCATGATCACCGCCGACTCGGGCAGCGGACGACCCTCCTCCTCGAGCACGGGTACGCGTCCGGTCGCGTTCTTCTCGTACAGCCATCCCGGCCGGTCGGACAGGTCGATCTCGACCACGTCCACTGCGGCTGGAAGCGTGGGCGGCGGAGCCCGCGGCCCCCCCCCCCGAAACCGGGCCCCGACGGCGCCCCGGGGGGCGCCCCGCTCCCCGGGGGCCATCGGGGACCCGGGGCCGGAGCGGGCGCGCGCGGCGGCGGGGAGCGGGGT
>JAICME010000013.1 GCA_025929425.1 Thermoleophilia bacterium | reverse complement strand
TCTAGTGGCTCGCTAGCGGGCGTACCAGCTCGCGCGGCACGGGCCGCGCACGATGACGTGAGGCTTGCCGCCTGCGAACGGGATCGTCTCTACGAAGCCGATCAGGCCGGGCACGCCGCCGCACCCGACTGCGGCCAGCACCGTCTTGCCGTCGCTGCTCAGTCCCTGCGGAACGAGATCCCCGGTCCACGGCGTGAGCGGCCGCGCCTTCCCTGATGGCACGTCGACCGCCCAGAGACGTCCGTTGTGCGTGGCAGGATTCGCCGCGAGCAGCTCCTTCCCATCCGCGGAGAAGAATGCCGGCCAGAAAGCTGCTCCGTCGTGCGTCAGCTGACGGGCATGCCGTGGGCGGCCGTCGGACAGCCAGACGTCGCCATGGGCACCGCGCGTGTAGCGGACGAACGCGATCCCGGCTTCTCCCCAGACCGGCGCGAAGCTCTTGTGATCGTCGGTCAGCCGCCGCACCCTTCCAACGCCGCTCGCCGGGATGACGTAGATGTTGGCGGTGTTCTCGTAGACGACCCTCCGCGAGTCTGGCGAGAAGTCGAAGCGGTCGGTCTGCGGGAGGATCTTCGCCGTCCGCTGCTTCAGGTCGACGACGGCGAGCCCGACGCTGTCGATGACGCCGAAGACGCGCGAGTCGGGTGCCCAGACCGGCGCGGCGCCCAGCGAGGAGTGCCGTCCGTGCAGCCTGTAGACGGTCCTGGGTGTTCCACCCTTGGTCGGCACGACGACCACCTTGCGGCCGCGGCCGAATGCGAACCAGCGTCCGTCAGGCGATACGGCCGGATCCCAGCCGACGCCGACGAGCCGCGGACTCCGGCCGTCGATCCGTGCCTGGTAGACGTGCTCGGTGTCGAGTGAGCTCATGGCAGAGGGCGCCTTCGAGTAGACGAGGACATTCCGGACCCTCCTCGCGTGCGCGGCGCGCGCGGCCGCGAGCCCCGTGACGAGAACGACAAGGACGGCGGAGCCGACGAGCGCTCGCCTCATCTCCCGGAATGTACGTCGCCGGTGCGCCGAACGTCACTTGGGCGGGAGGGAGGCGGCGTAGGCCGTGCCGCGCTCGACCCACTCGCCCAGCGCTGCGTCGCCGGCGACGTCCGCCGTGTCGACGCGGAGCCAGCCCGCCATCTGCCGGCCGCGCATCTCCATCGGCTCGGCCGGAGTCGTCGCGACCAGCTCGTCCGACCGGTCGGGGTCGACGCGGACGAGGATCCCGCCCTGGCCGCTCGCGGCGATGGCCATGTTGCCGCCGATCAGGAAGGCGAGCCCGCCGAACATCTTCTGCTCGGTGAGATCCGCGCGGTCGCCGACGAGGACGCGGATCCGGCCGGCGAGCTCCTCGTCGTACGCCATCCCTCAGTCGTCCTCGGTCGGCTCGCCGTCGGAGTAGTCGAGCGTCTCGATTCGCCCGATCACGCCCAGCCCGCGCCACGAGAGCTTCTTCGAGCGCGGGTACCAGCACATGTCGTTCGCGTCGCGGGTGCCGTAGACGAGCATGGTCACGCCTTCGGGGCCGGCGCGGAACGAGTGGGAGACGCCCGTGCCCGGCGGCCGGGCGACGAGATGCCCGGCGCGCAGCGGCACCTCCTCCTTCACCTCACCCTCTTGCTCCCGCCGCGGAGACGGCCACAGCTCGAGCGTCGCTGCCCCGTCGAGGAGGACGAAGATCTCCTCCTCGGCGGAGTGGGAGTGGGGAACGGAGCCGCGGTGACCCGGAGTGATCTTCTCCCAGCCGAGGCCCGCGAGCTTCGTCGTCTCGTCGGGCGTGAAGTAGACGAACGTCTGGTGGCGCACCGTGGTGAGCTCGAGCTCGTCGACGTTGCGGATGTTCGGCGGGCGCGGCGCCGGCTCGCCGACCGCGAGCGGCTCGGCCTCCGCCTCGATGTCCCACGGGTCGTCGTCGCGTCCCTCGACCCACGGCCACCCGAGCCGGACCGCGCGCGAGCGCGGGAGCCAGCCGAGCTCGGTCGGGTGGCGCGTGCCGAAGACGAGGAACTCGAGCCCGTCGGGCCCGGCGACGAGGGTGTGCTCCATCTCGTCCGCGCGGTGGACGACGCAGTCGAGCGGCCGCACCTCGTGCACCTCGCCGTCCTGCCACGCCAGACCCGAGCCGCCGAGCACGAAGTAGAGCTCCTCGGAGGCGCCGTGCGAGTGGGGCGGCGTCGGCAGCTTGCCCGGCTCGACGCGAACCCGGCTGACGCCCACGCCGCGCGTGCCTGCGGCGTCGCCGAGACGCTGCCAGGTCGCGTCCATCTCGCCCTTCGCGGGGTGGAAGCTCTCGACCTCGTCCCAGTGCGCGACGCCCATTTCGTCGCGAAGTCTGTCAGTCAGGACCTCGGGTCCGTCTCCTCCGCGAGCGCCGCCGCAGCCCCCTCGCGCTTCTCGACGACGTCATACGCGCTTCCGCTCTCGACCACCGACTCGAACTCCGGCAGCTCGTGGCCGGGAACGATGACGTAACGACGCGGATCGGCGCGGACCTCCTCATAGGCGGAGACCTCGATCTGGAGCCGCTCGGTGCAATCTCCGTCCGCACATTCGCAGATCACTGTCATCGCCGCGTCATCGGTTCCGAGGTCGCGGTTCAGGCTCTCGATCTGCTCGTTCACCTGGCGGAAGATGGATTCGTTGAGGCCGACTCTCCTTCCTTGCTCCTCGCTCATGCATCCTCCGCTCTCGGGTCGAGGGCGCGCGCGACCTCGCCGCCGCCGTCCGGCTCTTGCACGACGAGGTAACCGTCGCGCTGCTCGAGGACGTCGCCCTCGCTGGGATGCCCGGGCGCGATCGCGAAGGTGGCGCCGTCGCCGCGAACACGCTCGTACTCCGGCGCCGTGAGCCGGATCGGCTCGCGGCAGCCGATATCGTCGCACTCGCAGATGTACGGGATGCGGTCGAGCGGCGGCTCGAGCTCCCGCTCGGCTTCGCGGATCCGCTCGTTCGCATCGCGGAACGTCGCCTCGTTCTCGGCGCGCTTCTTCTCGTCCCCCGAAATCACGACACTTCCCTGTCCCCGGCGGACGCGCGGATACACATCGGGATACGCTCGCCCGCATGGCTGCGCCTCGTCTCACCGTGGTCGGCTCGATCAACCTCGACCTCGTCGCCCAGGCCGATCGGCTGCCGCGTCCCGGGGAGACGGTGAGCGGCGCGCGCTTCTCGCGCGTCCCGGGCGGCAAGGGCGCGAACCAGGCGGTGGCGGCGGCGCGCCTCGGGGCCGAGGTCGCGATGATCGGCTGTGTCGGGGACGACGAGCTCGCGGAAGGGGCCCTCGCGGGACTGCGCGAGGCGCGCGTCGAGGAGGGGTGGCTGGTGAAGGACGCGCCGACCGGGATCGCGCTCGTCACCGTGGACGCGGCGGGGGAGACGACGATCGTCGTCGCGCCGGGCGCGAACGCCGAGCTGCGACCAGACGACCTTTCTCTCGGCGATGCCGACGCTGTCTTGTGCCAGCAGGAGATCCCCGCTGACGCTGTCGCGCGTGCGGCCGAGCTCGCACCGCGGTTCTTCCTCAACGCCGCGCCGGCCCGCGACGGCGCCGCGCCCGCGGCCGAGCTCACGATCGTGAACCGGCTGGAGCTCGACGCGCTCGGCGAGCGGCGTGGTCTCGTCTGCCTCACGCTCGGCGCCGAGGGAGCCGTGCTGCTCGAGGACGGGCGGGAAGTGGCCCGCGCGGCGCCGCCCGGGGTGGAGCCGGTCGACGGGACTGCGGCCGGCGACGCGTTCACGGCCTGCCTCGTCGTCACGCTGCTCGAGGGCCGGTCGCGCGACGAGTCGCTGCAACGGGCCTGCGCCGCGGGCGCGCTCGCCGCCTCGCGCTTCGGCGCCCAGACGTCGCTGCCGACCTCCGACGAGGTGGACGCCCTCCTGTGAGCACGCGCATCGTCATCGACTGCGACCCCGGCCACGACGACGCGATCGCGATTCTTCTCGCGCTCGCGTCGCCGGAGCTGGAGCTGGTCGGCGTCACGACCGTCGCCGGCAACCAGACGCTCGACAAGACGACCCGGAATGCGCTCGTCACGCTCGAGATCGCCGGCCGCAGCGATATTCCCGTCGCGGCCGGGGCGGACGCTCCGCTGCGGCGACAGCTGCGCACGGCGGCGCACGTGCACGGCGACAGCGGCCTCGATGGCCCCGAGCTGTCCGAGCCCTCGGCTCTCCCGGTCGAAGCACACGCCGCGGACCTACTCGCGGAGCTGATCGAGCCGGGCGTCGTCCTCGTCCCGACCGCGCCGCTCACGAACGTCGCGCTCATGCTCGAACGGCATCCCGAGGTGCGCGACCGGCTCGACCGCATCGTCTGGATGGGCGGCTCGATCGCCGAGGGCAACGTCACGCCGGCGGCGGAGTTCAACGCCTTCGTCGACCCGGAGGCCGCGGCGGCGGTGTTCGCGAGCGGGATCCCGATCACGATGGTCGGACTCGACGTCACGCACAAGGCGCTCTTCACGCGGGCGCATGCAGAGCGGCTGCGCGGCGCCGGCGGCGCGGGACGCTTCGTCGCCGAGCTGTCGGACTTCTTCCAGGCGTTCCACGAGCGGTCGTACGCCTTCGACGGCTCGCCCATCCACGACGCGATGGCGGTAGCCCACGTGATCGACCCGACCCTCCTGACGACCCGTCGTGCGAACGTGGCCGTCGAGACGCGTTCCGAGTTCTCCGACGGTCGCACGGTCGTCGACCTGCGGGGCGTGACCGGGCGCGAGCCGAACGCCGACGTCGGTGTGGGCGTCGACGCGGCGCGGTTCCTCGAGCTGCTCGTGTCGCGGATCGAGTCGCTCGCGTGAGCGTCGTCTTCGCCTGCATCGCGCCGCACGGGGACGTCGATCTCGCGCCGGAGCTGCGGACGGCGATGGAGGAGCTAGGACGCCGCTTCGAGGCGGCTGCGCCAGAGGTTGCGGTGGTCGTGACGCCGCACTCCGTCCACGTCGACGGCCACTTCGCGGTCGTCACCGCCGGAAAGGTGGGGGAGTGGGAAACCGACCGCACGGCCGCGGCGGCACTCCTCGACGCACCGTTGCCGATCCTCGGCGTCTCGTACGGCGGCAACGACTCTGTGACCGCGGAGTTCCCGCCCGACTGGGGGGCGGAGATCCCGCTCACGTTCATGCGCGCGCCGAAGGTCGTCGTCGTCTCGCCGGCGCGCGACCGGCCGCTCGAGGAGCACGTGCGCCTCGGCGAGGCGGTCGCGGCGTTACCGGGACGCGTGGCGCTGATCGCGAGCGCCGACCACGGCCACGCCCACGATCCCGAGGGCCCATACGGCTTCGACCCGGCCGCGGACACCTACGACGCGCGCCTGCAGGAGATCCTGGCGTCGGACCGCCTCGACTTCCTCCCCCTCGCGGAGATCGTCGAGCCGGCGAAGGCAGACTCGCTCTGGCAGCTCCTCGTCCTGCAGGGCGCCGTGGGAGAGGGAGCTCGGGCCGACGTGCTCGCGTACGCGGCGCCGACGTACTACGGGATGCTCGTGGCGCAGGTTCAGACGGCGGCGTAGAGCCGCCACTCGCCGGGGATTCCTTTGAGCTCGTGGACGCCGCGGTCGTCGAACTCGAGGCCGGAGCCGGCGACGAGGTCCTTGACCGTGCTCGACACGAGCACCTCACCGGCACCGGCGTGCGCCGCGACGCGTGCTCCGGTGTGCACGGCGATTCCGGCCACCTTGCCGTCGACGAGCTCGCACTCGCCCGTGTGGAGTCCCGAGCGAACGTCGATGCCGAGCTCGCGCACCCCGTCCACGATCGCCTTGGCGCAACGGACAGCGCGTGCCGGCCCGTCGAAGGAGGCGAAGAACCCGTCGCCGGCAGTGTCCACCTCGCGGCCGCGCGCTCGCGCGAGTTCGGTGCGGACGATCGCATGGTGCCGCTGGAGCAGCTCGCGCCACGCGGCATCACCGAGCTTCGCCATCTGCGCGGTGGAGTCGACGATGTCCGTGAACAGAAGCGTCGCCAGCTGGCGGTCCGGTTCCCGCTGCGAGTCCGCTTGCCAGGTGGTGCCGAGGAATCCCTCGATCGCCCCGAGCACCTGAGGCATATCCGCAGCCCGTGTGATGTGACCGTCGAGGGGAAGCTCGACGAACTCGGCGCCGGGGATTCGGTCGGCCAGGTCGTGGCCCTGCTCGACATCGACCCACTGGTCGTTCGTGTTGTGCAGCACGAGAGTCGGTTGCCGAATCGCCGGCAAGACGTGCCGGATGTCCATCTGCATGTTCATGCGTCCCAGGGCCTCGAATGCGCCTGGGCTGGCGCTCTGACGGATCATGCGTGCGAGCGCCGAAACCTCCTCCTCGGCGGCGGTCGGCATGCCGGAGCGGGCGATGTCCTCCGCATACGCCGGCCTCTCCGCCGCCGCTCGCCCCTCCTCGACCAGGCGTAGTGCTTCGGCCTCGGTCGGTCCCCAAGGGTAGTCGGGGGCTCGAAGCTCGCGTGCGGAGCCGCCGTAGAGCACCAGAGCCCATGCTCGCTCCGGGTACGTCGCCGCGAAGAGCGCGGACATGGCGACACCTTCGGACCAGCCGATCACCGCCGCACGCTCGGCGCCGGCTGCATCCATCACCGCCCTCACGTCGTCCATGCGGGTCTCGAGCGTCGGCGCGCCCGAGACGCGGTCGGACATCCCGGTTCCGCGCTTGTCGAAATGGATGAAGCGGGCGAAGGAGGAGATGCCTTCACCGAAGATCCGCATGCCCGGAACGTCCCAGCGGAGCTCGACGTGGGAGACCGCCGGCGGAACGAAGACGACGTCGAACGGCCCCTCACCGATCACCTGGTAGGCGATGCTCACGTCGCCGCTTCGTGCGTACCGTGTCTCGGGCGCCATCGAGCACGGAGGATAGGCCCGGTCGCGCGCGAAAACCAAGCCGTGCCGCGCCGTCGGAAGAAGAAGCTGCGCCCGAAGCTCCCGAGCCGCGTCAAGAAGACGCGGACGAAGCGAGGCGCGCGCACCCGCGGCCAGCATCCCGAGCTCTGGGGTCTCGGCTCGGTCGCGCTCGGCCTCTTTCTCGGCGCGGTCCTCTACTTCGGCTGGAACGGCGGGTACGTCGGCGGCTGGCTCGGCGAGGGGCTCGACCGGCTCGTCGGCGATGCGAGGTACGTCGTGCCTGTCGCGCTCGCGGCCGTTGGCGCACTCGTCGTGACGCGGAGCGCGCTCGTCGACGTCCGGCCGTTCCGCACCGGGATGGCGGTGCTCGCGTGCGGCCTCATGGTCTCGCTGGGCAAGGATCAGGGCGGCTACCTCGGCCAGCTTCTCGGCGGCGCGGTCGGGATCGCGATCGGCGCGACCGGCTCCCTGCTCCTAGGCGTCTTCCTCATGCTCGTCGGGTCGCTGCTGCTCTCGGGCGCCTCGCTCGGTGCGATCCTCCGCCGCTCCGGCCGCGGCCTCCACGGAGCTGCGAAGAAGGCGCGAGAAAGACGTACCGGTAGCAGGTACCGTCACGAAACCGTCACGAAGCCAGTGCTCTCGGCGCCCTCTCTCGCGGCTCCGGTGGACGCCGTCTCCGCCTTCCCGGACGTCGTCGGCGAGAGTGTCCCGCCGCCGCACGCGGGCGCACAGCCTGCGCCGCTCCAGACCGAGCCGCCGGCGCTCATCGAAGAGCCGGAGACTCTGTTCGACGAGGTGACGTCGGAGAACGCGGTGTACCGGCTGCCGGATTCCGGCGTCCTCCGCGTCTCGCCCGAGCGCGACGACGTGTCGGGTGAGGCTGCGGCGCGCGTCGCCGAGCTCCTCGTACAGACGCTCGCGCACTTCGGGGTCGAGGCGACGGTGATCGGCCAGATCTCCGGCCCGCGCGTCACACGCTACGAGCTCCAGCTCGCGCCGGGGACGAAGGTGGCGAAGGTCGCGGCGCTCAAGGACGACCTCTCGTATGCGCTCGCGACGACCGAGATCCGGATCCTCGCGCCGATCCCCGGCAAGCAGGCGGTCGGCGTCGAGCTGCCGAACCTCTCTCCGAACCTCGTCACGCTCGGCGACATCTTCGAGCCGCTGCCGGCGACGGCGAGCCCGGTCTCGGTCTGGCTCGGGAAGGACATCTCCGGTGCCGCCGTCTGGACCGACCTCGCGCGCATGCCGCACCTGCTCGTGGCGGGCACGACCGGCTCGGGCAAGTCGGGCTGCCTCAACACGCTCCTCACGTCCGTTCTCCTGCGCGCGACGCCGGACGAGGTACGGCTGATCCTGATCGACCCGAAGCGGATCGAGCTGAGCCACTTCGAGTCGGTGCCGCACCTGCTCACTCCTGTCGTCTCCAGCCCGAAAGAGGCGAGCGCCGTCCTCGCCAACTGCCTCGCCGAGATGGAGCGCCGCTATGAACGGCTCGCGACGGTTCGCGCGCGCAACATCAGCGAAGCCAACCGCGCGTTCCGCCAGCGCGGCGAGCCCACGCTGCCGTACGTCCTTGTGGTGATCGACGAGCTTGCGGATCTGATGATGGTCGCGCCGCAGGCGGTCGAGGATGCCGTGATCCGCCTCGCGCAGAAGTCGCGCGCAGTCGGGATCCACCTCGTCCTCGCGACGCAGCGACCGTCGGTCGACGTGATCACCGGGATGATCAAGGCGAACGTCCCGTCGCGCATCGCGTTCGCAGTGTCGTCCCAGACCGACTCGCGCGTGATTCTCGACTCCGGCGGCGCCGAGTCGCTCCTGGGCCAGGGTGACATGCTCTTCAAGCCGCTCGGCACCTCGCGCCTGCAGCGCGTCCAGGGTGCGTACGTCTCGGAGGAGGAGATCGCGCTCGTCGTCGAGCAGACGCGGCAGCGGGAGCAGGAGCTCGACGAGAGCTATCTCGAGCTTCCGGAGGTCTTCGCGGAGTCGTCCGACGACGGTGACGACGGGGAGTTCGATCCCGACGACGATCCACTGCTCGACAAGGCGATCGAGATCGTCGTCCAGACGCAGACGGCGTCGGTCTCCCTCCTGCAGCGACGGCTACGGGTGGGCTACACGCGGGCCGGCCGTCTCATCGACATGCTCGAGCGGCGGGGCATCGTGTCCGGCTACGAGGGCTCGAAACCGAGACGCGTCCTCGTCGACGAGAGCCAGTACCACACGTACGCCGCAGCTGACTAGCCCTCGCAAAATCCTTACCAACCAGTCCCCTTCCGGTTCGTCAGATATGGGGCTAGGATCGCACGCGATCGGGATTTACGACGAATTGAGGGAGGGCACGTGAGGTCTAAACGCTGGATTCTCGTGGTGGGCGTAGCCGCGCTTGCCGCCGCGATTGCTGTCGCGGCGCTCGGAAGCGCTAAGGCGCCGGCCGCGCAGAAGGCGGGTTACAAGGCGGCGCTGGTGAGCGACGTCGCCGGCTTCAACGACAACGGGTTCAACAAGAACCAGCTCAAGGGACTGAACCGGGCAAAGTCGAAGCTTGGCGTGACGGCGTTTCCGATCGTCTCGCACTCGTCGAGCGACTATCAGCCGAACTACAACCAGGCGGTGCACGACGGCTCGCAGCTCATCATCGCCGCCGGCTTCCTGCTCGGCGACACGATGAAGCAGTACGCGACGCAGTATCCGAACATCAAGTTCGCGATCACCGACGACCCCGTTGCGGCGGTCGGCGGCCTCAAGAACGAGGAGGGCATCACCTACGCGACGCAGGAAGGTGGCTGCCTCGTCGGCGTGCTTGCCGCGAAGATGGCCCAGAAGATGGGACACAAGGTCATCGGCGTCGCCGGCGGCCTCAAGATCCCGCCGGTCGACTCGTACATCGCCGGCTACAAGTACTGCGCCGCGAAGGCCGTGAAGGGCACGAAGACCGTCGTCCAGTACTCGGGAGACTTCGAGGACCAGACGAAGTGCTCCGCGATCGCGCAGAACGAGATCCAGGGCCAGAAGGCACAGGTGATCTTCCAGGTCGCCGGCCTCTGCGGTGACGGCGCTCTCAAGGAAGCCTCGAAGCTCCACAAGTGGGGCATCGGTGTCGATGCCGACGAGTTCAGCGTCGCGAACCGAATCCTCACGAGCGCTCTGAAGAAGACGGATGTCGGCGTCTACGACACGATCGCGGGCGCTGCCAAGGGCAAGTTCAAGGGTGGGCAGGACCTTCTGTTCAACCTGAAGAACAACGGCGTCGGCGTGGGCAAGATCAGCCACAAGGTGCCGAAGTCGTGGATCAAGCTGATGAACAGCTACAAGACGCAGATCATCAAGGGGAAGCTCAAGCCCCCGGCCTGTCTCAAGGGGAAAGGTTGCCCCAAGGGCGCCTAGCGCCCACGAGCAGGAATGGGTATGAGAGGGCGGGCCGAAGGCCCGCCCTCTCCATCTGCCGACTGATAGACAACGCATAACGTGGCCGACGACCTCGTCCTCGAGATGCGAGACATTCGCAAGGAATTCCCGGGCGTCGTTGCGAACGACAAGGTCTCCTTCGACGTCCGCCGCGGAGAGGTGCATGCCCTGCTCGGCGAGAACGGTGCGGGCAAGTCGACCCTCATGAACATCCTCTACGGGCTGTACCGGCCCGACGGCGGGGAGATTCGGCTCAACGGGAAGCCCGTCACATTCTCGTCGGCCCGGGAGGCGATTCAGGCCGGGATCGGAATGGTGCACCAGCACTTCATGCTCATCCCGGTGATGACCGTCGCCGAGAACATCGTGCTCGGGACGGAGCCCCGGAAGGGGATCCTGCTCGACGAACGCGTGGCGGATCGCCGGGTCGCCGACATGGCCAAGACGTTCCGCTTCGAGGTCGATCCTGAGGCCCTTGTGCAGGACATCAGCGTCGGGCAGCAGCAGCGTGTCGAGATCATGAAGGTGCTCTACCGGAACGCGGACATCCTGATCCTCGACGAGCCTACGGCGGTGCTCACGCCGCAGGAAGCGTCAGATCTCTTCGAGATCCTGCGGACGCTGCGGCGCGAGGGGCTGTCGATCATCTTCATCAGCCACAAGCTGAACGAGGTGCTCGAGATCGCCGACCGCATCACGGTCCTGCGGCGTGGCAAGACGATCGAGACGGTGCCGCACGCCGGCGCAACCGAGGCGTCACTCGCCCGGGCCATGGTCGGCCGCGATGTCCTGCTCCGCGTGGACAAGGGAGCCCCCGAGATCGGGGACGTACTGCTCGAGGTCGAGGATCTCCACGTGCTGGACGATCGGGGGATCGAAAAGGTGCGCGGTGTCTCGTTCGAGGTGCGGGCGGGCGAGATCGTCGGCATCGCGGGCGTCGACGGCAACGGCCAGACGGAGCTGATCGACGCGCTGACGGGCCTGCAGAAGATCGAGAGCGGCAGCGTGAACATCGCCGGGCACCGTCTCTCCCACACGAGCGCGCGGGAGGCGCTCGACGCCGGGATTGGACACATCCCCGAGGATCGGCAGCGGCGCGGGCTCGTCCTCGAGTTCACGATCGCCGAGAACATCGCGTTGCACGACTACGCCAAGCCGCCGGACGCGCGTTGGGGGTGGCTGTTCCCGGCGCGGATGGTTGGGCGCGCGCGGCGGCTGATCGAGGATTTCGACGTGCGCGGCGGTGGGCCGTCGACCCGCGCGGGGGCCTTGTCCGGCGGGAATCAGCAAAAGCTCGTGGCGGCACGCGAGGTCGACCGAGACCCGAAGGTGCTCATCGCGGCGCAGCCGACGCGAGGGCTCGATGTCGGTGCGATCGAGTATCTCCACCGCCGGCTCGTCTCCGAGCGCGATGAGGGCCGTGCGATCCTGCTCGTCTCGCTCGAGCTCGAGGAGATCCTTTCGCTCTCCGACCGAATCTTCGTCCTCTTCGAGGGGACGTTCGTCGGCGAGCACACGGGTGACGTCTCCGAGGAGCAGATTGGCCTCGAGATGCTCGGCGGCAAGAAAGAGGCGGCGGCGTGAGCGACCCTGGTCCTTCTCCGTCCCCGGAGCAATCGGCCGAGGCAGGCACGCTGGCCGCACGCCTCGCGCTCAAGCAGCGCGCCGGAGGCATCGTCGTGCCGGTCGTCACGGTGCTCTTCGCCTTCTTGATGAGCGGCATCATCATCGCGGCGACCCAGCACAGCGTCCGTACGGCGCTCGTCGTCTTCAAGGAGATCTTCCAGGGCGCCGGTCTGAACTGGGTCTTCCACCCGACGACGAGCTTGCTCGACATCTCGGCGTACAACCTCTCGCAGACGCTGCTGCAGACCACGCCGCTGATCCTGACGGGCCTCGCGGTCGCGTTCGCCTTCCGCTGCGGGATGTTCAACATCGGCGGCAACGGCCAGTACCTGGTCGGGCTGATCGTCGCCAACTGGCTCGGGGTCGACCTCGCGGGCCTGAACCCGTTCCTTCACATCTTGCTCTGCATCTCGGCGGGAACGCTGGCCGCTTCGGCCTATGCCGGGATCGCCGGCATCCTCAAGGCGACCGTCGGCGCCCACGAGGTGATTTCGACGATCATGCTCAACTGGATCGCCTACTGGACCGCGTCGTGGCTCATCGGCGCCGGCGGTCCGCTCCAGGTCAGCAACAACCCGACGAATCCCGTGTCGAACCAGGTGTCGTCCGGTGCGCGGCTTCCGGACTTCTGGGGCGTGCAGGGTTTTCAGGGGCTCCATGTCGGCCTCTTCGTCGCGCTCGCGGCCGTCGTCGTCTTCTGGGCGCTCCTGAACCGGACCACGCTCGGTTACGAAGTGCGCGCGGTCGGCTTCAATCCGGACGCTGCGGCGTACGGCGGGATCAGCGTGAAGAAGAACTACTTCCGCGCGATGGCGATCTCCGGCGCTTTCGCCGGCCTGGCGGGGACGCTCGACATGCTCGGAGGAGCCCAGAACTACCAGATCGGCCAGCTCGACATCCCGTTCATCCAGGTCGGATTCATCGGCATCGCCGTCGCGCTGCTCGGCCGCAACACGGCGATCGGGACCCTCCTGGGCGCGGTGCTGTTCGGCGCGCTCTCCTACGGGAGCTTCCACGGACTCGGCAGCTCGGCCGTGATCGACCCGACGCTGGCGAACAACCTGACCTACATCATCCAGGGACTGATCGTCCTCTTCATCGGGGCCGACGTCCTGATCCTCTACGTCTGGAACTCCCGCAAGAAGCTCCGGCGGCCGCCCGGTAAGACCGCCCGACGGGCTGAGGCGGCAGCGTCGTGAACACCTGGGCGGCACGGCTCGACAACCCGATCAGCGCACGCCTGCGCGACCCGGCGGCGAGCGGCTTCCTGGGGATAGTCCTCGGTGCGTTCGCTGCCTTTCTCGCGATCCCGCCGATCGAGGCGCGGACGGTCACCTGGCCGATCCTGGTCGGCATCGTCGCGGCCATGCTCGGGATCTGGACGGTCACCCGCGGTCGCCGTCGGTTGGGCTGGGGCGCAGTCGCGGCCGGCATTCTCGGCATCGGTCTGGGCATCCTCGCGACTCGGTCGAGCACGGAGAACCTCGGCTCCACGTTCGACGCGACGCTCGTGGCGCAGACCCTCAGCTTCGCTACGCCGCTCGTCTTCGCGGCGATCGGCGGCATGTTCTCCGAGCGGAGCGGCGTCGTGAACATCGGCCTCGAGGGGATGATGCTGATGGGCGCCTTCTGGGGCGTTTACGGCGCCGACAAGGGCGGTAGCTGGGTGGTCGGGTTGCTCGTCGCAATGGGCGTTGGCGCTCTGCTTGCGCTCGTCTACGCGTTCTTCGCCATCCATCTCCGAGCCGACCAGATCGTCGGCGGCACGGGAGTCAACTTCCTCGCCGTGGGGATAACCGGCTACTTCTTCATCGACCTCTACCACAACAATCCCATTGCCAACGGCGTCTCGCTGCTGCCGAACGTCCACCTCCTCTCCGGCTCGAACTTCCTCGCGCAGGCGATCGGGGATCTCAACATCCTGACCTGGGCGAGCTTCGCGCTCGTGATCCTCGCGTACATCGTCGTCTTCAAGACTCCGATCGGACTGCGAATCCGCGCCTGCGGCGAGCATCCACGGGCGGCGGACACGGTCGGGATCAACGTCTACGCGATCCGGTACGGCTGTGTTGTCCTGTCGGGGATGCTCGCGGCGATCGGCGGGATCTACCTCTCCGAAGGCCCGCAGGGGAACGGGACGTTCCTCTTCAACATGACGAACGGCCGCGGCTTCATCGCGCTCGCCGCGATGATCTTCGGCAACTGGCGCCCCGCGGGCGCCTTCGGCGCGGCGATCCTCTTCGGGTTCTCGAGCGCGCTGGCGCTGAAGCTGCAGGTCTACTCGGCCAGCGCCGCGACGCTCTTCCAGGCTCTGCCGTACGTGCTCACGCTGATTGCCGTTGCCGGCGTGATCGGACGCACCGTCGCTCCCGTCGCCGACGGCAAGCCGTACGTCAGGCAGTAGCCGTGCGGCCGGACCCCGGTGCGGCGCATGCCGTCCTTGCGGCTGTCCTGCAGGTGCGGAACGAACAGCTGGAGGCGCTCCTGTGGCAGAGAGCGCGTGAGCCGTTCGCAGCGAGCTGGGCGCTGCCGGGAGGGGCTCTGGCGGAGGGCGAGACCCTCGAGGGATCGCTGCGGCGGCATCTGGCCGAGAAGGTGCACGTGCGAGAGTTGTCGCATCTCGAGCAGCTGGAGACCCGCAGCGACCCGCACCGCAATCCCGCCCGTCGCGAGCTCGCCACCGGTTACCTGGGCCTCGTGCCGAGCGGCCTCGACCCGAAGCTGCCGGACGACACGCATTGGCACCCGATCGACGAGCTCCCGGAGCTCGCCTACGACCACGAGGAGATCCTCATCGGCGCACGTGAGCGACTGCGCGCCAAGCTCTCCTACACGAATCTCGGCTTCGCGCTGGCTCCGCCGAGCTTCACGCTCGCCGAACTGCGCGACCTCTACGCCGCCGCGCTCGGGCACCCGGTGAGCGCGACGAACCTGCAGCGGGTGCTGCTCCGGCGACAGCTCCTGGAGGAAACGGGGGAGCGGCGCCGCTACGGCAGCGGTGGCGGCCGGCCCGCAGCGATCTACCGCTTCCGCACGGGCGAGCTGGAGATCACCGACCCGTTCGCCGTCCTCCGGCCGCCTACAATGGCCCACTGATTTGGCCGTCCGTACCCAGACCCTGATGCAGCCACGGCGCCTGAACGTTCGCGCCTGGCTCGCCTTCCTCTTCGGCGTCGTGGCCGCGGCGGCGATTCCCGTGGGGATCGAGCTGACCCGGAAGATCCCCGGTGCGGCCCTGCTCGACGCCGTCTGGGCGATCCCGGTCGCCGCCGTCGCGGCCACCGTGTCGCTCCTCTTCGCCCGCGGCGCGCGTGGCGCGATCGCACGCACCCTGGAACGGGCGGGAGGCTCGGCCTGGATCCGGCTAGCCAGGATCCTCGCGGTGGCCGGGATCTGCTTGACGCTCTCCGCGTCGATTGCGGTCGGCCTCTACGAGCTGCTCTTGCGCCTCGAGCACTGAGTCGTAGACTGCGCCCGTGTTCGAGATCGGCTACAGCCTCAGGGAGGCCCGCGAGCGGCAGGGGCTCGGCTATCCCGAGATCGAGCTCGCCACGAAGATCCGCGCGAAGTACATCCGGGCGCTCGAGGAAGAGGATTTCGACGCGATCCCCGGGGATGCCTACACCCGCGGCTTCCTGAGGACATACGCGGAGTACCTCGGGCTCGACGGCGACGTCTACGTCGACGAGTACGCCTCGCGCTTCCTCATGAGTTGGCGCGACGAGGCACCCGTGCGGCGGGACACCCCGCGCCGCGTCCGGACGCGTCACCGCCCGATCGAGCGGCGTGCGGTACTCCTCGTGCTCGCCGGCATCGCCGTCGTGACCGCGCTCGTCTTTGCGGCGTGGCGCTTCGGCGGAACGACGAGCCACACGCCCGGGCTCGACACGCAGCAGAAGAAGACGCACGCAGCGATGCCGCGCCGGCTCGTTCTGCGTGGCGTCGGGCGTGGGACGTACGTCGAGGTGCGCCGCGACAAGGCCTCCGGCAAGGTCGACCTGCAGGGGACGGTCGGAGCGGGGGAGACCGACAGGCTCGCGGGCAGCCGGTTCTACCTCCTCGTGCGCAGCCCCGCCGGCCTGCACATCACGCTGAACGGCCGCGCCGTCTCCCTGCCGAACGTGCACAACCTCCGCGTCCTCGTCACTCCGCAGCAGACGACGCGCCTTCACGGGTGACCCCGCGGCCGCGGGCTGTCGTCGTCGTCACCGGCAGCGAGCTCGTTCGCGGCGAGCGCACCGACCGGAACGGCCCGTTCCTCGCCGCCGAGGCTCTGTCGCACGGGCTCGAGCCTGCCCGCATCACGATCGTGGGAGACACGCCGGCCGAGCTGGAGGCGGCGTTTCGCGAAGGGCTCGGGGCGGACGCGTGCCTCGTCTCGGGCGGCCTCGGCCCGACGCATGACGATCGCACCGTCGAGCTGCTCGCTCGCGCGGCCGGGGTCGAGCTCGTGGTCGACGAGGCGCTCGAGCAGGAGATCGAGTCGATCTCGCGTGCGGTCGCAGAGCGCTTGCAGAGGCCGTATGCGGATTTCGCTCCCGGGGTCACCAAGCAGGCGACGCGACCGGTCACCGCACTCTCCATCGGCCTCGCCGGCACGGCTCCGGGTCTCGTCTTCCGCGCACCGACCGGCTGTGTCGTAGTCGTTCTCCCGGGCCCTCCCAGCGAGTTGAGGCGGCTCTGGCCGAACGCGCTCGTGAGCGAGCCGATGCGGGAGCTGCTCGCGCGGACGAGGCCCCCTGGACGGCATGTGCTGCGTCTGTTCGGCGTGAGCGAGTCCGCGGTGGCCCGGGCGCTCGAGGAGGCCGGCGGCGACGGAGGTGGGGTCGAGGCGACGATCTGCGCTCGCGAGTTCGAGATCCACGTCGATCTCCTGGTCGAGCCCGGGGCGGAGGAGCGGGGCGACGCGCTCGAGGCGGAGCTCGTGGAACGGCTCGGGCCGTGGCTGTTTGCGCACGACGAGCGACGCGTCGAGGAGCTCGTCCTCTCGCTCGCGGCCGCGTGTGGGCTGAGCCTGGCGACCGCGGAGTCGTGCACCGGAGGGATGGTTGCTGCGCGGCTCACCGGCGTTCCCGGCTCGAGCGCGTCCTTCGTCGGTGGAGTAGTCGCGTATGCCGACGACGTCAAGCGGAGTGAACTCGGCGTGCCGGAAGAGCTGTTGGCCGAGCACGGCGCCGTGTCGGCCGAGGTGGCGGCTGCCATGGCAGACGGGGTGCGACGCCGCCTTGGTACGGACCTGGCGGTCGCGGTGACGGGCGTCGCGGGCCCGGACGGCGGGACGGCCGAGAAGCCCGTGGGACGCGTCCACCTCCACGCCTCGGGCCCGGACGGCTCGCTGGCGCGCATGCTCGACCTGCCCGGCGAGCGTGAGCAGATACGCGTCCGTGCGGCGGTCACGTCCCTCCATCTGCTGCGTGCGCTTCTGCTGGGAAGTCGCGACGAAGACACGTGAGCCCTGCGGCTAGCGTGAAGCGCGATGACTGGCTCCGCCTCTTTCTCGCCTTGCGAATGCCCGACGACGTCTTGGGGGAGATCGAGCGGTGGCAGCGCGAGCAGCTGCCGAGCGTCCGGCTCGTCCGGCGCGAGCATCTGCACGTCACGCTCGCGTTCCTCGGGCACCGACCGCGTGGGGAGCTCGAGGCGATCCTCGAGGCGCTGCGTGGGGCAGCGGCCGGGGCGGGCGAGATCCGTCTCACCCCGGTTCGCTACCGCGAGACGCGGGGCGTCGGGATGCTGGTGCTCGAGGACGGGGAAGGTCGCGCGACGGCGCTGGCCGGAGACCTCCAGGAGCGGCTCGAGGGGCTCGGTTTGTATCGCCGCGAGGGCCGGCAGTGGCTGCCGCACGTCACCGTTGCGCGCTGGCGGGAACGCCCACGGCTGCGTCCGGAATCACCGCCCCAGCGAACATTCGTTCCGTCCGACGCGGCTGCTTACCTATCCCGGCTGCACCCCGACGGGGCGCGGTATGACGTCTTGGAATCTGTCGCTCTAGGAGGCTGAGAGGTGGACAAGCACGAAGCACTCGACGTGGCGCTCGGCCAGATCGAGCGACAGTTCGGCAAGGGCTCGGTCATGAAGATGAACGACCGCGCCGCGGTCTCGGTCGGCGCCGTCTCCACCGGCTCGCTTGCGCTCGATCTCGCGCTCGGGATCGGCGGCCTGCCGCGCGGCCGCATCGTCGAGATCTTCGGGCCCGAGTCCTCCGGGAAGACGACCCTCGTCTACCACGTGATCGCCGAGGCGCAACGCAAGGGCGGCATCTGCGCCTTCATCGACGCCGAGCACGCGATGGATCCGGCGTACGCAAAGCGGATCGGCGTCGACATCGACAACCTCCTCGTCTCGCAGCCCGACACGGGCGAGCAAGCGCTCGAGATCGCGGAGCTCCTCATCCGCTCCGGCGCTCTCGACGTCGTCGCGATCGACTCGGTCGCGGCGCTGACGCCGAAGGCCGAGATCGAGGGCGAGATGGGGGACAGCCACGTCGGTCTCCAGGCGCGCCTCATGAGCCAGGCGCTGCGCAAGCTCGCCGGCACGCTCAACCGTACCGACACGATCTGCCTCTTCACGAACCAGCTTCGCGAGAAGATCGGCGTCATGTTCGGGAACCCCGAGACGACGCCGGGCGGTAGGGCACTGAAGTTCTATTCGTCCGTGCGGCTCGACATCCGGCGGATCGAGACGCTGAAGGAAGGCGTCGAGGCGTTCGGCAACCGCGTCCGGGTCAAGGTCGTGAAGAACAAGGTCGCGCCGCCGTTCAAGCAGGCCGAGTTCGACATCATCTACGGCTCCGGCATCTCGTGGGAGGGCACGGTGCTCGATGCGGGGCTGGAGCGCAAGGTCGTCACGAAATCGGGCTCGTACTTCAGCTTCGGCGACGAGCGGCTCGGCCAGGGGCGCCAGAACGCGACGGCGTTCCTCCGCGAGCACCCGGATGTCACGCAGCACGTGCTGCAGCAGATCCAGGTGGAGCTCGGTGCGGATCAGATCGCCTCTGCGCGGCTGCTGCCAACCGTAGGCGCAGAGGAGGTCGCAGCCTCCAACGGCAAGGCTGAGGTAGCGGCGGAGGCGCTCGCGGCGGCCGAAGCCGAGGCGTGACGCCAACCGTCACGGCGCTGCGCGAGCGCAAGGGCGGCCGCGTGGCCGTCGAGCTCGACGGCAAGCCGTGGCGTGTGCTGCCGGTAGATGCCGTCGTGCGCGCGACGCTCTCGGTCGGGCGTGAGCTCGATCGGGCCAAAGCGCGAGAGCTGGCGCGGGAGCTACGCCGGGCCGGAGCACTGGCCGCTGCGAAGCGGTCGCTGGCGGCGAGCGACCGCTCGCGTCACGAAATGGAGCGCCGGCTGGCGCGGGCAGGGCATTCCGCTGCCGCGCGCGAAGAGGCAATCCGAGCGCTCGAACGGGCGGGGCTGCTCGACGACTGTCGCGTGGCCGAGGCCCGCGCGGAGCGACTCGCGCGGCGTGGGTACGGCGATGCGGCCATCCGAGCAGATCTGCAACGGCGGCTTGTGCCGGCCGACGCGGCTGCCGACGCCGTCGCGGCCCTCGAGCCGGAGCTCGATCGAGCACGGCGCTCGGTTACGGGGCAGAGCGTCACACCCGCGTTGATCCGGCGCCTCTCGAGCCGGGGGTTTTCGCGCGAGACCCTCGAGGAGGTCGCGTCCGCGTTTGCACAAGACGCCTGAGGCGAGGTAGGATCCGTGTGCATTCCATTCGACGTTTTGCCTGCAAAAGTCGCTTTTCCGAAACCACAGCCGATGTTCGACCACTCAGACTCGACGACATGGAGGTTACGCGCGAGGTAGCGCGGTGACCTTCGGCGGGCGCTTGCCCGCCGAATGAGGCTTCTCGGATAGCTGCCGGACGGGCCCGGCGACGGATGGGACGTGCCACCGAACAGGGTGGCGAGCCCTCGACGGAGGAGCCGGCAGTGCTGATCGGGATCGGAATTGCCATCGGGATCGCCGGAGGCGCTGCGCTTGCCCTGCTCGCCGTGTCGGTGTTCGGCACGACCGGAGTGTCGAAGGCGCGGCGGATCCGCGAGCAGCTGCTCGAGGACGCCCGGCGGGAAGGCGACGCGGTGCGGCGGGAGGCCCAGGTAGAGGCCCGCGAGCAGGCCGTCCGGCTGCGAAGTGAGATCGACGCCGAGCTCACGGATCGCCGCGGTCAGGTGCTCAAGATCGAGGAGCGCGTGCTCGCGAAGGAGCTCGAGATCGAGAAGAAGCTCGAGGAGCTCTCGCGCCGCGACCAGGGTCTCGCCGACCGCGAGGAGCACATCCGCCGGCTCCAGGAGGAGCTGAAGGAGACCAGGAACGCGCACGTCGCAGAGCTCGAGCGTGTAGCCGGCCTGAGCCAGGCGGAAGCGAGAACGCTGGTACTCGAGCGCGGCGAGGAACAGGCGCGGCACGAGCTCGCGAGGCGCGTTCGGATGCTCGAGGAGGAAGCTCGCGCCGACTCGAAGCGCCGCGCGCGGAACCTCGTCGCGGATGCGCTCCAGCGAGTCGCCGCGAGTCACACCGCGGAGACGACGGTGACCGTGGTGGAGCTGCCGTCCGATGACATGAAGGGCCGGATCATCGGCCGGGAGGGCCGGAACATCCGCGCCCTCGAGCATCTCACCGGCGTCGACTTCATCGTCGACGACACCCCGCACGCGGTGGTGCTCTCCTCGTTCGACGGGCTTCGCCGAGAGATCGCACGTCTCACGGTCGCGAAGCTCCTCGAGGACGGGCGGATCCATCCCGCACGAATCGAGGAGACCTACTACGAGTCGAAGGCCGAGGTCGAGGAGGTCGTGCGGCAGGCCGGGGAGCAGGCTGTATTCGAGGCGAACTGCGGCCCGTTCGCGGAGGAGCTCGTGCAGATCCTCGGCAGGCTTCGCTTCCGCACGAGCTACGGCCAGAACGTCCTCAAGCACACGCTCGAGGTCGTGCACCTCGCAGGGATCATGGCGACGGAGCTCGAGGCGAGCGTGCAAACGGCAAAGCGCGCTGCGATGCTCCACGACATCGGCAAGGCGATGACGCACGAGGTCGAGGGCTCGCATGCGCTCATCTCCGCGCAGCTCGCGCGACGCCACGGCGAGTCTCAGGGTGTCGTCCATGCGATCGAAGCGCACCACTACGAGGTGCAGCCGCAGACCGTCGAGGCGGTTCTTCTGATCGCAGCAGACGCGGTCTCGGCGAGCCGTCCCGGCGCGCGCGGGGAGAGCCTCGAGCAGTACATCAAGCGCCTCGAGGCGCTCGAGGAGCTGGCGGCGTCGAAGGAAGGCGTCGAGAAGGTGTACGCGCTGCAGGCGGGACGCGAGATCAGGGTCATCGTCAGTCCCGGCGAGGTCGGCGACGACGCGGCCGCCCTGCTTGCGCACGAAATCGCCCGCGAGATCGAGGATCGGCTCGAGTATCCAGGCCAGGTGAAGGTGACCGTGATCCGCGAGAGCCGGGCGGTCGAGGTGGCCAAGAACCACTCGACGACCACCGCGCAGCCGGTGCACGACCACGGGGATCGGGCCGAGGACTCGCCCATCCAGGCCGCGTAACGCGCCGGGGCTACCCTTCGCGTCGTGAAGCGCTACCACGTCACGACGTTCGGCTGCCAGATGAACGCCCACGACTCGGAGCGGATCAAGGGCATGCTCGAGGAGCTCGGGCTCGGCGAGGCGCCGTCGCAGGAGCAGGCAGACGTGCTCGTCCTCAACACCTGCACCATCCGCGAGAAGCCCGACACCCGGTTCGCGGCCCACATGGGTAACGCAGCGAAGCTCAAGCGCGAGCGGCCGGGCACCGTCGTGGCCGTCGGCGGGTGCTACGCGGAAGCGCAGCGGGAGCGGCTGTTCGCTCTCTATCCGGCGGTCGACGTCGCCTTCGGCCCCGGCACGATCTCGCATCTGGGCGAGTGGCTCGGAGCGGGTGGAGAGGGCATCGCGCGCGGCTCGTTCGGAACCGGCGAGGAGCGCGCCTTCGCCGCGAAGCTCCCTCTGCACCGCGAGCGACGTTTCCAGGCGTGGGTCCAGGTCTCGATGGGCTGCAACTCGGTCTGCTCCTACTGCATCGTCCCGGCGGTCCGGGGGAGGGAGATCTCCCGTCGTCCGGGGGAGGTGGTCGGCGAAGTCGGGCGGCTCGCCGCGGAGGGAGTCCGCGAGGTGACCTTGCTGGGACAGAACGTCAACTCGTACGGCCGCGACGTGGGCTCGAGCTTCGCGGAGCTCCTGCGCGCGGTCGATGAGGTCGACGGGATCGAGCGGATCCGCTTCACCAGCCCTCACCCGAAGGACTTTCGCCGCGACGTGATTGCAGCGATGGCCGAATGTCCGGCAGTCTGCGAGCACGCCCATCTGCCGCTCCAGTCCGGCTCGAGCCGCGTGCTGAAGGCGATGCGGCGGACGTATTCGCGCGATCGCTACCTGCGCCTCGTCGACGAGCTCCGGAGTGCGATCCCCGACCTCGCCCTTACGACCGACATCATCGTCGGCTTCCCCGGCGAGACCGAAGAGGATTTCCGTGAGACCCTCGAGGCGGTCGAGGACGTTCGTTTCGACGGCGCATTCACCTTCGTCTACTCGCCGCGGGCCGGGACAGAGGCAGCCGCGATGCGGGAACAGGTGGCGGACGACGTGAAGCGCGACCGCATCGAACGGCTGGTCGAGGTCGTCCAGCGGGTTGCGGCCGAGCAGAACACGAGTCGGCTCGGCATGATCGAGCAGGTGCTCGTCGAGGGGCCGAGCCGTACCGAGCCGGATCTCCTGCGCGGGCGGACGCGTCGAAACACCACCGTGAACTTCAGCGGCGACGCCGTTCCCGGCGACCTTGTCGACGTCGAGATCGCACACGCGACATCGACGACGCTCCGCGGTACTCGTCTTGCAGCGGCCGCAGCCTAGAGATCTCGTCTGGGACGGTTGCCTCAACGTCCGTGAGCTAGGCGGAGTGCCGACACGAGACGGCGGCGAGACGCGCTTCGGGGCGGTTGTGCGGGCGGACAGCGTCCGCCAGCTGAGCGATGCCGGCTGGCAGGCGCTCGTCGACCATGGAATCCGCACGGTGATCGATCTGCGCGGCGACCACGAGCGCGCCGAGGATCCTCCGGCCGAGGTCCCTGTCGACGTCGTTCATGTCCCGTTCCTGGAGGCCGGCGAAGCTGAATGGGAGGCGATCGGCAAGGAGCTCGACGCCGCCGTTGCCGCAGCCCCCGATGTCGCGACGGCGACCCGGGACGTCTACCTGATCTTTCTCGAGCGCTTTCGTTCGAACGTCGCAGCTGCGGTGCGAGCCGTTGCGAACGCGCCTACCGGTGGCATCGTCATCCATTGCGCCGGCGGCAAGGATCGGACGGGCCTCCTTTCGGCCTTCCTCCTGCAGCTCGCCGGAGTCGAGAGCTCAGAGATCGCAGCGGACTACGCATTCAGCGAGGAGCGGCTGCGCCCGCGGCACGAGGCATGGTTCGAGGCCGCCGAGTCCGAGGAGGAGCTCGAAAGGCTTCGGCGGATCGCGCAAACTCCGGCAGCGTCGATGGTCGGTGTCTTCGCCGAGCTCGAACGTCGCTACGGCGGCGTAGAGGCATATCTCCGCGACGTCGGAGTCACGGACGAGGAACTCGAGCTCGTTCGCGAGCGCCTCCGTGGCTGAGATGGTCATCGGCCTCTTCGGGCCGACCGCGAGTGGGAAGTCGGACGTCGCCGCTGCGATCACCGCGCTGCTGCCCGCCGAGGTCGTCTCGGCCGATGCGATGCAGGTATACGACGGCCTCCCGCTCCTCACGAACCAGTCGCCGCACCGAGAGCGGCTCGTGGGGATCTGGCCCGTTTCGCACGTTGCATCAGTCGGCGAATACGCATCCCTCGCGCATACCGTGATCGACGAGATCCTCGTCGCCGGCCGGACGCCGCTCGTCGTCGGCGGGACGGGCCTCTATTTCCGTGCGGCCCTCGCGGAGCTCGAGTTTCCTCCGCCACCCAGATCCGGTACGCGTGAGCGTTGGGGACAGCTCTACGACGAAGCCGGAGCGTCTGCAGCCCACGCGGAACTCGGTGAGCGCGACCCGGCCGCGGCGGCACGGATCCATCCGAACGACCGCCGACGGGTCGTGCGCGCGCTCGAGCTCGCGGAAGAGGGGCACTCGCTCGTCCCGAGGCGCGAGAGCCTCTTCGGCGGCGCCTGGCGCCATCCCACCCTTCTGATCGGGCTCGACGTGCCGAAGGCGGAGCTCGAGAGGCGAATCGCGGAGCGGACGATGCGAATGTTCGAGGAGGGTGTCGAGGTCGAGGTACGCGAGGCGCTCGCGGCAGAGCCCTCTGTCACCGCGCGGAAGATCATCGGCTTGGACGAGGTAGCGTCGCTGCCCCGAGAGGAGGCCGTCGACGCGCTCATCGTGCGCACCCGGCGTTACGCCGGTTATCAACGCAAGTGGCTACGCCGGCTCGAGGGGCTGGTTATGGTCGCGGCGAACCGGCCACCCGAGGAGACCGCTGCTGAAATCGTCGCGCTGGCACGCACACGGGAACATCTACCTCGTCCATGAAGGCCCGCTAGACGGCGTCGACCTCTCGGGGACGGACGGCGCGGTCGAGGTGCTTGCAGTGGACGGCGACGAGATCTCGATCGGCATCGTCAATCCGGACGGCTCGCGAGCCGAGATGTCCGGCAACGGGACGCGGATCGCTGCGGCCTGGCTGATGGTCCGCACCGGGTCATCGCAGGCGCTCGTGCACGTAGGGCCGAGAACCGTGTGCGTGCGGCGGACGTCGGACGGTCTCTACGAGTCGGAGTTCGATGCGGTAGAGGTGAGCGAACCAGAGCTGGTCGACGGCATCGAGTTGACCCGGGTCATCGTGGGCAATCCCCATGCCGTCGTCCGGGGCGATCCGGACGCGATCGGCACGCTCGGCAGGCGGCTCGAGGGGCATCCACGATTTCCGGAGCGGACGAACGTGCAGGTGGCCCGAGTGGACGCGCCCGGTGAAGTGACGGCCCGCGTCTGGGAGCGCGGCGTGGGAGAGACGGAGGCATCGGGAACGAGTGCCGTGGCCGTCGCCGCGGCGACCCATCGCAACGGAGACGTCGTCGTACACTTCCCCGGCGGCGACCTGTGGGTGCGCCTGGCCGGCGGCCGTGCATGGCTGACGGGGCCCGCTGTGCCCCTGGACGAATTGCCGGACTCCGGTCACGAAACCGGCGCGGACGCGTAGCGGTTTCTCGGGTATCGTCGCCTCCGAGGGCGGAGGGGCAGCTACCCCACCCAAGGGTGGGGGTCGGCGATTCTGCACCGCAGCTCGCCGTGTCGCGCTAGGCGCCGATCTCGAACTCTCGTAGGACGTCGTTCAAACTCGTCTTGAGGTCCGTCTGCGCGCTCCGCCAGCCGACGACGAGCGCGCAGGCAACCTCGTAGCGTCCGGCCGGGAATTCCTTCGGCCTCGTTCCCGGGACGACCACGGCGCGCGGTGGCACGTACCCCCGGTGTTCGACCGGCTCCGGCCCCGTGACATCGATGACCGGCACCGACCCCGTCAGCGAGACGTTCGGCGCGAGCACCGCCCGCTCGCCGATCACGACGCCCTCTGTGAGGATGCAGCGCGACCCGATGAAGGCACCGTCCTCGACGATCACGGGGCGCGCCTGCAGCGGCTCGAGAACGCCGCCGACGCCGACGCCACCCGCTAGGTGGACATCCGCCCCGATCTGCGCACACGACCCGACGGTGGCCCACGTGTCGACCATCGTGTTCGGCCCCACCCAGGCGCCGATGTTGACGTAGCTCGGCATGAGGATCACGCCGGGGGAGAGGAACGACCCGTACCGCGCGGTCGCCGGCGGCACGACGCGGACGCCGCGCTCGGCGTGATCGTGCTTGAGTGGAATCTTGTCGAGGTACTCGAACGGCCCGACCTCGATCGGCTCGACCTTCCGCACGCGGAAGTACTCCAGGATCGCCGCCTTCGCGTCCTCGTTCACCCGCCAGTCGCCGTCGACCTTCTCGGCGACCCGCACTTCGCCGCGGTCGAGCGCCGCGATCGTTGCCTCGACGTCCATCACGTCTTTCGCAGGATCTCTGCTGCCCGCTCGCACTCTTCCAGCGTCGGGACGAGCGCGAAGCGGACGTAGCCTTCTCCGCTCGGCCCGAACATCTCGCCCGGGGACACGATGATCCCCTGCTCGAGGAGCTCGGCGGCGTCCGGTCCCACGGACCAGAGGTACATCGTCGCGTCGCTCGCGACGATCTCCCAGCCGCGGCCTTCGATCGCCGGAATCATCACATCGCGCTTCGCGCGATAGCGCGCCCGCGTCTCCTCGACGTGACGCTCGTCGTTCCAGGCGGCGACGGATGCCCGCTGCACGAACTCCTGCGGCGCCGTCCCCACCGTCGGGCGATACGACTTCAGCGCCGCCACGATCTCCGGCGGGCCGGCGACGAAGCCGGAGCGGTACCCGGTCATCGAGGAGCGTTTGCTGAGTGTCTGAAAGACGAGGATGCGGGAGCGGTCGACCGCCTGGAGCGCCGACGGCGGCGGCTCGTCGAACCACAGCTCCGTATAGGCCTCGTCCGAGCCGACGATGAAGTCGTGTCGCTCGGCCGCCTCGGCGAGCTCGTCGTAGAACTCGCGCGGCGCCACCGCGCCGGTCGGGTTGTGCGGGTAGTTGACCCAGACGAGCGCCACGTCGTCGTCGAGCTCCGAGAGGTCCGGCAGGAACCCGTTCTCGCGGCTCAGCGGGAGCGTCTGCACCCGCGCCCCGGCGAAGAGCGCCCCGCGCTCGTACACGGGGTACGCGGGCTCGCCGAACGCCACCGCGCGGCCTGCGGTCTCCAGGACCTGCGCGAGCGAAAAGATCGCTTCCTTCGAACCGTATGTGGGCACGATCTCCGTCTCGGGATCGACCGAGACTCCGAAGCGCCGCTCGATCCAGCCCGCGGCGGACTCGCGAAGCTCGGGCAGACCCTGCGCGAGCGGGTACGGAGCCCGCTCCGGCAGCGCCTCGACAAGCGCGTTGCGGATCATCGGATCGGTCGGCTCGTTCGGATCGCCCTTGCCGAAATCGATCACCTGGATGCCTGCTGCGAGCAGCCTCCGTCGCTCCTCCTCGAGCCGCGTGAAGGGATACGCGGCTAGCTCGGTGAGCAGCGGGTTGATCACGACAGGAACCTAGCCAGTGTCTCGTACACCTCGTGCAGGTTCGCGATCGGGATCTGCTCGTCCTGCCGGTGGGCGGCCGCTGTGGCGCCGGGGCCGTAGTTGATCGCGTCGATCCCTTGCTCGGCGAACTGTGCAACGGGCGTCCACGCCTGCTTCGGCGCCACGTCGGGCACGAGCTCCCGCAGCCGCTGCACGAACGGATTCGTCAGCGCGGGCAGCGCGGACGGAGAGTTGTAGAGGATCTCGAGCTCGCCGTGCGGAACGAGCTCGCGGAGGCGCGCCTCCGCCTCGTCGCGTGAGCGGCCGGGCGCGTAGCGGAAGTTGAGCTCGGCGGAAGCGAGGGCGGGAACGACGTTCGCCGCGATGCCCCCCTCGACACGCACTGCGCTCAGGACCTCGCGGAACAGGAGACCGTCGAGCTCGACCTCGAGCGGCTCGAGTCGCTCGAGTGGTGCAAGTCCCTCGGCGAGCGCGTGAATCGCGTTTCGGCCGGTCCACGGCCGCGCCGAATGGGCGCTCTCGCCGTGGAATTCGACTCTCGCCTGCAGGTTTCCCAGGCAACCGGCGTGGAGGATCGTGTCGGTGGGCTCGAGCACGACGGCGAGCTCCACGTCGGAGAGCACGCCGCTCGCGAAGACGCCCGGCATGGGGCTCTCGTCGATCGGAACCTCCTCGCGGGTGAAGAAGACGTACCGGCCGGGTAGCCCGTCGCGGGCGAGCTCGAGCATGACCGCGACCCCGCCCTTCATGTCGCTCGCGCCGAGCCCGTGTACCGCGTCGTCGGCGATTCGTCCGGGGATGTTGCCCTGAGCGGGCACCGTGTCGACGTGCCCCGCCAGCGCGACCGGCGCGTCGGCGCTTCCCCAGACGATCGCCTCGCCGTCGTCGTAGAGCGGCTCACCGGGCAAGAGGCTCCGCACGTGTGCCATCGCGGCGGTCTCTCGGCGGCTCTCCGAGGGCACGTTCACGAGCTCTAGCGTCCGGGCAGCGAGGTCGGAAGCGGGCATGGCAGGAGTCATAATGAACGCCGGATGGCGGTGAGACAGCCCGATCGCTCCTGGGCGGGCGAGCCCGAGCGTGGGCTCGTGCTCGCCGTGCTCGCTCCCGGGTCCGACGGCGCCGACGAGCTGGCGGAGTTCGAGGAGCTCGCGCGGACCGCCGGGGTCGAGCCTGTGCGCCGGGTCGTCCAGCACCGGCGCTTCCCCGACGCGCGGACGTACGTCGGCAAGGGAAAGCTCGATGAGCTCAAACAGGAATACGGAGACGCCGGCGCGGAGGTGCTGCTCGTCGACACCGAGCTCAGTCCCGCCCAGCAGCGGACGCTCGAAAACACGCTCCAAGCGCGGGTGGTCGACCGGACGCAGCTGATCCTGGACATCTTCGCGCAGCACGCGGTGAGCGCCGAGGGCAACCTCCAGGTCGAGCTCGCGCAGCTCGAGTACAACCTCCCGCGCATGCGGGGGATGTGGCAGCACCTCGAGCGGCTCGGCGGCGGGACAGGCGGACTCGGCGCGGGCGTCGGGACCCGAGGCCCGGGAGAGTCGCAGCTCGAGACGGACCGGCGCCTCGCGCGACGCCGCATCACGCTCCTCCGCGAACGGCTCCGCAAGCTGAGCGGCCAACGCGATGTCCGGCGCAAGGAGCGGCGCCGGACCGAGACGCCGACGGTCGCACTCGCCGGTTACACGAACGCGGGAAAGTCCACGCTCCTCAACGCCCTCACCGACGCCGGCGTCTCCGTCCGTGACCGGCTCTTCGAGACGCTCGATCCCACCACGCGCGGTTTCGAGCACGAAGGGCGGCGCTACCTCGTCACCGACACCGTCGGCTTCGTCCGGCGTCTGCCGCACCAGCTCGTAGAAGGCTTTGCGGCGACGCTCGAGGAGACGCTCTTCGCCGACCTCGTCCTCCACGTGGTCGATGCGTCGGCGTCCGAGCCGCAGCTCGTCGAGCAGATCGCCGCGGTCGACGGGGTCCTCCGGGAGATCGGCGCGAACGAGCTGCCCGTCGAGCTCGTCGTCAACAAGATCGATACCGTGGACGCGCTCGGCCGGCGCAGGCTGGCGAATCGCTATCCCGACGCGCTCCAGATCTCCGCGCTGACCGGCGAAGGGCTCGAAAACCTGCGTGCCCGCATCGCCGAGCGCTTCGGAGAGCGCTTCGAGCGCGTGAGGCTCCTGCTGCCGTACGAGGAGGGAGGACGTCTCAACGAGCTCTACGCGCTCGGTGCACCGATCGACGAGCGCGAGGACACGCCGGAAGGAGTTCTCGTAGCCGCCCGCCTTCCCCGACGCGAGCTGCGGCGCTTCGCGGCGTACGTCGTGGCAGAGGAGACCCGCACGGAGCGGCGGACAGGCCCATGACGGAGCTGCCGATGAAGCGTCTGAACGGCGCGGCCACGCTTCCCACGCGCGCCTACGAGGGCGATGCGGGGCTGGACCTCGCGGCCAGCGAGCGCATCGAGCTCGGGCCGGGTGAGCGCGCGGCAGTCGGCACGGGCCTCACTGTTGCGATTCCCGCGGGCCACGCGGGCTTCGTCCAGCCGCGCTCCGGCCTCGCGGCGCGCCACGGCATCACCGTCCTCAACTCGCCGGGCCTCGTCGACGCCGGCTATCGCGGCGAGCTGAAGGTCGTGCTCCTCAACACCGACCGAGAGGAGTCGTTCATGGTCGAGCCCGGGATGCGCATCGCCCAGCTCGTGATCCTGCCGGTGGTCGTGGCCGAACCGACGGAAGTCGCCGATCTTCCGGAGAGCGAACGCGCTGAGCGAGGCTTCGGCAGCTCGGCTCACTGATGGCACTCGAGCCGCGCATACGAGTCTCGGCCGTGCTGCGCTGGGAGGGGCGAGTCCTCCTCTGCCGACACGAGAAATCGGGGCGCGAGTACTGGCTCTTGCCCGGCGGCGGCGTCAACAGCGGCGAAAGCCTCGTCGAGGCGCTCCGCCGGGAGCTCGAGGAGGAGGTCGGGATCGGGGCGGATCTCACCTTCGAAGGGCCGGTCGCCGTCGTCGACTCGATCGCCCCGAAGCGCGCGTTCGTCGGCAAGCACGTGGTTCACATCATCTTCGCGGCCGACCTCGCGCGCCGCTCACTCGAGGAGGTCACTTCGACCGATGTCGCGGTGCGGGGCCACCGCCTCTTCGAGCCGCACGAGCTCGACGACATCGCGCTCCACCCGCCGCTGCAGCGCTTCCTCGGCCGCTGGGAGCCGGGCGACCCGGCCGTGTATCTCGGCGCACTCTGGGCGCCCTAGCTCACGCCGCCTCGCAGCAGGGACGAAATCGCGATCACGCCCACGCGATACCCACGCGAGTAGCGGTCAGACTCTCCTCGCAGCGGGTAGGTTCACCTGTGTTGCCTCCACTCAGACGAGTCTCGATCCAGGGGTATCGCGCCGCCCGCGAGCTCGAGTTGTCCCCAGGCTCGGTCTGCGCGCTCGTCGGGGAGGCGTCGAGCGGCAAATCCACCGTTCTGACCGCGATCTGGACGCTGCTCGAAGCCGCGGCCCCACCTCCGACGATCGACGACGTCGCCCGTGACGGAGCGGGCGGCCGCATCCATCTCGAGGCCGGCGTGGCGAAGGGCACGATCTTCCTCGACGCGAGGCCACCCGACACGCTCAACCTCAACCGGGCGGGAGCGCCACCGGTGCTGTTCCTGCCGGCGAACCTCCGCTCGCGGACGCTCGTGGCCCCGGCCACCGGGCGCGGGGCGGCAGAGGTCGCCGAGCTGTTCCATCCTCCGGCCGTCGATCGCCACTGGGCGGCCGCAGACGGCGGTCTCGCCCTCGTCGCAGGGATGGAGCGGCTTCTCGGCTCGAATCTCCGTCACTTCGTGCTCCTGATCGAGGAGCCGGAGCTCTACCTCAGTCCGCACGCTCAGCGCCATCTCTACGGCCTCCTGCGCTCGCTCGCCCAGGCGGGCAACCAGATCCTCTACTCGACCCACGCGCCGGTCTTTCTCAGCGTCGACAAGCTCGAGGAGCTCGCGCTCGTCCGCCACACGCCGACCGGCGGGACGTCGCTCTTCCAGCCACAGCCGCTGGCCGAGGCCGAGATGTTCCGCGCGCTCTCGGAGTTCGACAGCGACCGTGCGGAGCTGTTCCTCGCACGTTGCGCGGTGCTCGTGGAGGGTCGGACCGAGAAGCTGACGTTTCCGCTTGTCTTCGATGCCCTTGGCGTCGACCCCGACAAGGAGGGAATTCTCGTCTTCGAGTGCGGGGGCAAGGGCAACATGCCGCTCTTCGCGCGCATCTGCAACGCGTGCAGCATCCCGTACGTCGTCGTCCACGACCGCGATGCGCCGCGCGGTGTGTCGCCGGTCGACTCGGAGCGCGTGGTCAACCGTGCGATCCGTGAAGTTGCGGGAAGCCGCCGCACCGTCGTGCTCACGCCGGACTTCGAGACCGTGTCGGGGCTCAAGGCGAGCAACCGCGGCCGGAAGCCGCAGAAGGCGTGGCAGCGCTATCGCGGCAACGGCGAGGTGCCCGCCGCGCTTCGAGTGGCGGTCGAAAAGGTGCTGAAGGTCGCGCTGGCCGGCTAGCCGAAGCGTCCACCGCGTGCGCGAGCCCGGGCTGCGGAGACCTCGTGGGCACGGCGCTCGAGCTCGTCGGGCAGAGGCTCGAGGCTCGGCGGGTCATCGGCACCAAGACGATGAGCGAGCGCCTGCTCGAGCAGCCAGTCGGCGAGCCAACCGTTGCGTGGCAGGAGCGGGCCGTGCAGATAGGTGCCGATCACCCGGCCGGCCCGGCACCCTTCGAATCCGCTCTCTCCGTCGTTGCCGAACCCCGCGAGCACCCGGCCGAGCGGCTGCGCGCCGGGATCGAGGCGCGTGCGGCCGGCGTGATTCTCGAACCCGGCGAGAGTCCGTTTCTCGCCGGGCTGGAACTCGCACTCGAGCAGCACGTCGCCGATCATGCGCCGTTCGCCGGCGACGGTCTCGAGGGGGAGAAGGCCGATCCCCGGCATGTCCTCGCCGTGAAAGCCGCGGTATCCGCGTCCGAGGAGCTGGTAGCCGCCGCAGACGGCGAGAAGCGCCGCGCCCGCTGTAACCGCCTCGCGCAGCGCCTCCGCCTTCGCGACGAGGTCCTCCGCGACGAGAAGCTGCTCTCGGTCCTGGCCGCCGCCGACGTAATAGAGGTCGTGCTCGCCGGGAACGACCGCGTCGCCCATCCCGAGGGCGGTCACGTCCAGCTCGTGCCCTCGCCAGGCAGCCCGCCGGGCGAGCACGGCGATGTTGCCGCGGTCGGCGTAGATGTTGAGGTAGTCCGGATAGAGGTGGCCGACGCGAATCGCGGTCATCGAGAGCGCTCCCAGTACGGTTTCGCGAGTCCGCGCGAGGCAAGGATCCGCTGCAGGGCAAGCATCGCGGTGTAGGTGGGGAGGAGGACGAGTTCGCCGCCGTTCTGGGTGAGCTCGAGCCCGCGGTCGAGAGCATTCCCGAGATCGGGCTCCACCTCGATCGCACCGTGGTCGAGGCCTCCGTAGCGGAAACGAAGTGCGAGCTCCGCGGCTCGGCCGCCGCTTGCGACGAGCCTCTCGAGTGTCGGTAGCAACGGCTCGAAGTCGACATCCCAGATCCAGGAGACGTCGCGGCCGTCTGCGATCTCGTCATTGAGCGCGACGACGAGCACGTGGGGCGCGCCACCGTCCACGAGCGTGCGGACCGCTTCGTTGGCACCGGCGGGGTTCTTGATCAGGAGCAGGAGAATGCGCTTGTCGCCGACGTTGACACGCTCGAAGCGGCCGAACGCGGCGGAGAAGCGCCCGAGCCCGGCGGCGATCTCGTCGAGCTCCGCACCGAGCGATCGTGCGAGAGCCGCGGCCGCGACCGCGTTGTAGACGTTGTACAGGCCGGGCAACGCGAGCTCGACGGGCCGCGAGCCCTCGGGCGTGTCGAGCCGGAAAGATGCTCGTTCACGCCCCTGTACCTCGATCTCCCGCGCCGCCACATCGAGCGCGGGCCTCGCGTGATCGCCGCGCGGACACCGGTAAGCGCCGAGATGGCCCACGTACGCGGCCGTGTACTCGTACGGTGTGCCGCAGCGCACGCAGTACTTGGAGTCGGCCGCGTGCTGAAGCGAGGGCCTGGCGACGCGCGGGTCGTCGAGGCCGAATGCAACGCGGCTGCTGTGTGCCTCGCTCACGGCAGCGAGCTGAGGGTCGTCCGCGTTGTAGACGAGCTGCGCGGCCTCCGGAAGGTCGGCCACAGCGTCACGCCAGCGCTCGGCCACGAGCTCGAGCTCGCCGTAGCGGTCGAGCTGGTCGCGGAAGAGATTCCCCAGGCAGATCGCCCTCGGCCGCAGCCGTTGCACGAGCTCCGGCAGGGCCGCCTCGTCCACCTCGAACAGGCCGAGGTCGACAGCGCCGGCGCTGAGAAGCGTCGACGCAACACCTGATACGAGGTTCGCGCCCGCGGCGTTGTGGGCGAGGGAGTGGCGCGGCCGCAGGATCTCGGCCGTCATCGCGGTCGTGGTCGTCTTCCCGTTGGTGGCAGAGACGACGGCAGTCCCGTTCGCGAGCCGCGCCGCAAGGCGATCGATCGCGCCGCGGTCGAGCTCTGCGAGGAGCTTTCCCGGAATCGTCGTCCCGCCTCCGGCCCCGACACCGCGAGAGAGAGCGGCGACGCCACGCGCAACCGCGATCTCGAGCGCGAGTGGGGGACGGAGACGCACCGGGCGAGCGTACCGAGACACGCCTGCACGGGACTACTTGCGGATTTCTCAACCTGCTCTACACTTATTGTCTATGGCCGAGAAGCCCCGCTATCGGGCGCTCGCCTCGATCGATCCGCGGGAGCTTGCGAGGTTCCAGGCCGGGATCCGCAAGCGGTACACGGACGAGCAGATCGTGGCCCAGATCGTCGCCTGCGCCGCGCGGCTCGGGCGCTCGCCGACGATGCGCGAGTTCGCCGCCGACGAGGAGACCGCCGTGCATCCCCAGACGGTGATCGAGCACTTCGGCTCCTGGAACGCTGCCAAGCGCGCCGCCGGGCTCGTCCCGCGGCGCTTCGCCACACGCGAGGAGTTGCTCGGCCTTCTGCGCACCCTGGGTGACGAGCTCGGCCGGCCACCGACTGCTCGCGACATCGACGAGCACAAGGGGCGGATGCCCTCCAAGTCGCTCTACTGGCACACGTTCGGCTCGCTCACGAACGCCCTGCGCGAAGCCGGGTTCGATGTGCCTGTGGGGGAGGAGAGGCTCGAGCGGGCGGTCGACCAGGGAGTCGTGTTGGCGGAGCGCCTCGGGCGCCTGCCGAAATTCGCGGACTGGGCCGAGGCGAGGCGTCAGGACGATGCGCTCATGACCGAGTGGCAGGTGTACCGGATGTTCGACGCGCGGCGCGGCGCGTGGTCGACGTTCCAGTTCCTCGTCCGGCAGCGACTCGCAGAGCAGGGGCGGGACGTCGCAAGCGACGGAACGCTGCGAGCGTGATCTACGCGGTTGCCGCAATCACGGCGAGGCGTGCGAGGCAGTGCGCGCTCTCACCTGGGGCGCGGACGGCGGGTAGCGCAGTCTCCTCGACGTAGCTCCGGTCAGGTCTGAAGCGAGCCGTGCGGGCGACGCGGCCCGCCCGCAGAGCGAGGAACGTCCCGTCACGCACCTCGCTGACGCGCAGCCGCACGCCGGTGTACTCGGAAGCGACCTCGAGGGCGGCCCGGTTCGAGGCGAAGAAGACCTCGGTGCGCCCGCGGCCGAGCCACAAGGGCCGGCCGACGCCGTGCGCGGCAAAGACGGTTCCCGGCTCGCGCTGGTCCAGCCAGGCGGCGGCCATCGAGCCCGCCAGCGCCTCGAGGGCTCCAGGCTCGTTCCCGGAGTGGGCGGCGAGGGCGAAGATCGCCTCCGAGTCGACGGTCATCCGTGGCTCGGAGCGCGCGCAGGAGTGGGGGGCGAGCAGCTCGTCGTCGTTGAGGATGATCCCGTTGTGGATCCCGACGACGGGCCCGTGCCGCACCGGATGGTTGTTGGCCGGAATCGAGGGATGGCCCTTCGTGTAGTCACGGACATGGACGAGAACCTCGGTCGCGTGGTCCGCGATGGCGATCCGCTCGAGGAGATGTCTCGCCGGCGTCCGCTGCTTCGTCACGACGGGATACGTGTCCGCAGGGCTGCGGTACGCATAACCGACTGCGTCCGCGCCGCGGTCGGCGATCCCGGCTAGGAGCGCCTGCGCTGCGAGCGTGCGGTCGATCCCGCTGCGCGGCGAGAGGCTATATCCGGCGATTCCGCACATGTGTCCTGGCGAAGCCTTTCTTCATATCGGCGTGCCTTCCTTGCCACCGTAGGCCAAGTCGGTTAGGGCTTTCTAAAGCCAACCTCGGCTGGCGCCGATACAGCCCGCGATGGAGCACTCATTTGCGGCTGAGGAACCGGTCGTCGAGCAGGCGACGGCCGAGGATCCGCTCAAGCTCTACGTGCGGCAGATCGGCGGCGGAGCCCTGCTCACGCGCGAGGAGGAGCGCGAGCTCGCGCGCCGGAAGGACGAGGGCGACGAAGAGGCCAAGCGGCGCCTGATCGAATCGAACCTGCGGCTCGTGATGGCGATCACGCGCAACTACACGAAGGCCAACGTTCCTCTGCTCGACCTCATTCAGGAGGGCAACCTGGGGCTCATCCGCGCAGTCGAGAAGTTCGACTACCGCCTGGGCTACAAGCTCTCGACCTATGCGACCTGGTGGATCCGACAGGCCATCACGCGCGCCCTCGCCGACCAGGGGAGAACGATCCGGCTCCCGGTGCACGTCGCGGACGAGGTGCGGCGACTGTTGCGCGCCCGCCGGCAGCTTGCGCAGAAGCTCAACCGCGAACCGACGCTGGTCGAGCTCGCCCGCGAGTCCCAGCAGTCCGAGGAGCGCGTGCGCGAGCTGCTCGGGCTCGTCGAGACTCCCGTCAGCCTCGAGACGCCGGTGGGGGACGGGGAGAGCCTCTACGGCGACCTGATCGAGGACGTGCACTCGCTGGCGCCCCATGAGCAGACCGCCGAGCACGCGCGGGGGAGAGAGCTGGCTGGGGCGCTCGAACAGCTGAACCCGCGTATGCGCCGGGTGCTCTCGTTGCGCTTCGGCCTCGACGGAGGCGCTCCGAGAACACTCGAGGAAGTGGGGTCGGAGCTCGGTATCACACGCGAGCGCGTACGGCAGCTCGAGACACGTGCCCTACGCGAGCTGCGGCTGGCCGCGCCCGGGCTCGAGCACTATCTCCGCTCCGAGTAGCGCTAGGGAGCGGCGACCATCTGCATCTCGCGGAGGTTCGCGAGACGGCGGAGGGAGTCGAGCTCGATCTGGCGGACACGCTCACGCGTGAGCCCCAGCCGCTTGCCGATCTCCTCGAGCGTCTTCGGCTCCTCGTCGACGAGCCCGTAGCGGAGGACGAGAACCTGGCGTTCGCGCTCCCCGAGCGCCTGAAGGGCGATCGCGAGCGCCTGGCTGCGCAGGGCTCCCTCGACCCGCTCTTCCGGTAGCGGCTCGTCGCCCGCGACGAAGTCGCCGAAGACGGCATCCTCCTGGTCGCCGACCGGCTGGTCGAGGCTCGCCGAGGCTCGCGCTGCGGCTTTGACCTCGCGCGCCTGCTCGACGGGCAGCGACGCCTCGGCGGCGATCTCATCGAGGGTCGGCTCACGGCCGAGCTCCATCCAGAGGGTCCGCTCCGCGCGATTCATCTTCTGCATGCGCTCGACGATGTGGACGGGCATGCGGATCGTCCGGGCCTTGTCGGCGAGTGCGCGCGCGACGGCCTGCCTGATCCACCAG
>JAICME010000182.1 GCA_025929425.1 Thermoleophilia bacterium | reverse complement strand
CGCTGTCGTATCTCCTGAGCTTCGTTCTCTTCTGCCACTTCTACCGGCGGGTGACCGGGCTCCATGTTCTGCCGCTGCTCGTGCCGACTCGTTCCGAGTTCGCCGACCTGTGGGGCGCGCTGCGCACGGTCGCCCGGCGGGCAGCTGGTCGCGGATGAAGCGGCCGAACCTGCGTCCTGTAAGCCTCCGAGAGGCAAGCAGCGCCCTCACGGTCCTCTGGCAGTACGGGCCTTATTTACCCAGCGGCAGGTTCGGCACGCAGATCCGCGGTTACCCGAACCCGATCGGGGTCTAGCAGGCCACGCCGGCGTCTCCGGAAGGGTTGCTCGATGAAGCGATACGAGAGCGCGGTCGCGACGAGAGCCATCGGGAAGCCCGATGAGGCCGAAGAAGTCGAGCAGCGTCAGATGCCATAGGTAGAGGCCGTAGCTCATCGTGCCGAGCCGCCGGAGCGGCCCCATCGAAAGGAGCCGAGCCACGCGGCCTTCAGGCGATTCGACGATCGCGAGCAGCAAGAGGGAGCAGGCGCCGGCGAAAAGAGGGAGCTCGACGGGGTAGTCGACCGGGTGATAGGCGCGGAAGGTCGCGAGGATCGGGATCGCTACGAGCAGCGCGACGGGAGTGGCGCCGCGTGGCACTCGGACGAGTCCGTGCGCCCAGGCGATCGCGGCCGCGCAGCCGAAGAGGATCGCGTCTCCGTGCGTGTCGGGCGCGTACCAGAGTCGCTGCTCACCGGCACCCAAGAGAACGATTACGAGCCGGTCCACGTTCACGGCACCGATCAACGCGATCAACAACCAGAGCACCCTGCGCGGTGCAACATGGCGTCTTAACAGGAAGAGGAGCACGGGCGGCCAGAGCAGGTAGAACTGCTCCTCCTGCGCGAGCGACCACAGATGGACGAAGCCTTTGCCGAGGCCGCCGCCGAAAGCGATCAGGAAGTTGCCGAAGTAGCTGAGTCGAGCCAACGCGAAGAGCGACGCCTCCGGCGCGCGCTGCGGATTCAGGGCGATGGAGAGCAGCCACGCCAGTCCGACGAGCGCGAGCAGTGCCGGCAGCAGCCGCCGCGCGCGACGGCCGTAGAAGGAACGCAGCGAGACAGTCCCGCTACCGGACCACTCCGCCAGCAGGAGGCTCGTGATCAGGAAGCCGCTGAGCACGAAGAAGAGGTCGACCCCGAGCGCCCCGCCGCGGAGGTGGCCGCTCGTCCACGGGATCATGTTGCCAGTGTGATGCGCGACGACGAGGAGGATCGCGATCCCGCGAAGACCATCGAGCGCCGGGACATGCCCGAGACGTCGTCTCGGCATGGTCCGAACTTTCGCCCCACCCGACCTGTGGGTGCGACAGCCATTCGTCTAGCGGAGCCCGAACTGAAGGACCAATCGTCCGCTCGGCGCTCGAGCTCGTGGGGCTAACCACGCCGACTGTCGCCTTCGAGGCTTGTCTGCTCAGGCGAAGGAGCGTCGTCCGCAGGTCGCAACCGATGGCCGCGCCGAAGGCGCTGTCGTGCGTACCAAGCTCGGTCCCGTAGGCGGTCGCCAATACTGCTTCGGAGAGGTGTCTTCACGTCGTAGAAGTGCGAGAACGCAGAGAAGACGTATTGGTTCGCGTACTCAACCCCGTAGCGCGCGACTGTGAGTGGCTCCATCCCAATCCCAGCTGCGGCGGCGACGATTTCGTCGGCCGGCACGGCCTCGTCGATGATCTGTCGCTCGAAACCCTCTTGCTTGGCGAACAACCGAGACGGGAGGTTGACGGCCATCACGGCGTCCTCCGAAGCCACCTCACCCGCTAGCTCGAACACCAGCTTCAACTCGTTACGCGGCAGATGCTCGAGGACGTCGATGAAGGTAATCAGATCGAAAGGACCCTCGGGCAGATGGTCGCGCGGCAGGGCGCAGACATGGAACTCCGCTTCTGGGTGTAGCTGGCGGCAGATCTCGATGCTCCGCGGTGACACATCGACCCCGACCACGCGAGGCACACGCGCCGCAAGCCAGCCGGACATCAAGCCGATTCCACAGCCAACGTCGAGGGCCGACTTTGTGTTTCGCTCGAGCAGCGGCACGAGGTGCTCGCGTACGCGCCGATGCCGGCGGTTTGGGTGCCGAAGGTAGCCCAGCTCGTAATCGACAAACTCGTCGTAGAAATCGGGAACGGTCATGCTGTACCGATCCTAGTCCGGTGTTGAAGGGATCTCATCGCCAAGCAGGACTTGTCCGAGGGCTTGCGTACTGTCACCGCCGTGGCGGGGCAGAAGGTGCTTGTTCTGTCGGCCCTGTATCCGAGTGACGCCTACCCGGGTTCGGGGCCGTTTGTTCGCGATCAGATGGTCGAGATAGCTCGTCGCCACAGCGTTACCGTGGTCGCCCCCTTGGCCGCGAAAGGTCCTGATGAGCGTGCCCGCATCGCTCTCGTGCCGGTTGAGTCCGAGGAAGATGGGCTGCGGGTGGTGCGACCGCGCGTCCTTCCCAAGAATCTTCCCGGTGGTCGCGCGATTGGTCCGCCAATCTGGGCGATGAAGCTACGGCCGGTACTGAGGGAGGAAAACCTCAGACTCCAGGGCGCGAACCTGCTCCATGCGCAGTTCGGTAACGAAGGCGGGTTCGCCGCGAGCCGCTTTGCAAAGCATGAGCGACTGCCATTCGTTCTCACGGTCCGCGGCAGCGACATTCTGATTTCTGGCTCACGGCACGTTTCCCGCTGGTTTGTCGCCGCGACCGTTCGTCAGGCCTCGGCTGTGATTGCGGTCTCGCGGCAGCTCGCCGACCGTGTCGTTGAACTAGGTGCCGACCGCGGCCGGGTGACCGTCATTCCAGGAGGAGTGCCGTACCCACCGAAGCTCAATCGAGGCGAGGCGCGGGCGAGCCTAGGCATCGATGAGCGCGAGACACTGGTGTTGTGGGTCGGTGGTCTCCTTCCTGTCAAGCAGCCCCTTCATATGATCGCCGCGTTCCGCGAGGTGTCGGCTCCCCGAAGTCGGTTGGTAATGGCTGGCGACGGCGCTTTGCGAGGCGAGGTCGAAGCGTTCGTGCGTCGCGAAGGACTCGAGGATCGTGTGATGCTGACCGGACATCTCGATCGTGACCGGGTCTGGACGTGGCAGTCGGCTGCCGACATCCTGGTCAACTCGAGCCGCTCCGAAGGGACACCGTTCGCGGTGCTTGAGGCCCTCGGCGCCGGGACGCCAGTCGCCGGCTACCCGTTGGCCGGCGTCTCCGATGCTCTCGCTCTCGTTGGCGGCGGACAGGTGGCAGATGGTGTATCGCCTCAAGCTCTTGCGAGTGCGATCGCCGCGACCATTCGCGACCATCGTGACCGGGATGAACTGGCCGCTCGCGCGCGAGCGCAGTTTTCCGTTGAACCTGTCGCGTCTCAGGTTGAGGAGATCTACTCGGCAGTTGCCGCCGCTGACGGATGAGCGCGTTGAACAAACCTGGGGACTCGCCCGCGCGCCGATTGCTTGTCGTCTCATACGGACACCCCCCGTGCCCGGGTGTCGGCGGCACACGCTGGCTGTCGATGGCCCGGCACCTCAGAGGGCTCGGCCATTCGGTGACGATCGTCGCGAGCGATGCGTGGGGGACCCTGCCGGCCGACGAGGAGCTGGACGTCGTGCGCGTGCGCGACCCGAAGTCCGCGCGCACGCTGCGCTTCTTGCTCGGACGGGGCAAGTTGCGCCAGGAGGGCGACCGGAACTTGCTCGAGCGGCCCCCCGGCCGATTGTTCACGGGTGTGCTCGTTCCCGAGATGAACGTGGCGACGTGGCTGCCGCAGGCGGCCTTCGCGGTCCGTCGGCTGCTGGCACACAGACGCTACGACTGCGTCATCACAAGCTCGCCGCCGGAGTCGTCGCATCTGATCGGCCTCCTG
>JAICME010000056.1 GCA_025929425.1 Thermoleophilia bacterium | reverse complement strand
GCGTAGTCGCTGCCGTTGTGGTCGGCAGTCACCGTCTCGGTGTAGGCGGGCGTCCCGTCGCAGGTCGGATCGTTCGGCCCGTAGAGGTTGAACGTGATCGTGCCGTCGCCGGTGAAGTTGCTCCCGGCCTCGAGGTCGGCCGAGTCGTTCAGGAGGTCACCGACCGAGCCGGCAGTCTCGCTCGGGGCCGTCACGATCGTCGGCGAAGCCTGGACCGCGAAGCACTCGCTGTCGGCGTTGGTGTGGCTTGCCGCGATGTAGAACTTGGCGCCGTCCGTGTCGGGCGTGTACTCGGCACGCCAGCAGTACGTGCCGGCCTCGGTCGTCAACGACGCGTCGGCGTTGTCCGACGACGCACCGCCCTGGTCGATCGGGACGGGCTGGCCGACCTGGGTGCCGCCGGACTCACAGCCGCCGGCCGTGAGCTGGGACGGGTTGCAGAGGAAGAAGGTGATCGTCCCGGTCGGATCGGGCCGGCCGCCGACCGCGGAGACCGTAGCGTCGTCGTGCTGGTTCGCTACACCGGTCGGGTTGACCGAGCCGCCCGGGTTCGCCGTCGTGTCGATGATCGGAGGCACGCAGGTGTTGAGCTGGCCGCCCGCGTAGTCCTTGGGCTGGGAGTTGGTGTCCTGCGAGGCCTGGCTGTCGGCGAGGAACGAGGCGAAACAGCCACCGCTCGGGCCGAGCAGGGTCGTCATGTCGATCCCTGCTTCGACGAAGGTGTTCGCGGCCATCGTCGTGGCGGAGCGCCACGGGCCCGCCGTGATGGTGTCGCCGTTGGCGATTCCGCAGACGTTGTCGTTGCCGGCGACCGCGCCGCAGACGTTGCCGGTGAAGATGGGCGTCGCGCTGATTGAGCCGGTGGTGTCGTCGCCGTTCCAGCGGAAGACCTGGACATCCGAGGCGCCACCGCCGTTGGTGAACAGGCCGTCGATGAAGAGGTCGCCGTCGGTGTGGGCGCCGGTGAAGTTGGTGGTCGTCCCGGACGAGCTGCAGCCGACGTTCTTTCCCTGGAACAGCCAGAAGCCGAAGGCGTTGTCTCCGCCGTTGCCGGCTGCCTGCTTCTCGATGCCGAGGTAGAGAACCTGGTGGCCCGCGTTGTCCGGTGCGTTGTCGGGCACCTGCAGGAGCGACACGTAGACGTAGTCCATGGAGGTCTTGTCGTTCGCCGCGGGACCGCCACACTGCATGTCGTGGACCCGGTCGTCGATCTTCGTGCCGCCGGCGAAGTACGTGTTGTCGATGGCGTCGGTGTCGTTGACGAAGGCGCTCGCCAGCACCGGACCATGGGCCGGGTCGGGATTGATCAGCTGGTTGCCGGTCGCGCCGAAGAGGCTCGTCCAGTCGTACGGCGGCGTCGTCGCAGCGTCATGGACGACGTTGCCGTCCAGCTCGAACGTCCCGTTGTCATGGACGGCCAACGCGGCCGTCACACCCCACAACATGCCGGCCACGACCAACAGACCGGCAATCGCGATCCGGGCTTTGCCAAACCGACCCCGACGGAAGCTCCTCCATGTGTTCATCGATCCTGCTCCTCCCCAAACGCTCATGGGCCGGAGCACGCTCCTAGCCCAGCCTGACAACACACCTGTGGTAGTCGTAGAGCCAGCGCGGGGGCCGGGAGACCTTCCAAGGGCTAGTTCGGACCCACACTTACGGCTCAAGCGTTCAGAACCCTGAACTGCAGGCACGGCGGCTTGGCTCAGCGTGAGCGCGGCTTTAGGATCGTCGCCGGTTGTCCATCACACGCGAGGAGGCTTCGATGGCCGGAGTGGAAGCACGCGATTTCTCGGCTCCCGACGAAACACGGGCGCCCGAGAAGACGAAGGTCGACATCGTCCGGATGGGCGGCACGAGCGCATCCCGCATGTCCATGCAGCCGGGCTGGAAATGGTCGGAATGCATCAAGCCGGTAGCGGGCACCGACAGCTGCCAGATCCATCACGTCGGTGTCCTCGTTTCGGGCACGCTGCACGTCGCCCACGAGGACGGTTCGGAGCACGACATCGGCGCCGGCCAGGCGTATGTGATCGAGCCGGGACACGATGCGTGGGTCGTCGGTGACGAGCCCGTCGTGGGCTACGAGTTCGACGCGCGGGCGGCGGAGGAGTACGCGAAGGGCGCCTAGAGCGTCTCGCGTAGGCTGCCGGGAGGGGCGGGTCAGGAAGGGCACGTCCCCGGTGCGTACTCGCCCCTTCGCAGCCGGGCGTCAGTGGCTAGACAACGCGCCCTTCGTCGTTGCGCAAGCGACTTCCTGACCGTGGTCGGGAAATAGACCGAAGGTTCAGGCGCGTCGTCCCCGAGACGTACGGGGTGCTCCCATACGTCTGGGTCGACCTGGCACGGCCGTCCCTCGAACGAGCCACAACGGTCGGCCGCGACCAAACTGGCCGACCCGCCAGTGTGAAGGCCGGAACGGTCGACCACGATGCGGGGCATAGACGGGTACTGAGTTCGTGCATACCGCTCCTCGAGCGCAACACGACCGGCCCATACTCAGACACTGCGGCGACGGCGGGCTCGATCGCGAGTCCGCCTCCGCACTCTCCGGAGGCGTTACGCTCGGCGCTCTGCGCAGGATCGTCGTCCTCACAGTCTTCGCCGTCGCGCTCGGCGGATGCGGGTCCGCCGCCGCGGCCGGCACGCCGATCCTGTTCGGGATCAGCGGCGGCAACATCGCGCCGTACCGCGTCTCGATCGAGCGGACCGGCATCGTCAAGATCAGACCCTCGCTCGGGTTGCATCCTCGGCGGCGGCTCGCACCGGCGCGTGTGCGGCAGCTCCGGAGCGAGATCCGCCAGGCGCACCTCGAGAGCCGCCGCTGCTCGGGCGTTTTGCCGGACATCGCGAGCCGCTACATCCGCGTCGGTTCTCGCACGGTGACCGTGCACGGCGGCTGCGAACGGGCGTTCACCCGCGTCTGGAACGACCTGACGAGCGCCGTCGGCTACCCCTAGATCTCGGCGGCGAGTCCGTAGCGGGGGTCGTTCGCCCAGCGAACCGCCTCGTCGTCGTCCGCGAAGCGCTGCACGATCTCAGTACGCGGTGGCCTGCGCGGTTTCGACTGCTTCGGTCACCTCTGCGGCTCCGGGGCGGAGGACGCCGGTGTCGCGCGTGAGCCTCTGCGCGAGCAGGACGGGGATCGACGTGAGCAGGATCATCGCGAACGCGATCACGTTGACCACGGGGAGCTGCTGGCCGAGCCGGATGTAGCCGAGGATCAGCAACGGAAGCGTGTTCTGCGCACCCGCGGTGAAGGTCGTGACGATGACCTCGTCGAAGGACAGCGCAAACGCCAGCAGGCCGCCTGCGACGAGAGCGGTCGAAAGGACGGGCCAGACGATGAAGCGGAACGTCTGCCAGCCGTCGGCGCCGAGATCCTGCGAGGCCTCGATCAACGAGGGCGACGAGCGACGGAGCCGCGCGAGGACGTTGTTGTAGACCACGACGACGCAGAACGTCGCGTGACCCGTGACGATCGTCCAGGTCGAGAGGTTGATGTTGCCGGCGACGAAGGCCGAGTTCAGGGCGATGCCGGTCACGATCCCCGGCAGAGCGATCGGCAGCACGAGCAGGAACGACACCGCTTCCCGTCCGAAGAAGCGGAAGCGCGCGACGCCGAACGCGGCCATCGAACCGAGGACGAGCGCTAGCCCGGTCGCGATCAGGCCCACCCGGACGGAGAGCCAGAGCGAGGTGCGCACCTCCGACGTCCATGCGGCGTGGAACCAGTGCGTCGTGAACCCGGAGATGGGCCAGCCTTCGACGTTCGACTTGTTGAACGCGTAGACCATGATCAGCGCGAGCGGGATCCAGAGAAAGAGCACGACGAGCGCGGACCACACGGTCAGCGCGAGGCGGGTGGCGCGGGACTCCATCAGAGCGCCTCGAATGCGCCCAGGCGGCGCGCGATCAGGAGATATACGCCCATGACCGCGAGGGGCACGGCGGCGAACGCGGCCGCGAACGGCGTCAGCTGGTTGTTGATGTTGTCGTAGACGACGTTGCCGATGAACTGCGACGACGCGCCGCCCGCGAGGAGCGGCGTGATGTAGTCGCCGAGCGTGAGCGAAAAGGTGAAGATCGAGCCCGCGATCACTCCCGGCAGCGTGAGCGGAAGCAGGACGCGGCGGAACGTCGTCCAGCCGCCGGCGCCGAGGTCGCGCGACGCTTCGAGGAACGAGTCGGGCACCCGCTCGAGCGCGCCGTAGACCGGCAGGATCATGAACGGGAGCCAGATGTACGTGAAGATCAGCCAGACGGCCCAGTTCGTGTAGCCGATGTTGGCCGCCGGTAGCCCGATCTTCTGCAGCGTCCAGTTCAGGACGCCGTTGTGATCGAGGATGAGCCGCCAGATGTAGACGCGGATCAGGTAGCTCGACCAGAGAGGCAGGAGGACGGCCACGAAGGCGAACGCCCGAGAGCGGCCGCCGGCGATGCGGGCCATGAAGTAGCCGAGCGGGAAAGCCAGGATCGCGTCCGCGACGGTGACGGCGGCGGCGATGCCGATCGTCCGGAACGCGATCGAGTGATACGCGCCGCCTTGCCAGAGCTGGCGGTAGTTGTCGATGTTCCAGGCGTGGCGAATCTCGGAGGTGAAGGGATCGACAGTCCAGAACGAGGAGAGGAAGAGCGCGACGAGCGACGCGAGGTAGACGAGGGCGAAGGCGAGTAGCGGGGGCGCCAGCAAGAGGAGCGCCTTTGCCCAGCGGTGACGCCAGAAGAAGCCCGTGAACCGAACTCGGGCCGTCCGCATCGGACGGCCCGAGTCGGGGAGATCAGCAGCTTGGACGGACAGAGCTCAGCCCTTCATCTCCGTCCATGCCTGCTGCCATTTCGTGTAGTCCATGCAGTTGTTCTGGCCGTTGCCGCAGTTGGCGATCGGGGTCTTCCAGAACTTGATCGAGTTGAAGTACTTCTTCGACGCACCGCAGTGGTAGAGGCTCGCAGAGCCCGGAGAGAGCTTGTTCATCCACGTGCACGCCTTTGTGTTGGCGGGCGTCTCGCCGAAGAAGATCGCCTGCTGGGCCTGCACCTTCGGGGTCGAGATCCAGGCCATCCACTTGTACATGCAGTTCGGGTGTTTGGCGTGCGCCGACATCATCCACGTGTCGGCCCAGCCCGTCGCGCCCTCCTTCGGGATCGTGTCTTTGACCGGGACCTTGTCGGCCTTCAGCGTGTTCGTCTGATACGGCCACGACGCTCCGATGACGGCGTCGCCGCTCTTGAAGAGGCCGATCTCGTCCGAGGCGAGCGCCCAGTACTTCTTGATCAGCGGCTTCTGCTTCTTCAGCAGGCTGATGGCCGCGTTGAACTGGGTCGAGTTCAGCTCATACGGATCCTTGATGCCCAGCGACGGCTTCGCCTTCGACAGATACAGGGCCGCATCGGCGATCTGAATCGGGTTGTCCGGGATGGTGATTCTGCCTTTGTACGCCTTGCTGTAGATCGCGGACCAGCTCGTCGGAGCCGGCTTCACCTTCTTCGTGTTCCACAGCAGGGTGTTCGGGCCCCACTGGAGCGAGATTCCGTAGTGGACGCCCTTGATCGTGTTGTGCGGCGGCGACTTCAGCGCCGGAATGAAGTTCTTGTAGTCCGGGATCAGCTTCGGGTTCACCGCCTGGACGTCGTGCCCGTAGATCAGGCGCAGGCTCGCGTCGCCCGACGCCGAGACACCGTCGTACTGCGACCCGCCGCCCTGCCGCATCAGGGTGACCATCTCGTCCGACGAGCCTGCGTATTTCGCGTGGACGATGCAGCCGGTCTTCTTCTGGAACGGCTTGACCCACTGGCCCTGGGTGTACCCCTCCCAGGCGATCAGGTTGAGCTTGCCCTCGCCCTTTCCGATCTTCGTCGGCAGGCCGCTGCCCGCGCTGACGCCTGAAGCCGGCACGCACAGGGCCGCAACGAACACGGCCAGCAGAACGTGCCAGCGGGTGACCTTTCTCATGTGCCCTCCTTGCCGATCTCATACGTGTGCTCCGGCCGCCACGAGAGGCGGACCCGTTTGCCTTGCTCCGAGAGTGCGTCCTGCGAGGACGTCTCGAGGTTCTGCCGGACGACGACGAGCTCGCCGCCGGAGTCGAGGCCTACGACGTAGCGCGTGACCATCCCGACGTAGACGACGCTGCGGATGGTTCCCGCCTCGCCCTCGCCGGCCGCCTCGTCGCTCATCCGGATCTTCTCGGGCCGGATCGTGATGCGCCGGCCCTCGCGTTCGAGGATGTTCGAGACGCCGACGAAGCCGGCGACGAACTCCGTCTGTGGGTGCTCATAGACATCTGCCGGTGTGCCGACCTGCTCGATCCGACCCTCGTTGAAGACGGCCATCCGATCGCTCATCGTGAGCGCCTCTTCCTGGTCGTGCGTGACGTAGACAAAGGTGATGCCGAGGTCCTGCTGGAGAGCCTTGAGGAAGATCTGCATTTCCTGGCGCAGCTTCAGGTCGAGCGCACCCAGCGGCTCATCGAGGAGAAGCACCGGTGGGCCGTTGACGATCGCGCGTGCGAGCGCGACCCGCTGCCGCTGTCCGCCGGAGAGCTGTACCGGCTTGCGGTCGCCCAGGCCCGGCAGCCGCACGCGCTCGAGCATCGTCTCGGCGCGGACGCGCCGGTCGCGGCGCCGCATGCCCTTGACCCGCAGGCCGTACTCGACGTTCTCGGCCACGGTCATGTGCGGGAAAAGCGCGTAGTCCTGGAAGACGGTGTTGACCGCGCGCTGCGACGGAGCCACATGCGTCACATCGACGCCCTGCAACTCGACGCGCCCCGCGTCCGGACGCTCGAAGCCTGCGATCACGCGGAGCGTCGTCGTCTTGCCCGACCCCGAGGGGCCGAGAAGGGTGAAGAACTCGCCCGCCCCGATGGCGAGATCGACGCCGGCGACCGCGACGACAGCGCCGTAGGAGCGGCGGATCCCGGTCAGGCGCACGGCGGGGGCGCCGCCTGCGGCCGCCTCGGTGTCAGCCGCCGTCGGCGCCAGCGTCGCCAAGCGCCTCCTCCAGCAGGCTCAGTCCGCGCTCGAGCTCCTCGTCCGATGCGGTCAGCGGCGGGAGCAGCCGGATCACGTTCCCGTAGAGGCCGCACGCGAGGAGGAGCAATCCCTTCTCGAAGGCGGCTGCAGTCGTCGCCTTCGCCGCGTCGGGCGTCGGCTCCCGCAGCTCGAGCGCCAGCATCGGGCCGAGCCCGCGCACCTCGCCCACGAGCGTGTGTCGAGCGGCGATCTCCTCGAGTCGCGTACGCAGGAACGAGCCGAGACGCTCGGCCCGCCCGGCGAAGCCGGGAGCCGTCAGCTCGTCGAGCACGGCCAGCGCTGCTGCGCAGGCGACGGGGTTCCCGCCGAACGTGCCTCCGAGGCCGCCGACGTGCGGCGCATCCATCAGCTCGGCTCGCCCGGTCACCGCGGCGAGCGGGAGGCCGCCGCCGATCGTCTTCCCCGAGACGAGCAGGTCCGGCTCGACGCCGAGCTGCTCGATCGCCCACATCGTGCCGGTGCGGCCGCAGCCCGACTGCACCTCGTCGTCTACGTAGACGATCCCGTGCTCGTCGCAGATGCGGCGCAGTGCCTGGACGAACTCCGGCGGCATCGGAATGAAGCCGCCCTCGCCCTGCACCGGCTCGAGCACGATGCAGGCGACCGACCTCGGGTCGACGTCCTGCTTGAAGAGGAGCTCGAGGCTTTCGAGTGCGTCCTCGGTCGAGACTCCGCGGTAGGGGTACGGCGCGGCGGCGCGGTGGACGTCCGTCGCGAGCGGGCCGAAGCCCTGCTTGTAGACGAGCTTCGCGGTCATCGCCATCGTCAGGCTCGTGCGCCCGTGGAAGGCACGGTCGAAGACGACGACGGCGTCGCGGCCGGTGGCTGCGCGGGCGATCTTGACCGCGTTTTCGATCGCCTCGGCTCCCGAGTTGACGAGGATCGACTTCGTCTCGGCTTCCCCCGGCCATACGTCGTCGAGCCGGCGGCAGACCTCGATGTACGGCTCGTACGTCCCGACCATGAAGCACTGGTGGAGATAGCGGTCGACCTGCGCGTGGATCGCGGCGACCACGGCGGACGGCCCGTGGCCGAGGTTCTGGCAGGCGATCCCGCCCGCGAAGTCGAGGAACTCGCGGCCGTCGACGTCCCAGACGCGTGCTCCCTCCGCCCGCTCGACGACGAGCGCGGGCGTCGCAACGCCGCGGGCGACGTAGCGCTCGCGTGCTGAAAGGACCCGCTCGGCGGCGCTTGCGCGTTCCTCCACGGACATAGGCGTCCGGATTATGTCCTGCGCGAAGCGGCGCATTCAAGCGGCACCTGCCTCGCAATGCGAGGCAACCGGGCGATCTGCTGTCGGAATCCGCGGCCGGTGGCAGCCACCATCACAAAAGCGTCTCGAACGTGCCGAAGCGCAGTTCGCTGTCGTAGTGGAACCGCGTGGCATCGACGCGCCCCATGTACTCCTCGCGGCGCTCCCCGACGAATGCGTTGTACGCGTCGGCCGATTCCCAGCGGTCGATGACGAGATACCGGCCGGGCGCGTCGACGTCTCGCAGCAGTTCGGTGCCGATGTAGCCGCGACCCTGGCGGAAGAACTCCGCCCACTCGCCGTCCGTTCCGTAGACCCGTTCGAACTCCGGGGCGTCGTGCACCTCGTAACTGAAGACGAGTGCAATCACGCGCTTGAGGATAAGGTCCGACGCATGAGCGCCGAGGCTGTTCCCGCGGAGCCCGAGTCCCGCGCCGAATACGCCGGCGTCCTCCGCTTCTACCAACTCGCCAAGCACCAGGAGTGGCAGGTGGACGACGTGCCGTGGGGCGAGATCCCGTTCGTCCCGGAAGGGAAAGGGTCGCCCGAGAGGCAGGCCCGGCGCCGCGACATCTGGCGCTCGGTGATCATGCAGCAGCTCCAGGCCGACGTCTTCGCCTGCGAGATGGCCTCCCAGCTGCTTGCCGCGGCGCCCGACCCCGAGGCGCGGCTCTACTACTCGACGATGGTGCAGGACGAGTCGCGCCACACCGAGGCCTGGCTGCGGCTGATCGGCCAGGTCGGTGGGGAGGGGGAGCGCGACCCGTATCTCGACGAGCTCGCGCACATGTTCCTGGAGGCCGACCTGCTCGAGGAGAAGGTCTTCCTGATGCAGGTCTTCTTCGAGCGGCTGATCATCCCGCGCTTCCGGCTGATCGCCAAGTCGTCGCGCGGCACGGTGCTCGAGGATCTCTGCAACCGTCTCGCGATCGACGACGGCATCCACCACGGTGCCGGCATGGCCTACGAGCGCGTGCTGCTCGAGTCGGCCGGCAAGAAGGTGCGCGCGCGGCTCGTCGACGCGGCGAACACGATGCTGCCGATCTTCGCGAACCACGTTCTCTGGCGGCCGAAAGTGCGCGAGATGATCGGCACGCTGATGGAGGCGCGCGACCGGGAGCGGCTCCGCGAGGAGCTGAATCACGGCGTTCGGCTCGCGAACTCGCTCGGCCTGGACGTCTCCGACGTCCGCATGCCGGCCGGCTAGCGAAGCCCTGCTCAACGGGAGCCGGGGCGCGGACGCCCCGGCTCCTTGGCCCCCTTCTAGCTGCGGATCGTGTTGCTCCGACCCGCGAGGTAACAGGAGCCGACCTGCCTGGCTCCGAGCGTTACGCGCACGCGCTTCCCCGCCTTGATTCCCGAGCGGAAGGTCGCCGACGTCACGACCGTGGGAGCGACGCCGGTCGTGTCAGCCCGCAGAACCACCCGCTTGACCTTCACCCAGCGCTTCTTCGCCTTGTTGTAGCGCTGGAAGGTGGCGATCTTGCCGGCGAAGCTCTCGGCCGCGGAGACGTGCACCGTGTAGCGGTGCCGGGCGATCTTGCCGAGGCGCAGCAGCGGCAGGACGTTGGCGGTCACGGTGCTGCTGTCGGAGCTCTTGACCCTCACCGAGTACACCGTGTGGCGCAGCGGCTGCGCCTGGTAGCTGAACGCGCCGCCGGTCGTCGACGTGATCGTCGCCACCGCGCCGGCGCTCGTCGCGCCGCACTGGAGCGCGAGAACCTGCAGCGACTCCCCTGACTGCTTGTCGGTCAGCGTGCCCGAGAGCGTCGTCTTGCCGCCGAAGACCACGGCCCTCGGCCGCACTCCGAGGCTGGACGTCGGGTTGATGACGACGCTGACGGTGCCGCGGAAGTTCTTGCCCTTGCTCACCGGATCGGAGAAGTTGAACTTTCCCGCGCCCGTGAAGGTGCAGCTGGCGGTCCCGTTCGGTTGCAGGAGCAGCGTCGTCGGCGTGCACTGGAATCCGGTCGTCTGCTTGAAGCTGACGGTGTGCGCGACCGTGTCGCCGTTGTTGAAGACGACCGCATCTCCGACGAAGATCGAGACGGACGTCGGCTTGTAGCCGGTCTTGGTGATCGTCACGGTTGCCGCGGTCGCCGTTGCAGGCCGCGCGCGGTCGACCGCAGCACCTGCCGCGGCGAGCAGGGTGACGGCGATGAGAGCCAGGAAAAGCGTGCGCATCGAATCCCCTTCGTCGACGGCATCATGCCGAGCGTCTCGCAGTCGGGCCTGGGGAGTGTTGGCTGCGCGTAAAGCTGCGGTAAAGCGCCGGGTATAAGGTCGCCGCGATGGCGCACGACCAGCGGCAGACAGGCCGGCGCGAGCGTCGTGGCCGCGTGGCTCGAGTTCGGTGCGATACGGATCGAGGCCGTCCACCCGGACGCCTAGCGCATGCCGCCGCGCTCGAAGTGGGCGCGGAAGAAGTTCTCGCTGCCGGCGGTCGCCATCGCCGCCGAGGCGCTGATCTCGAGCGCGAGCGCGGTGGCGGCCACGATCTGCGCGAGCCGGTAGACCTTCCCGGGCCCTGCGCAGCCCATCAGCTCGAGCCAGCGCTTCGGATCGGGCAGGGTCGTCCCGCCACCGACCGTCCCGACCTCGATTCCGGGGAAGCGGACCGCGACGTGGAGCCCGCCCTCGACGCGCCGCTCCGTTCCGTGCGCCATCGAGCTCGTCGCCACGAGCCCGAGATCCTGGCCGGTCGCCGCGAAGACGGCCGCGATCGCAGAGGCCGGCGTGAATGCGACCGATTGCATCCCGGAGGCGACGGCGCCGTGCGTCCCCGCCCAGGCGAGCTCCTCGAGATCGCTCAGCTTCGTCCGCAGTACGCGCTCCACCGCCGCCTCGGTCAGCGTCGTCTCGGCGATCACGGTCTTGCCGTGCCCCTGCTGGAAGTACTCGAAGGACGGCTTCTTGTCGCCGCCCATGTTCGCCTCGAGGATCGACCGCTCGATCGGCACCGGCGCCTGCGGCAGCACGTATGCCATGTTCAGCGCGTACGCGTTGCGGGTCATCATGTTCGCGCCGAAGGCGTCGCCCGTGGTGAACCGCCAGAGGACGTGGCACATCGGGCCGAGCACGTGGGTCTTCGCCTCGCGCAGCACGGCGTACCGCGAGAGCTCGGGCGAGTCCGACGAGCGCAGGAACTCGCGCATCGCCGGCACCTGCTCCTCGACCCAGCGGGCAAGCACGACCGCATCCCCGGAGTCCTTGCAGACAAAACAAGATGCTCGGGTAATCCGGTCGGAAATCACGTATGTTCGGAAGCCTCCCGACTCGGCGACCGCCTTCGCACCGCGCTGCACCGAGGCGGTCAGCCCGCCTTCCGTGTGGGCGAGCGGAACGACGACTTGCTCGTCGGAACGCCCTGTCTCGATCAGGACCCCCTCGTCCGACAGCTCGTACTTGCCGAGCGAGATCGCGAGCTGAGCGACTGAAACCGGAATCGAGACAAAGCCGGTCACAGACTCGGCCGCCTTCGCGTACGGCTCGAGGTCGACCTCGGGCAGGCCGAGCGCCTCCTGGCGGGCGCGGACCGAATCCGGGTCGTTCTTTCGGGGAAGCCGCATCGAGCGGAGGCTATAACCTCGCCTCGTGCCCGCAACGATCATCGACGGCAAGGCGCTGGGCGTGAAGGTGCGCGAGGAGGTCGCGGCATCGGTGGCCGACCTCGGCCGCGTCGGCCTTGCCACCGTGCTCGTCGGTGACGACCCGGCTTCGCACATCTATATCGACCTGAAGCAGAAGGCTGCGGTGCAGGCGGGGATGGAGGCGCGCGATCTCAAGCTTCCCGCCGACACCTCCGAGGACGAGCTCCTCGCCACGATCGCGGAGCTCAACGCCGACGAAGGGGTCGACGGCCTCCTCGTCCAGCTCCCGCTGCCGGGTCACATCGACGAGAACCGCGCGATCGAGGCGATCGCGCCCGGCAAGGATGTCGACGGCATCCATCCGCTCAACGCGGGCCGGCTCTACCTCGGCCGCCCGGCCCTCGTCCCCGGCACGCCTCTGGGGATCATGCGGATGCTCGACGAGTACGAGATCCCCCTCGAGGGAGCGCATGCCGTCGTCGTCGGCCGCTCGGCGATCGTCGGCAAGCCGATGGCGCATCTCCTGCTGCAGCGAAACGCGACCGTCACGATCTGCCACTCGCGCACGCAGGATTTGCAGCGGCACACGCTCGACGCCGACGTGCTCGTCGCCGCCGTCGGCCGCACGCACATCATCTCCGCCGACATGGTCAAGGCCGGCGCGACGGTGATCGACGTCGGGATGAACCGGGACGAGGGGAGCCGCAAGGTGCTTGGCGACGTCGACCCGAGCGCGATGGACGAGGCGGCCTACATGACCCCTGTTCCGGGCGGCGTGGGGCCGATGACGATCGCAATGGTGCTCCAGAACACCGTTACGGCAGCGCGTTTGCGTCGGGCCGCGCACGTTGCAACGCCGAAAAACTGAGTTAGACTCCGGCCTGTTCCAACGTCTGAGGCGGCTTACGCGAGCCGTCGTTTTTCTGCAAGGAGGAAGGGTTGGCTGAGGGCACCGTCAAGTGGTTCTCGAATGAGAAGGGCTACGGCTTCATCGAGCGCGAGGGCGGCGACGACGTCTTCGTTCACTTCTCGGCGATCACCATGGATGGCTACAAGTCGCTGACCGAGGGCCAGCGCGTGTCGTTCGAGGTCGTGCAGGGCGACAAGGGCGCCCAGGCAGCGAACGTCCAGGCGATCTAGAGAACCTGCGGGATCAAGGTTGAGAGGGCCCCGGCAGGGGCCCTTTCTTTTTTGGGAGGATCGAATCGAGATGGCCATAGACCGCGAACAGCTGCTCCACGTCGCGCACCTGGCGCGCCTCGAGCTGCGTGAGGACGAGCTCGAGCGCCTCGAGGGGCAGCTCAACGACATCCTCCACGCCGTTTCGAAGGTGTCCGAGCTCGACCTCGCGGACGTTCCCCCGACCTCGCATCCGCACGACGTCGTCAACGTCTGGGACGAGGACGAGCCGCGGCCGTGCCTGTCCGCCGACGACGCGCTCGCGAACGCGCCCGAACGCGAGGGCGACTTCTTCAAGGTGCCACCCGGAGGCGCAGCATGATCGACACGCTCCGCCTGACCGCCGAGGAGGCGAAGCGCCTTCTCGACTCGCGCGAGATCTCGGGCGCCGAGCTCTTCGCGGCCTACCGCGCCGCGATCGACGAGCGCGACGAGGAGCTCCACTGCTACCTCCACCTCTGCGACGACCCCGGAGGCGACGGGATTCCAATCGCCCTCAAGGACGTGATCGGGACGAAGGGGATTCCGACCACTGCGGGCTCGAAGATCCTCGAGGGCTACGTCCCCGTCTACGACTCGACGGTCGTCGAGCGTCTCAAATCACACGGCCTGCGCATCCTCGGCAAGACGAACACCGACGAGTTCGCTATGGGATCGTCGACCGAGAACTCCGCGTTCGGCCCGTCGCACAACCCGTGGGACCCCTCGCGCGTGCCGGGCGGCTCGGGCGGCGGCTCGGCGGCGGCCGTCACCGGCGGGCTGGCGCCGTGGGCGCTCGGCTCCGACACCGGCGGCTCGATCAAGCAGCCGTCGGCACTCTGCGGCAACGTCGGCCTCCGGCCGACCTACGGCACCGTCTCGCGCTACGGCATCGTCGCCTTTGCCTCGAGCCTCGACCAGGTCGGGCCCGTCGCGAAGACGGTTCGCGACTGCGCCTACCTCTACTCGATCATCGCCGGCCGTGACGACCGCGACACGACGACGGTCGAGCTGCCGCAGCCGGTCGAGCTGCCCGAGGCGACCGACCTGAAGGGGCTGCGAGTCGGGGTCCCGAAGGAGCTCAACGAGGCGGAAGGGATAGAGCCGGGCGTCACGGCGGCGGTGCAGGCTGCGATCGCCCGGCTCGAGGAGCTCGGGGCCGAGGTGGGCGAGTGCTCGCTCTCGCTCTCCGTCGAGTACGGGATGCCGTGCTACTACCTCATCGCGCCGGCCGAGGCTTCCTCCAACCTCGCCCGCTACGACGGCGTCCGCTACGGCTACCGGGCCGCCGCGGCAGAGCGGCTCGAGATGTACGAGCGCACCCGGGACGAGGGCTTCGGGGACGAGCCGAAGCGCCGGATCATGGTCGGGACGTACGCGCTCTCGGCGGGGTACTACGACGCGTACTACGGCCAGGCGCAGAAGGTGCGGACGGTGATCAAGCGTGAGCACGACGCGCTGTTCGAGACGTTCGATGCACTCGTCTCGCCGACGTCCCCGACCGTCGCCTTCCCGCTCGGCGCCCGCACCGACGACCCGCTCGCGATGTACCTGAGCGACGTGCTCACGATCCCGTCCTGCATGGCGGGCCTGCCCGGGCTCAACGTCCCGTGCGGCCTCTCGGAAGGCTTGCCCGTGGGATTGCAGCTCGTCGGGCCTCAATTCGGCGAGAACGCGCTCTTCCGGATCGGTCACGCGCTCGAACGGGCAATCGGCTTCGACCCGGTGCCGGAGAGGCTCAGGTGACGTACCGCTTCGAAGACCCGGCGGCGGAGTTCGTGCTCGCGGTCGAGCGCGTCTTCGGGGAGCACCCACGGGTGCTCGACGGCTCCCGCGCGGTCCTCGTCGGCGACGTCAAGCTGCAGCTCGAGGCCGGCGAGCGCGAGCTGTGGCTGATCGAGACGCACGGCCCGCTCGAGCACCGGCTCGCCATGGTCGAGGTGTACGACGACGTCGAGAACGCTCTGCGCCAGGCGAAGGAGAAGCTTCGTGACCTCGCCTGACTGGGAGCTGATCGTGGGGTTGGAGGTGCATTGCCATCTCAGGACGCGCACCAAGATGTTCTGCCGCTGCGAGCTCGAGTACGGCGCCGCCGAGAACACGCACACCTGTCCCGTCTGCCTTGCGCATCCCGGAGCGCTGCCCGTCCCGAACGGCCGCGCGATCGAGCTGACGATCCTGCTCGGCCTCGCGCTGGACTGCGAGATCGCCGAGCACGCCGTCTTTGCCCGGAAGAACTACTTCTATCCCGACCTGCCGAAGGGCTACCAGATCAGCCAGTACGAGGCACCTCTCTGCGGGGAGGGACGCTTCGTGCTCCCGACCGGCGACGGCGACCGCGAGATCGGCATCGTCCGCGCGCACCTCGAAGAGGACGCCGCGAAGACCGTGCACGCCGGCGGTGCGACCGGCCGCTCCGTCGGCGCGGACTACAGCCTCGTCGATTTCAACCGGGGCGGCACGCCGCTGCTCGAGATCGTCAGCGCGCCCGACCTGCGCTCCCCGGACGAGGCGATGGCGTATCTGCGCCTCCTCCGTCAGACGATCCGCGAGCTCGGAGTCTCGGACGCCGACATGGAAAAGGGAACGCTGCGCGCCGACGTCAACGTCTCGGTCCGGCGTGCCGGCGAGGAGGGATTCCGGCCGCGCTGGGAGATCAAGAACATGAACTCCTTCCGGTTCATCGGCCGCGCGATCGAGGCCGCGTTCCGCCAGCAGGTCGAGGCGCACGAGAGGGGGGAGGAGGTCGTGCAGTCGACCTACGACTACGACGCGGACACCGACCGACTGACCGTCCACCGCTCGAAGGAGGAGGCGGACGACTACCGCTACTTCCCGGAGCCCGACCTCGTTCCGGTCGAGCCCCCGGCGAAGCTCGTCGAACGGTTGCGCGGCGAGGTGCCCGAGCCGCCCGCCGAACGGATCCGGCGGCTGACGAACGACCTCGGCTTCGCGTCGGCGGAGGAGCTCGTCCTCAACGGGAAAGAGTGGAAGGCGGAGGCGCTAGCAGCTGCGGGCCTGGATCTGAAGGAGGCGGCGGCGATCGCCATGAACCGCGACGACTTCCTGCCGGAGAACGCCGGCGCGTTGGCCCGGATCGTGCAGGCGAACGTGACGCGCGAGGCGCTCGACGAGGCATTCGACGCGGCCGGCAAGGGCCCGATTCACGCTGACGACTATCTCTCGCAGACCGCGCTCGGTGACGAGGACGAGCTCG
>JAICME010000178.1 GCA_025929425.1 Thermoleophilia bacterium | reverse complement strand
GCGACAAGGAGGCCGCGCCCCCGTACCGCCGCAGGCATACGAGGATTCAAGAGCAGGAACCACGCTTTCGCGTCCCCTGGTCGAGTGTCCTACTGTCCCTCGGACGAGGGAGATGGCACCCTCACGAGGCCTCTGGCACCGGCCTGACACTTCACCCAACAGAAAACCTGCCGTTTCCACCGGGTTTCCGTGATGGAGCTAGCCGGACTCGAACCGGCGACCTCCTGGGTGCGATCCAGGCGCTCTCCCAACTGAGCTATAGCCCCGCGGCGGAGAAGTCTAGCCGCGCTTCTCCATGAGCCGGCCTTCGCGGATCGTCCGCTCCATGTCCTTCGACTCCTCGCGATACCACGTGCCGTCCTCGAACTGGATGTCCGGGTACATGCGCTGTTCCGTCCCCTCGAACACCACCGTCCGCTTGCTCCTGCCGAGCGGTCCCGGGACACGTTCGTACTCGATACCCATGTCCATCAGCGCCTTCTCGACCTTCCAACACGGGTGAGCCTTGACCTTCACCCACTGGTTCGAGCAGCGGTGCAGCTTGACAGCCATCGAACTCTCCTCTCAGGCGGCGAACAGCGTCAGTTCCGGCTCGCGTTCCCCGCGTAATACATCGAGATCGACCGTGATGCAACGAAGTGCGCGCGAGTCGGCGAGCGCGACCGCCTGAGGTTTGAGGCGCTGCGCCACGAGAATCCCGCGACAGCCGGCCTTCGCGGGGTCGCGGCGGATGAAGTCGAGATAGCGCGTCAGCTGCTCCACCGCCTCGATCGTCCCCACCCGCTTGACCTCGACAGCGACCCACTCGCCGTCTGAGTCCCTGCACATCAGGTCGACGGGGCCTATCTCGGTCTGCCACTCGCGCCGCACGAGCGTCAGCGGTTCCCCGAGCGACTCGGGCGCGGCGGCGAGCGCCTCCTGCAGGTCGCGCTCCACGCCGTCCTTCTGCAGGGCCGCCGACTCCCCCATGTCGTGTTCGACGTCGCTCAGCACTTCGAGGAGGCGGATCTCGAGCGCGTCGTCGCTCTTCGGCTTCGTCACGACGAGCCGGTCGCCCTCGTCGGCGAGGAAGGTGGGTGCGGTCATCCAGTTGAGCGGCTTGTACCCGCCGGCGTCGTCATGGACGAGCACCGAGCCGTCGCCCTTGAGGATGAGGAGCCGCACCGCCTCCGGCAGCACGGCCGAGACGCGGCCTGAGTAGGAGACCTCACAGCGGGCCACGATGAGACGCATCGGGCGTGACGCTACTGTCCTTTTCGGACAGTGTCGTCTCAGCCGCGTTCGACGCGCGAGCCGCCGACGGTCGCCTCGCTCCCGTCGTCGTACCGCACCCAAGCCTTGCCCTTACCGTCGTAGTCGGGCGACCACACGAGGAGCGTCGCGTTGCGCCCGCCGACGCGAACGCGCTCGCTTCCCTCCTCCTCCGTGCCGCTCCAGACCCGGACGAACGGGTTCTCCCGCCGCTCGCGGCCGATCGTCGTCTCGGCCGAGTGGCCCGGCAGGACGCGGGTCGCGTCGGGCAGCTCGAGCAGAACCTCCATCACCGACCGGCGCACGGCGGCCACGTCGCCGCCACCGACGGCGTCACGAAACAGCGTGTCGCCGGTGGCGACGATCTCGTCGTCGATGACGAACGACAGGCCGTCGTCCGAGTGTCCCGGCGTCGCCAGCCCGCGCACACGCAACCCGTCCCATTTCCACTCGCCCGGCTCGGCGAGCACCGGGATCGAGTAGCGGCGCGCGAGCTCGTCCTCGTGTTCGACGTGATCGCCGTGCGCGTGCGTGCGCAGGATCGCGACCGGCGTCACCCCCCAGCGCTCAACCGCCTCGACGAGCGGTGCGACGTCGGCACCGGAGTCCACGAACAGCGCCGGCCCGCTCTCGGCGGCGACCACGAAGGCGTTGCTGAGCCACTCGGGATGCATGCTTCTCTCGACGAGCATGGCGCTAGGCTAGTCGCTTGGGTATCAACGAGGAGGACTGATGGCAGGCCTGATGTCACGCACGGCGCTGATCGTGAAATCGAAGTACTCGAAGCTTCTCAACCGCGCCGAGAACCCGACCGAGACGCTCGACTACTCGTACGAGCAGATGCTCGAGCAGCTCCAGAACGTGAAGCGCGGCGTCGCCGATGTCGTCACCTCGAAGAAGCGCCTCGAGCTCCAGCAGCAGAAGCTCGAGCAGAACGTCGTCAAGCTCGAGACGCAGGCCCGTCAGGCAGTCGCGGCCAACCGGGAGGACCTGGCCCGGCAGGCGCTCGAGCGCAAGGCGGTCGCGCAGCAGCAGCTGCAGAGCATGGACGGCCAGGTCACGCAGCTCGAGGACCAGCAGGAGAAGCTCGTCGCCGCGCAGCAGCAGCTCGAGACCCGCATCGAGTCCTTCCGTTCGCAGAAGGAAGTCCTCAAGGCGCAGTACTCCGCGGCCGAGGCGCAAGTGAAGGTCGGTGAGGCGGCGACCGGGATCGGCCAGCACATGAACGACACCGGGCTCGCCATCCAGCGCGCGAAGGACAAGACGGAGGAGATGCAGGCGCGCGCCTCCGCGATCGACGAGCTCACGTCGAGCGGGGCGCTCGAGGACTTCACCACCGGAGACCAGACGCAGCTCGACCGCGAGCTCGCGCAGATCTCGTCCTCCTCGCAGGTCGACGACGAGCTCGCGAAGCTCAAGGCCGAGGTCGGCTCCGGCGAGCCGCAGAAGGAGATCCCCGCCGGCGACGCCGAGCCTGCCCCGGGCGCGGGCAGCGCCCAGCCGGCCGCAGGCGCCGAGCCCGAAGCGCAGCCCGTCGAGGAAACAACCGAGTCCTGACTCGCCTCGGGGACATTCTCTTCGGCCGCAAGAAGCTCCAGGAGCCGGCGGCCGAGCGGCTCTTCGCGCTCTCGACGGCGGCCGTCACGCTCGACACCGAGTGCTCGCTGAAGACCGCGGGGGACTCGGCGCTCATCTTCAAGCCGATGTCGGCCGGCGAGTTCACCTCGACCGAGAACGATGCGGAAGAGCTCTTGCGCAGCGTCGCCCGCGGCTCCGGCTCGGAGATCGACCGCAAGACCGACTCCTTCGGTTTCGAGTGGGTCATCGTCCATGACGACCAGCTCGACGACCAGGTCGCGGGCGTGCACGCACTCGCCTCGGAGCTCGAGGAGCACGGCTTCGGCGGCCAGCTCCTCGCAGCCGCGTTCCGCTTCGAGGGCTCCGCGTTCAGCTCGGGGCACCCGGTCTACTGGATCTACGGCTTCAAGACGGGCACCTGGTGGCCCTTCATTCCGACCGGCGAGAAGCAGCAGCGAGACAATGCACAAGAGCTCGAGCTGAAGGCGAAGCTCGAGAAGGAGCTCCCCATCGAGCCCGATCTCAGCAAGTGGCTCGCCTTGTTCGACGCTCCGATCTGAGGCCAGTCAGGCGTGAGGACTCTCGCGCAGGCCAGTCTGCTGGCTGACGGACGCTGTTTTAGGCAGAATCGTCCCCATGTCGATCAGCGGTTGGTGGGCCACTCGGCGCCAGCGGAAGCAGGAGGCCTACTCCAAGAACTACGCCTACGCGACGGCCGCGGAACGGCAACAGCTCAAGCGTCGAGGCCTCTTTCGACGGCGGATGGACGCGTCCATCACCGGAGGCATGCCTGAGGGGACAGGAATCTCGCCGACCGGCACCCCGATCGATTTCACAGCGGACGAGAAGCCGCCCCGCTACTAGGAGGGATTGCGAGTTCGGGCGGTTGAAGCACCATTACGCGCTGGCGATGCTCCAGGTCAGGGGCATTGAGCGCGTTCGCCTCCACGCCGATCTGACGGACCTCGGTCGGCTCGCCTTGGAACTCGCCAAGGCGCGGGGCGTTCCAATCGCAGCGTAGGAGTAGCCTTCAGAGCGTGGATCGAAATGTGATCCTCGCCAGAATCTGGGAGGCGTCGGAGTCGGGGGAACTCATCCCGGCTTGTGCATGGTGCGGGCGAGTGTGTATCGAGGCGGAATGGGTAGCGGTGACGTTAGGAAGTCTCGCCACCATCGATCAGCCGATGATGCTGTCGCATTCAATCTGCCCAAGCTGTTTCGAGACGCCTTGGCCGCCGCCTAAAGCCCGGTAGGCGCCAAGCTCGTTTCGCCAATCTCTCCT
>JAICME010000111.1 GCA_025929425.1 Thermoleophilia bacterium | reverse complement strand
GTCGGGTGAGGATCGCGGCCTCGTCCCTGAGCGGGGGCGCGAGCTCCTCGATGCGCTCCGCGGTGAGCCGGGACGTGGGGCCGGAGATGGAAAGGGCGGCGATCGCCGTGCCGTCGGCGTCGAGCACCGGGGCGGAGAGGGCCGACAGGCCGACCTCGAGCTCGTCGATCGAGGTCGCGTAGCCGCGGGAGCGGATCAGCTCGGCGTCCTCGACCTCGCGGCCCTCGAAGGCGAGAAAGCACTTGCCGTTCGCGGCGAGCTCGAAGGGCACGCGCCGCCCGACCCAGTCGGTGACGCCGACGAGGTGCGCCGTGTCCTCCTGGGCGAGGTGCTCGACGCCCTCGGGCCCGGGGACGGCGAGGTTGATCGTCTCGCCGCTTTCGTCCGCGAGTCGGCGCAGGCTCGGCTGCGCGAGGGCGACGAGCGCCTGGGACGCATCGCGGCTGGCGTAGCGGAGGAGAACCGGTCCCGGGCGGAGCCGCCCGCGCGTACCGAGCCGCTCGACGAGACCCTGTCGCTCGAGGGCGCCGACGAGGCGCGAGGTCGTGCTCTTCGGCAGGCCGGCGCGCGCGGACAGCTCACCGATCGACGGGGGCTGAGGCGCTTCGACGACGCGGACGAGCAGCTGCGCGGCCCGCTCGATCGCCTGGGTGCCGGTTTCGGCCGCCATTCCTTCCATATAGTGGAACAACCGTTCCACGTTTGTCAAACGGCCTCGACGCGATACGGTCGCTCCGTGATCCGCGAGGCGACAGACGACGACGCGCCCGCGCTGGCGCGCCTCGCTCTGGCAGCCGACGACGCGCGTGTGATCTCGCCCGAGGCGATCCTGCACATGCGCCGAAGTCGACCCGAGCGCGCTCGCACGCTCGAGCTGGTCGCGGAGGCGGACGGCGCCGTCGTCGGCCTGGGCATAGCGGGCCTCAACGTCTGGACGACGACCGAGGGAGCGTCCTGGGGGTTCGTCACGGTCGATGCCGCGTACCGGCGCCGAGGAATCGGGGACGAGCTCGGCCGGCGGCTGCTCGATCACCTCCGCGAGCACGGGGCGACGAAGTCGCAGTGCTTCTTCCGCTGGACGGAGGAGGGCGAACGGTGGGCGACCGCCCAGGGCTGGACGAAGCTGCTCGGCGGACCGCTGATCGCGCTCGATCCGCGGCGCGTTCCCGAGCCGTCGCTGCCGGAGGGATACCGGCTCGTGCCGATGAGCGAGGTCACGCCGGAGGCGGCGTTCGAGGCGGTCCGGGAGTCGGCGCTCGACGAGCCGACGCCGACCCCGCACGACGCCTTCGATCTCGACGACTTCGTCCGTGAATGGGACGAACCGACCAACGACCACGAGTCGAGCTCGGCCGTGCTCGACGAGGACGGCCGCGTCGTGGCGTTCTCGTTCATCCTCACCGCCGGCGATCGTGCGTCGCACGGGTTCACGGGGACGATGCGCGAGCACCGTGGCCGGGGCCTGGCCACCGCCGCAAAGCGGCGCGCGCTGCGGACGGCGGCCGAGCGCGGCGTGACGCGCGTCACGACGTCGAATGCCGAGGAGAACGCCGTGATGCGCGGGATCAACCGCAAGCTCGGCTTCGAGCCGATCGGCGAGCACGTCATCTTCGGCAAAGATCTCTAGATGCGTCACGACCTTCCGCCCTCCGAGCTCGCCGACTTCCTCGCCCTGCCGCTCGTCGCGGTGCTCGCCACCTACCGGCGCGACGGAAGCGTCCTGCTCTCGCCCGTCTGGCACCAGTGGCGGGACGGCGGCTTCGACGTTCTCTGCACGCCCGACGACATCAAGGTGCGTCACCTGCGCCGCGATCCGCGCGCCGCGATCCTCGTCTACGACAACGAGCCGCCGTACCGCGGCGTCGAGCTCCGCACGACCGCCCGGCTCTCGGATATCGGCCGGGACGCCCTGCTCGAGATGTCGATTCGCTATCTCGGGCGGGAGGCCGGTGAGGAGTGGGCGGCGAGCTCGGCCCAGTCGGTTCTCGTCAGGCTCGAGCCCGGAAACCTCCGCATCTGGGACTTCGCGGACGAGTTCTGAGTCAGAGGCGTGCGTCACGCGACGCCGCGACCTCGATCCTGAAGCCGTCGGGATCGAGGAAGAACGTCGCGTAGTACTCGGGGTGGTACTGCGGCCAGCGACGCGGCGCGTGGAGGATCTCCGCTCCGGCCGCGACGGCTGCGGCGTGGGCGACGTCGACGTCTTCGCTCGTCGCGACGGTCAACGCAAGATGGTGGAGGCCCGGCGCGTAGAGCAGGAACTCCTGCTCCTCGAGCGCCTGTCGCAATCCGAGCGAGCCCGAACCGGGCGTGGGAAAGCGGAGATAGTGGATCTGCTCGCCTCGTTCGCCTTCGACCACGAAGGGCTCCGTCAATCCGAGCGGGCCGAACACCGCGGCGTAGAACGCGAGCGAGCGGTCGAGGTCGCGGCAGAGGAGGTCGACGTGGCCGAGTCCGAGGAGCACTAGGCCTCGAGCGACTCCACGAGCAGCGTCGAGACGTCGGCGACGCGTAGCTCCGCCCCCGTCTCGCGGACGCCGTCGTCGAGCATCACCGTGCAGAAGGGGCAGGCGACGGCGAGGGTCTCGGCGCCGGTCTCGGCCGCCTCGCGCACCCGCTCGGCGTTGATCGGCCGGCCGCGCTCCTCCATCCACATGTGTGCGCCCCCCGCGCCGCAGCAGAACGTCTGCTTGCCGCTCCGCTTCATCTCGACCGGTTGCCCGACGGCGGCGACGAGCTCGCGCGGCTCCATCCGCACGTCGTTGTGGCGGGCGAGGTAGCAGGAGTCGTGGTAGGTGATCGGCTTCGCGTCGGCCCTCGGCGTCAGGCGCCCTTCGCGTACGAGCTCGGCGAGAAGCTCGCTGTGGTGGACGACCTCGTACGCGCCGCCGAAGTCCGGGTACTCGTTCGCGAGCGTGTTGAAGCAGTGTGGGCAGCTCGCGACGATCTTCGTCACGCCCTGCTCGTTCAGCGTGGTCACGTTCTGCTCGGCATAGCTCTGGAAGACGTACTCGTTGCCCATGCGGCGCGCCGGATCGCCGGTGCACGCCTCGCGCGGGCCGAGGATCGCGAAGTCGACCCCCGCCTTCTGCAGCAGCCTGGCGGTCGCTTCTGCCGAGGCGCGTGCGCGCTCGTCGAAGGACGCGGCGCAGCCGACCCAGTAGAGGTACTCCGGTGCCGGCTCGCCCGGCTCGAGGATGCGCACGCCCAGCTCGGCGGCCCAGGCCGCGCGCTCGCTCTGCGGCTTGCCCCACGGGTTCGCGGCCCGCTCGACGTCTCGCAGCATCGGCTCGGCCTCCGCGGGGAACTGCGCGTCCACCATCACGCGACTCCGGCGCAGGTCGACGATGTGGTCGATGTGCTCGATCGAGACCGGGCACGCCTCGACGCACGCGCCGCAGGTCACGCAGTCCCAGATCATCTCCTCGGGCACGCCGTTGCCGACGATCGGCTCGGCACTCTCGGCCAAGAGCTGATCGCGGACGCCCATGATCACGAGCTTGGGGGAGAGGATCTTTCCGGTCGCATACGCGGGGCACGCGTCCTGGCAGCGCCCGCACTCGGTGCAGGAGAAAGCGTCGATGACCTCTTTGCGTGTGAGCTCGGCGACGGTCGCGACCCCGAAGCGCAGCTCGTCGTCGGGCAGGTCGAAGCGCAGCGGCTCGAGCCTTCCTCCGGCGTGCGTCCGCGCGAGCCAGACGTTGAGCGCGGCTGTCGCGATGTGGAGGTGCTTCGAGCGCGGGACGTACCAGAGGAAGGTGAAGATGAAGGCGAGGTGGGCCCAGAGGAAGACGCGGTCCGCGTTGGTGGCGGCGGAGAACGCGTGGGCCATCGCCCGCGAGAGCGGGCCGGCGGCGGGGTAGAGGCCCACCGCGTGCGCCGCTGCGTGCCAGAAGAGCAGTGTCGTGACGACGCCGGCGATCATGAGGAGGATGAAGTCGGCCTCGCCGAGGTGCGAGCCGCGAAAGCGTTCGGGACGGACGATCTTGCGGATCACGACGGCGGTTCCGACTCCGACCAGCACCAGCACGCAGAAGACGTCGGCGAGCCAGCCGAACCACTCCTGCCCGCCGAGCCACGGCAGCTCGGTGCGGCCGTCGACGGCGGAGATCATGGCCATCAGGATCGTCGGCAGCAGGACGAGGAAGCCCCAGAAGATGAAGGCGTGCATCAGCCCGGGAACGAGCCGGCCCAGGAGCTTCCGCTGCCCGAGCACGATCTCGAGCTCTGCGCGAGCCTGGCGGGGCGGATCCCGCCTGCGGTCGTTCGGGACTGCCCGCGCGACGAGCCCGTAGAGGAAGACGCCGCGCCGCCAGGCGCCGACGCCGGCGAAGGTCACCAGCGCGGCGAGGGCAAGAGCGCCTATCCGCGCACCCGCTTGAGCTCGGCGCTGATCGCAGGCACAACCTCGTGGAGGTCGCCGATCACCGCGTAGTCGGCCACGGCGAAGATCGGCGCCTCGGGATCGGTGTTGATGGCGAGCATCCGCTTCGCGCCTTTCGCGCCCGCGATGTGCTGCGTGGCGCCGCTGATCCCGCACGCGACGTAGAGATCGGCGGAGATCTTCGTCCCCGTCTGCCCGACCTGGTCGGTGTGCGGGCGCCAGCCGGCGCTCGTCACCACGCGCGAGCAGCCGACCGCGCCGCCGAGCAGGCTCGCGAGCTCCTCGATGATGGAGAAGGCCTCCGCCGAGCCGACACCGCGGCCGCCGCTGACGACCACCTTCGCGTCGCGGAGCGAGACGCCGCCGGAGGACTCCTCGACGCGCTCGAGCACCTTCGGCGAGCCGTCGTCCTCCGCGGTCAGGGTCTCGACCTCGCCGAGCTCCGCTGCGGGCTGCGTGTGCGGAGCGACGGTGAGGAGCTGCGGCGAGCCGTGCAGGCGTGCCTCCTCGACGAGGCTCCCGCCCCAGCGCTGCCGCGTCACTACGTCGCCGTCGATCGCGGTCACGTTCGCCGCGAACGGCACGTCGAGGATCGCGCTCACGTGTGCGAGAAGCTCGTTGCCGCGGTCCGAGCCGGCGGCGACGATGGCGTCCGTCTCCTGTGCGGCAAGTGCCTTTGCCCAGGCGGAGGGCTGATACGCGCCCTCGAGCGTGACCCCGCGAACGTCGCCGAGCGACCGCGCGAAGCCGATCGCCTGCGCGGAGAGGTCGTCGCCGGGCTCGACGAAGCAGAGGACGTTCACGCGACTCCGAGCTCCTGCAGCAGCTCGACCACTCGCGGCGCGGCGCCTGCGCCCTCGCCGAGGATCTCGGCCTGCTCGCCCTGGCCCTCTGGGACGACGAGCCGAATCTTCTCGAGCTGCGCCGCCGGTGGAGACACCGCCTTGCGGTCGAGCGGCTTCTGCTTCGCGCGGAGCTTCCCGGGCACCGACGGGTAGCGCGGCAGGTTGAGCCCTTCGAGCACCGTGAGGAGGGCCGGGAGCGGAGCCTCGTAGACGTCTCGTGCGCCGCCGACGTCGCGTTCGCAGCGGACGCCGCCGTCGCGGAGCTCGATCTTCTTCAGCCCGTTCACGACGGGTAACCCCAGCGCGTGCGCCACACGGATCCCGACCTGGTAGCCGCCGGCGTCTGCCGACTCGTTGCCGAAGAGGAGGAGGTCGAACGGCTCCTCGGCGCGGATCGCCTCGACGATCGCCGCGGCCGTCGCCTGCGCGTCCCACTCCTCCCCCTGCGTCTCCAGCAGGATCCCGCGGTCGGCGCCGATCGCCATGCAGTCGCGTATCTGCTCCTCCGCCTCGGGCGGGCCGAGCGTCAGCACGACGACCTCCCCGCCTTCGGCCTCGCCGATCCGCACCGCTTCCTCGACCGCGCACTCCTCGTGCGGCGAGATCGTGAAGCCGAGGTGCTTCGTCTCGAGCGCCTGCGCGTCGCCCGTGAGCACCATCTTCCCGCCCGTTATCGGGACGCGCTTGACGGCGACGAGGATCCTCACGAGCGGATTCTCTCGTTGTCCGGGTCGAACGGCGGGCGCGAGCCGAGGACCTCGACCGTGACCGGATAGAGCTCCTCCATGTACTGGACGCAGAGCTGCCCGTGGTCGCCGGGCGGGAGGTACGTCATGAGGAGGTACTTGCCGAGCGACGGTCCGGCGCCCGCTGAGGTGACGTACGAGCGGCGACCCTTCGCGTCGACGAGCGGCGAGCCGTCCTCGCGCACGATGGGCTCGCGGCCGAGCGGGAAGCGCTTGTTCCCCGTCAGCGAGAGGGTGGAGCAGACCGCGGCAGGCTCGCGCTCGCGGGCGGCGAGATGCGCCTCCTTGCCGACGAAGTCCTCGCTCTTCACCTTCCACCAGGCCATGTCGGCCTCGACCACGTCGTAGTCCTGGTCGAGCTCGAAGCCGAACGCGCGATACGCCTTCTCCAGCCGGCCCGTCGTGCCGTAGACGCCGATGCCGGCCGGCACGACGCCGTGCGGCCGCCCGGCCTCCCAGACCGCGTCCCACAGCTTCGCGCCCTGCTCGAACGGGACGTAGAGCTCCCAGCCGAGGTCGCCGACGTACGAGATCCGCGAGGCGAGGACGTCCATGCCGTCGACGTCGACCACCTTCCAGGTCGCGAAGGGGAAGCCCTCGTTGGACACGTCGTCGCTCGTGATCGAGGAAAGGATGTCGCGGGCCCGCGGACCCCAGAGCCCGACCGTGCAATGCGCCGAGGTGTGGTCTTCGATGTGCGCGTCCGGCTCGCAGTGGTCGGCGAACCATTTCATGTCGGCCATCCCGTGGGCGCCGCCCGTCACGACGCGGAAGCGGTCGTCGGCCATCCTCATGATCGTGAGGTCCGACTTGAAGCCGCCGCCCGGCGCAAGTACGGGCGTGTAGATGACCCGCCCGTTCGGGACGTTCATCTGCCGCGCGGCAACCGTCTGCACGCAGTCGAGCGCGCCCGGGCCGACGACGTCGAAGACGCAGAACGCCGTCAGGTCGAACATCGCGGCGCGTTCGCGCATCGCGAGGTGCTCGGCGTTGATGATCGGCGACCACCAGCGCGCGTCCCACTCGTGCTCGCGCGGCCCGATACCGTACTCCCCGACGAGCGGCGCATTCGACTCGTACCAGTGCGGGCGCTCCCATGCGGCGGCCTCGAAGAAGACGGCATCGAGTGCCTTCTCGCGCTCGTAGAACGGCGAGACGCGCACCCCGCGGTTCGATTCCCACTGCTCGCCCGGATGGACGATCCCGTACGTCTTGTTGAAGCCCTCGGCCGCGCGGCCCTTGACGTGCTGCGGCGTGCGCTGCTCCGGGTAGAAGCGCGCGATGTCGGACGACTGGAGGTCGATCTCCGGCTCGCCGTGCACCATCCACTCGGCCACCGACTTGCCGACGCCTGGGCCTTCCTTCACCCACACGGCGGCCGCCGACCAGAGCCCCTTCACCTCGGGCGTCTCGCCGAGCAGCGGCAGGCCGTCGGGCGTGAGCGAGAGCAGGCCGTTGATCGCGTACTTGATCCCGACCGACTCGTCGCCGAGCACCTCGGGGACGAGCTCGAGCGCGTGCTCGAGCTGGAGCTCGAAGTCCTCCTGCGTGAATGGCAGCTCGGTCGGCGTCAGCGCGGACTCCTCGATCGAGGGGATCTCGTCGGGCTCGTGGAGGATCGGGCGGTGGGCGTACGAGCCGACCTCGAGGCCCTGGCCGTCCTGGCGCTCGTACATGTTCGTGTCCATGTCGCGCACGATCGGGTAGTCGACCGCCGTCTTCGAGTCGAGGAAGCGCGGCACGGGGCCGACGTCGATCATCTGGTGCACCGCCGGCGTGAGGGGGATCGAGGCGCCGGCCATCTGCGCGATCCGCGGCGACCACACCCCGCACGCGATCACCACGATGTCGGCGTCGAACTCGCCCCGGGTCGTCCTTACGCGGCAGACGCGTCCGTCCTCGACGTCGATCCCCTCGACCTCGGTGTTGGCGAGGATCTGCGCACCCTTCTCCTGCGCGCGCTCGCGCATGACGGTGCCGAAGCGGAGCGAGTCCACGACCGCGACCGACGGCGTGTAGAAGCCGCCGAGCAGGATCGACTCGTCGACGAACGGCACGAGCTCCTTGATCTCGGCCGGCGTGACGAGGCGGCAATCCTCGACGCCCCACGACTTCGCCGAGGCCATCCGGCGCCGCAGCTCCTCCATCCGCTCCTCGGTGCGCGCGACCTCGATGCCGCCGCACTCGTGCAGGGTCCCGGCCTCGCGGTACTGGCGCATCGACTCCAGCGTGAGCTGCGTCATCTCCTTCGAGTGGTCGACGGGGAAGATGAAGTTCGACGCGTGTCCCGTGGAGCCGCCCGGGTTCGGAAACGGCCCCTTGTCCAGCTGGACGACGTCCGTCCAGCCGAGCTCGGTGAGCCAGCCGGAGAGGCTGTTGCCCACGATCCCGCCGCCGATCACTACGACCCTCACGCCGCTGGCCCCCTTCGGCTCCCGCGCGGCGGAGCCGCGCTCCGTCGAAAGTGGATTCACACGCTCACCAGAACCTTTCGCATCGCGGTCTCGAAGTTCTCGACGTGGTCGCGCATGAGGCTCGCCGCGCCGTTCCCGTCTGCGACGACGATCGCATGGATGAGGTCGCGGTGTGCCTGGACCGCG
>JAICME010000077.1 GCA_025929425.1 Thermoleophilia bacterium | reverse complement strand
GAGCACCTCGACGGAGGCCTCGCCCTCGAGCGTCTCCGCCGCCCGCTCGCAGACGGGCACCATCGCGCCGTAGGCGACGAGCGTCACGTCGGTCCCCTCTCGCGCGAGCCGCGCCTGACCGAGCGGGACGACGTGCTCGCCCGCGGGCACTTCGTGCTTCTCGGCCCGGTAGATGAGCTTCGGCTCGAGCACGACGACCGGATCGGGGTCGCGGATCGCCGCAGCCAGGAGCCCCTTCGCATCCGCCGGCGTCGACGGGATCGCGACCTTCACGCCCGGGGTGTGGACGTAGTACGCCTCGGGCGAGTCGTCGTGCAGTTCCGGCGCGCGAACTCCGCCGCCGTACGGCATGCGCACGACCAGCGGGAACTCCATCTTCCCGCCGGTACGCCAGCGGTAACGGCCGACGTGCGTGATCAGCTGGTCGAGGCAGGGATACGAGAACGCGTCGTACTGCATCTCGCAGACCGGCCGCCAGCCGGCCATGCAGAGCCCGACCGCACTGCCGAGGATCCCCGCCTCGGCGAGCGGCGTGTCGACGCAACGGTTCTCGCCGAAGCGCTCGCGCAGCCCGGCCGTCGCGCGGAAGACGCCGCCCGCGCGCCCGACGTCCTCGCCCATGACCATGACGGTGTCGTCGCGCTCGAGCTCGACGTGGAAGCCGTCGTTGATGGCCTCCACCATGAACAGCTCAGCCATCCCAGCCCTCACGCATGTTCGGCGGCGGGAGGACGTAGGCGTTGTCGAAGACGAGTTCTGGATCAGGCTCCGGCTCTGCCTCTGCCTGTGCGATTCCCTGCCGCATCGTCTCGAGCGCCTCGTTCTTGATCTCCTCCGCGGTCGCGTCGTCGAGCACGCCGAGCCGCCGGAGGTAGGCGTCGTAGCGCCCGACGCACTCGTTGCGCTTCTCCTCCTCGACGCGCTCGAGGTCGATGTAGGCGCGCGGGTCGTCGGCGGTGGCGTGCGGGGCGGCGCGGTAGGTGACGGCCTCGATGAGCGTCGGGCCGCCGCCGGCGCGCGCGCGCTCGCCGGCCTCACGCGTGGCCTCGTAGACGGCGAGCACGTCGCCGCCGTCCACGCGCAAGCCGGGCATTCCGTAGCCGATCGCCTTGTCCGCGAGCGCCTCGGCGCGCGTCTGCGCCTCGACCGGCGTGGAGATCGCCCACTGGTTGTTGTTGCAGAAGAGGATCAGGGGCGCCTCCATGACAGCCGCGAAGTTGGCCCCTTCGTGGAACGCGCCCTCGCTCGTCGCGCCGTCGCCGAAGTAGGCGATCGCCACGGCGGAAGAGCCCTTCAGCTTCTCGCCCCACGCGAGACCGGCGGCGTGGGGGACGTGCGTTCCGATCGGCACGCAGATCGACGCGACGCGGTACTCGGCCGGGTTCCACCAGCCGGCCGGATGCCCGCGCCACCAGTGCAGCACCGTGCTCGCAGGAATCCCGCGCAGGAGCCCGATCGCCGACTCGCGGTAGCTGGGGAAGATCCAGTCCTCCTCGGCCAGCGCGTGCACCGAGCCGGCCTGCATCGCCTCGTGGTTCCAGAAGATCGCGTACGTCCCGATCCGGCCCTGGCGGTGGTAGACCACCGAGCGCTCGTCGTAGGTGCGGAGGAGGATCAGCGAGCGGTAGATGGCGAGCAGCTCGTCCGGACCGAGACCGTCGACCTCGCGACCCTCGTCGATCACGCGCCGCAGTTCGTGCCGGTCGGGCGCAACTCTCGCCACGAGCGCGAAGCCTAGTCGGACGAGGCGCAGCGTAGGATCGAGGCCCGTGGAGCGCAAGCAACCCGATCTCGTGCTCATCGTCGCCCGCTCGTTCGCGACCAAGCTGGCGACACCGACGCTGATCATCGACGCGAACGGCAACCTCGTGTACTTCAACGATGCGGCCTCCGACGTGCTCGGGCGCTCCTATCTCGAAATCGGCACGCTGCATGCGTCGCGCTGGCAGGAGCTCTTCCAGCCACGGACGCTCGACGAGGAGCCGCTGACCGCCGAGCAGACGCCCGGTGGGATCGCGTTGCTGGAGCGGCGGCCGGTCCACGACTCGTTCGTCATGCGCGGGCTGGACGGGCGCGAGCGCGAGATCACCGTCACGGCGTTCCCGCTCTTCTCGCAGCCGGACGAGGTCGTGGGCGTCATGTCGATCTTCTGGGAGCGTCCGGCCAAGTCGTGAAGATCCGCGTCTGGGGCGCACGGGGATCGCTCTCCGCGCCGGGGCCTGCGACCGTCGGCTACGGGGGCAACACGTCCTGTGTCGAGGTCGAGCTCGCCGACGGCACGAGCCTGATCCTCGACGCGGGCTCCGGGATCCGCGAGCTCGGACAGCGGCTCCTCGGGCGCGAGCAAGGCGAGCTCCACATCTGTCTCACCCACCTCCATGTCGACCATGTGGAAGGGCTCGGCTTCTTCGGGCCGCTCTGGCGAGCCGGCTGGAAGCTTCGGTTCTGGGGCCCGCCGTCCACGACGGCGACGCTCCGGGAGCGCGTCTCGCGCTACCTCTCTCCGCCGCTCTTCCCGATCGGCCTCTCGGAAGCGCCGGCCGAAGCCGTGTTCGAGGACGCTCCGCGGGAGCCCTGGCGCATCGGCAGTGCCGTCATCGAGGCCCAGATGGTTGAGCACCGAGGCCCCACGCTCGGCTACCGGATCGAGGACGAGGGTCGCGTGCTCGCGTACGTGCCCGATCACGAGCCGTACCTGACCGCCGCCCTCGGCGACGAGCCAAAGTGGATTTCCGGCTGGGCGCTCGCCGCCGGTGCCGATCTCCTTCTCCACGACTCGCAGTACACGGACGAGGAGTACCTGGGCCGTCTCGGTTGGGGCCACTCGAGCGTCACGCACGCTGCGAATTTCGCTCGTGCTGCCGGCGTCCGCCAACTCGCGATGTTCCACCACGACCCGATGCGCTCGGATCGGGAGCTCGAGGAGCTCTACGACCAGGTGGCGGACTCTCTCCGCCGCGACCAGGAGCCACCGCTGATTGCCCGCGAGGGCCTGGAGGTCATTCTCGGCTAGCACCTGGAACACGACGTGCAGCAGGCGTACGCTCTAGCGCATGCGAGGGCCGAACTCCTCTTCTCCTGGACCGTTGCCGCAAAGGGCACGCTGCCACAGCATCTCGCGATGCGGATGAGCAGAGTCTCGAGGAGGTCGACTCCCTGAGCCTGCTCGTCGAACCACCCGTCTTCGAGGGCCAAGCCGAGGTTCTGAAGCCGTATGTGCCGCGGCTGCTGATCGAATGGATGCGAGATGACCCGGAGCAGCGCTACCTCCCGGTGGACGGCTCGCTCGCATTCGTCGACATTTCGGGGTTCACAGCCCTCACAGAACGGCTCTCGCGCAAGGGAAAGATCGGCGCCGAGCTGATGCGGGACACGCTCGACGACGTCTTCCGGGCGTTGCTCGACGAGGCGTACGACTGGGGAGCTGGGCTGCTCAAGTGGGGCGGGGACGCGCTTCTCCTCCTCTTCGACGGCCCCGGGCATCCGCAGCGAGCCACCCGCGCGATGTGGGAGCTGCAACAGACGATCGAGCGCGTGGGACGCCTCCGCGTGTCTGGCGGGACGGTGACCCTGCGGATGTCGATCGGCGTGAGCACCGGGACGATCGAGTTCTTCACTGCGGGAAGCGTCCACCACGAGTTGCTTGTCGCCGGCCCGGTCGCCACGGAGACGGTCTCGATCGAGGCAATCGCCGACGCGGGCGAGATCGGCATCAGCCCTCGGCTCGCCGCGTTGCTCGACCCGGAGTGCATCGGGGCACCGAAGGGGGATGCGTTCCTCCTCGCCGCTCCGCCGGACGTCGAGCGGTCCCGAGCGCCCGAAGTGGGGTCGGTCAGCGGTCTCACCGTCGCCTCGTGCATACCGATCGCAGGGCGGGCACATGTCCTGCTCGAGCGGAGCGAGCCGGAGCACCGGACGATCACCGCAGCCTTCATCGACCTGATGGACACCGACGAGCTGCTCGGCAAGCTCGGCCCGCAGGCCTTCGCCGAGGCCCTCGACGAACGCGTCCGCTCGATCCAGGAGGCGGCGCTCCGCCACGAGGTGCCTTTCTACGAGACCGACATCGGCAAGGGCAGCGTCAAGGCCCTGCTCACCGCCGGTGCGCCGTCGAGTACCGGGCACGACGAGGAGCAGGTGCTTCGGACGCTGCGCGAGGTCATGGACCGGCCGAGCGTGATCCCGATGCGGGTCGGCGTCAACACGGGAAAGGTCTTCACCGGCGACTTCGGTCCGCCGTACCGGCGCTCGTACCGCGTCTTCGGCGACGCCATCAACACGGCCGCGCGCGTGATGAGCCGCGCCGAGGCAGGACAGATCCTGGCCACCGAGGTCGTTCTCGACCGCTCCCGGACGATGTTCGAGACGACGCCCATCGAGCCATTCAAGGCGAAGGGCAAGGCACAACTCGTGAAGGCCTCCATCGTCGGGCCGATCGCCGGGAGGAAGGGCGAGCGCGACGCGGAGACGCCGATTATCGGCCGCGACCGCGAGCTCGAGGTTCTGCTCGCGGTACTCGACGACGTCCGCCGCGGCAACGGGTGGGTGATCGAGCTCGCCGGCGCTGCCGGCCTCGGGAAGTCGCGACTGGTCCGGGAGCTGATCGACCGGGTCGGGGACGCGCGGATGCTGCATTCGCGCTGCGAGGAGTACGAGATGTCGACGCCGTACTACGTGTTCAGGGCTCCGATGCGGGCGGCGCTCGGGCTCAGCGTCGGCGCCGAGACGCAGACGGTCGAGCGGCGGCTGCGGGAGGTCGCCGAGCGGGTCGAGCCCGACCTCCTCCCGTGGATCCCGCTGCTCGGGATCCTCCTCGGAGTCGAGCTGCCGCCGACGCCCGAGACGCGGGCTCTCGACGAGCGCTTCCTCCGAGACAAGCTCGCGGACGTGACGCTCCGCTTCCTCGGCTCGACGCTCGGGGGCACCGCGACGCTCTTCGTCGTCGAGGATGCGCAGTTCGCCGACGAGGCGAGCTCCGACCTACTGAGCCGCCTGTCGCACGCGGCCTCCGGCCTCCGCTACGCGCTTCTGCTGACGCACTCGACCCCGGAGAAGACCTGGGCCGCGTTCGAGGAGGACGGCCGCCGCTGCCTGCAGCTGGTGGTGCTCCCGCTCACGCACGAGCATGTGGTCGAGATCGTCCAGCTTGCGACGGACGAGGAACCGCTGGCGCCCCACGACGTAGAGCTGATCGCCCAGCGCTCGGCCGGGAACGTCCTTTTCCTCTTCGAGCTACTCGACATGGTCCGCAAGACCGGGTCGACCGACGCACTTCCGGACTCCGTCGAGGCCGTCGTCGCGGCGGACATCGATCGGCTCGCACCGCCGGACCGGATGGTGCTCCGGTACGCGTCGGTACTGGGCGCGACCTTCGACCCGGACCTCCTCGAGACGGCTCTGCACGGAGAGGCGGCGCTCGACGCCGAGCTCTGGGAGCGCCTGCGAGGGCTCGTGAACCCGGATCCGGACGGCGGCATGCGCTTCCGCAACACACTCGTCCGCGACGCGGCTTACGAGGGACTGCCGTTCCGTCGTCGCCGCCAGCTGCACGGCCGGGTGGCCGAGGCGATCGAGGTCGCGCCGGACGCCGTCGAGGAGGAGGCCGGCGCGCTCGCGCTCCACTTCTCGGAGGCGCGGCGGCACGAGAAGGCGTGGTACTACGGGCGGCTCGCGGGCGACCGCGCGCGGACGGTCGCGGCGTACGTCGAGGCGGCGCGCTTCTACGAGCTGGCGCTCCGCTCGGGTCGCTTCGTCCGCGGCGTCCGACCGAAGGACCGCGCACGGGTGTGGCTCGCGCTGGCGAAGGCGCGGGACGGCGCGGGCCTGTTCGACTCCGGCTTCGCTGCGCTCGTCCAGGCGACGCGCCTCTTCGAGGGCGATTCCGTGGAACAGGCAGAGGTCTTCCGGCTGCGCGCCGTGGCGCGGTACCGCAGAGCGGCGTACGCCGCGGGGCTCCGCGAGACCGCGACCGGGTTGCGGCTCCTGGAAGGAGTCGACTTGCCGGCGGCACGCCGGATCACGGCGGGCCTGCGGGCCCAGCGGAGCCTGATCAAGGCGACGCAGGGGCACCCGCGCGAAGCGGTCGTGCTGGGCGAACGCGCGATCGCCGAGGCCAAGCGCTCGCGGGCGCTGAAGGCGCTCACCCGCGCCTACGAGGCGGTGGACGAGGGCTACCGGCTCCTCGGCAAGCCCGAGAAGGCGGTTCACGAGCAGCTGGGCCTCGAGATCCTCCGGAAGCTGGGCGAGACCCGCGACGCGGGCATCACGGAGATGAACCTCGGCGTGCAGGCATACGCCGATGGCCGCTGGGCCGACGCCGTCGCCTGGTACGAGCGTTCGCAGCAGGACTCCGCAAGCGCCGGAGACCACCAGATGGTGGCGTGCACCGGAGCGAACCTCGGCGAGGTCCTCGTGAGCCTCGGGCGGCTCGACGAGGCGGAGGCGGTCCTCACAGACGCTCGACGGGTTCTGCGGGCCACGGGTGAAGTGGCGTTCGCTCTGTTCACCGAGACCCAGCTCGCGCGCGTGCTACTCGAGCGCGGGCGCCCCCGGGAGGCATTCGACATGCTGCGAAAGATCCTCGAGGAGGCGCAGCAGCTCGATCACGTCACCGCGACGCTCGAGGTCGCCATCAATTTCGCGTCGGCCGCGACGGCTGCCGGCGAACCGAAGCTGGCCCTGGCCGAACTCGAGCGCGCCGCTGCGAAGGCCGGTGACGAGGTCGCCCTGTTCGCCGCGCCGGTGAACCGGGTTCGAGCGGAAGCGCTCGCCGCTCTGGGCCGGCTGGACGAGGCTGAGGAGTGTCTGGAGCGCGCGCTCGCCCAGGCGCGACGTCAGGCGCTCCTCTACCACGAGCTGCTGGTGCTACGCCAGCGAGCGCTTCTTTGCTTGATCCGCGGGGTGGAGCCGGATCCGGAGGAACTGCGCGAGGCCGGTCGCCTCGCGCAGCTCCTCGGTGTACCCGCCTGAGCTAGTTGCCCCCCCGCGTCATCCCGTCGATGTCGCTGGCGGCGTACCCCTCCAGCCAGCCCTTGCCATTCGCGTCGACGTACGTCCTGAGCGAGATCAGGCATGTTGTCGCCGGCGTCTGGGTACCGACATTGGTGGCCGGTAGCACGTCCGTCTTGAACTCCTGGTCCGTGAACCCTTGCGGGAGCGTCATCAGCCCGTTCGGATCGCCAGGGCCCGGAACCCGCGGGTCCTTCTGGCAGAACGCCATCCTCTCGGCGGCGAGCGGGTCATACGGGAAGGCGTCTGTGTACAAGAGGTGCTCGAACGTCGGCTTGCCGTTCGTGATCGGGTCGGGGAAGACGATGTGCTCGATCAACGGAACCAACGGCTGCGTCTGGTCGCTCGCCCAGACGCTGACCCATGGGCCGTTCGGGTCATCCGGGGGCCCGGGGGCAGAGTCGAAGACGAACGTCTGATTCGGCTTACACGCGGCCAGCTGGATCTGAAGCTCGCTCCCACCGGTGCCCGTGTTGTCGATGCCGAACGGCGTCGGCGGCGGGCACGGCGTAGGCTCCGCCACCGCCGGGTCAACGCCGAAGTTCTCGGTCACGCTTGCTCCGGACGAGCCGGGCTGGAAGGTCTGCCCCTTCAGGAGTTGGGGTGTAGAGCAGTTGTCGTCGCTCGTGGGCAGCGGCTCGGACTGTCCCCAAGGGCCGGTGGCCACGGGCGGCGTGACGCAGACCTTGTACGTCTGACTCGAGTCGAAGACCGCGGAGATCGAGTACTGGCCATTCGCGTCGGACTGCACCGACAATCCGACCTGATTGCCGCTCCGGTCGTAGAGCGTGACGTTCCAGAAGGCGAGGGGGGTGTCGAGCGTGGCCTCGAACGTGCCGTCGGCTCCCCCTGCCTTCGGACCGTTCACGTCCTGGTACACGGTGCCGCTGACGGAACCGACCGGCTCGAACCCGAAGGTCGCGGTCTGGTCGGCCGAGAAGTTCGAATACGAATAGCCGACGCTCGCGTAACTGCTCGTGCACGACGCGCCCGAGGTCGGAACCGTCTCGTTGTAACTACCACCGCTCGGGGTGACGACACAGACCTTGTACGTCGTGCCAACGGGCAGGCCGCTGAAGACGTACTGGCCTCCCGTCGTCGTCTGTTGCGAACCAATCGCATTACCCGAGCCGTCGAAAAGCTGCACGCCGGTCACCGCAGCGGTGTCCCCGTTGTCGTTGGTCCCGCTCCCGTTGTTGTCGATGAACGCGTTGACAGTGATGCTCTTCAGCGGCACGAACCCGAAGTTCGCCGTCTGGTCGGCCGACAAGCTCGAGTACGAGTAGCCGACGCTCGCATAGCCGCTCGGACACGACGCATGGTTGGTCGTGCTCGACGTCGGAACCGTCTCGTTGTAACTACCACCAGTCGGCGTCACCACACACACCTTGTAGGTCGTGCCGACCGGCAGATTGCTGAAGGCGTACGAGCCACTCGAAGACGTCGTCTGCGTGGCGAGCACGTTGTTGGTGGCGTCAAGCAGCTTGACGGTGGTCGAAGCGGCCGCATCACCCGTGTCGTTGCTCCCGTTCCCGTTGTTATCGATGAACACGCTGCCCGTGATGCTCTTCAGCGGCACGAACCCGAAGTTCGCCGTCTGGTCGGCCGACAAGTTCGAGTACGAGTAGCCGACGCTCGCGTAGCCGCTCGGACACGACGCATGGTTGGTCGTGCTCGAGGTCGGAACCGTCTCGTTGTAGCTACCACCAGTCGGCGTCACGACACAGACCTTGTAGGTCGTGCCGACCGGCAGGCCGCTGAAGACGTACTGGCCGTTCGTGCTCGTCTGCTGCTGCGTGCCGATTGCGTTGCCGGAGCCGTCGAAAAGCTGCACGCCGGTCACCGCAGCGGTGTCCCCGTTGTCGTTGGTCCCGCTCCCGTTGTTGTCGATGAACGCGTTGACAGTGATGCTCTTCACCGTCTGGAAGCCGAAGTTGAGCCCGGTCACGGCGCTCTGTCCGACGGTCGCGGAGTATCCGTACTGAGCATGCCCGGTCGCAGTGCACGTGACGTTGCCGGTCGTCGACGTTGTCGGCACCGTTTCTCTCGTGCTGCTCGGCTGCTGGATGCAGACGCTGTACGGCCCGCCCTGCGGAACCGTGATCGAGTACGCACCGGAGCTGCCCGTAGTGCCGTTTCCGACCGTCGTACCACCGGAGTTCGCAACGGTGACGGCGAGACCACTCAGACCCGTCTCGGTGCTGCCTGACTGAGTCCCGTCACCATTCGAGTCCGTGAACGCGGTACCCGAGACGGGCGCGGTCGCCGTGTAGCAGAACCCTGTGTGGCTGACCGTGTAGTAGAGCGGGTTGCCTTGCTTGTCGGTGCCGGAGATCGGGGGATGGAGAGACGTATCGCCGGTGACGGGTTGTGGAACCGCGCCGTTGTAGTTGTAGCGGAGCGTCTGCGTCCCACCCTTGACTCCGACGTCGGTAACCGCGGCGCCCGTCGACGACCAGGACTTGATCACGTTCGTGCGGGTGTCGATGCTGAACGAGAACGTGGCACCGGTCGTCGGGTCCGTCGCTGTGGTGGTGTTCTTCGGATTGTTGACGTAGAACTCGTGGAATGTCGTGCCGTTGACCGTGTACGTGCCGTCCCCATTCCCGGCTACGCCGTAGAAGACCTCGCAGTCGTTGTTCTGGCCACCGTTGGCGACCAGCGTCGGTGTGATGCCGTATGTGCCTGACGCGGGCGGCTCGGGGTCGCCTGTATTGAACGCCACCGCCGGCAGCACGACGAACATTGTCAGCACGACGAGCGCGCCCACCGCGAGCAGCAGGGCACCCGACTTCTTTCCAGGCCGCAGAATCCTCATCCCGAACACACTCCACTCATTGATCGGTCACCGCATATCGGACGTTCTGACGCCGCACCGACCGGCAGGATGCTAGACCCTTGTGGAGGTTTTCTCAATCCCGAACTGTGGCGCGCGAACCAGCCTTTCGTCGTGGACGGCGCAACCGCGCGGCTCAGGCGAGCACGGGAATTGCGCCGCGCTCAGCCTCGAACGTCGCGCGCTCGACGTCGCCAAGGTCCTCGCCGTCGGCGTGAAGTGGGAGCGGAACGTCGCACACGACCTCGATCCGGTCGAGGTCGTGCCCACGCAGGAACCGTTTGCCGCGAACACGGCCGCTGAGGACCCGGACAACCGCGAACGGCAGGGTCGCGGGAGCGACGGCGACTGGCGCGACCAGGTCGAGCCCCAGCTCGAACGTCGCCTCGCGCACAATCGGTAGGGGAAGGCGTCCGGCGTACGTGTAGGGGCTGCCGTTCGCGACGAAGACGGCGCCGGCCCGGCCGAGTCCGTCGATCTCGAGCTCCGTTTCGACCCGGCCGTGCCGTGCCGCGAGGACGCGAACGAGCGCGACTGCGAAAGCGAGATCCCCGGGGCGCTTTCCGTCGTCACCCCGACCGAGGCTGTCCACGCGCCGAACCATCTCCGCGTCAAGACCGATGCCGGCGCCGAAGGCGAACCGTCGTCCGTTCACGCGACCGAGCGAAATCCGGCGCGTGCGGCCGGCGGCGATCGCATCGGCCACCCGGCGTGCGGCGGCGAGTGGATCGCGCGGTAACCCGAGCGCCCGCGGCAGGACGCTCGTGCCGCCGCCCGGCAGGAAGCCGATCGGCACATCCGACTCGAGCCCGTTCAGCGCCTCGTTGAATCCCCCGTCCCCGGAGAAGACGACGATCGCCTCGGCGCCGCCCCGGCAGGCGTCGGTCACGAGCTCCGTCGCATGTCCCGGGTGTTCGGTCAGGACGACGCCGACGTCGGCGACGCGCTCGAGCTCCGCGCGCACCTCGGCGAGCCTGTCCTCGCTCACACGCGTGGCGAACGGGTTGACGACGAGCGCGACTCTCACCGGCTCGCGTAGCCGCGCATCCCGTCGAGCAGCAGCGTCGTGAAGCGGTCGGCGAGCTCGTCGGTGTCCGTGCCCGGGCGCAACCAGGTGTACGCCCAGTTCGCGGCCGACAGTGCGAGCAGTGCCGCAGTCGCGTCGTCGAGATCGGTGCGCAGCTCGCCGAGCTCGCGGCCCTCACGGAAGAGGGCCCGGAACCGCTCCTCGTAGCGGCGCCGCTCTGCGACGAACTCGTCGCGGCGCTCTCCCTCGAGGTAGCGCCACTCCCGCACGAAGACCGTCGCGACGTCGAGCTGCTCGGCCACGACCCGGAGGTGTGCACGCAACGCGGCGCGGATCCGCCCGACCACCGGCCCCTCCTCGGGCACTGCGTCGAGCGCCGCATGGAACGCGGTCGCTCCTTCGCGCGCGACCTCCCAGAGGAGATCCGCCTTCGACTCGATGTGCGCGTAGAGCGAACCCTTCTGCACACCCATCGCCTCGGCGAGATCGCCGATGGACGTGCCGTGGTAGCCCTTCTCCGCGAAAAGGCGGGCGGCGGCGCGTGTTAGCTCGGTGCGGCGGGCGGACATCTAGAATGCGAAACCTAACGATCGTTCGGAAGGTGGTGCCAGGTGGCAGCGGTCGAAATTCCGCTTGATGAGCAGGCATTTCTCGAGTACGTCCAGTCCGGCGGACAGGTCGAGACGACCGATCCGATGCCGGAGGACTACCGGCGGAAGCTGATCAAGTTCATCGAGATGCATGGCAACTCCGAGCTCATGGGCGTCCTGCCCGAGCGCGAGTGGATCCTCCGCGCTCCGACGCTCCAGCGCAAGCTCGCGTTGACCGCGAAGGTGCAGGACGAGGTCGGCCACGCGCAGCTCATCTATCGCGTCGTCGAGGATCTCGGCAAGCCACGCGAGCAATGCCTCGCGGATCTCGTCGACGGCAAGGCGAAGTTCCACAACGTCTTCCATTACCCGACCAAGACCTGGGGTGACGTCGGCGTCATCGCCTGGCTCGTCGACGCGGCGGCGATCATCAGCCAGAAGGCGCTCCTCAAGTGCTCGTACGCGCCGTACGCGCGGATCATGAAGAAGATCTGCTGGGAGGAGTCGTTCCACATCCT
>JAICME010000087.1 GCA_025929425.1 Thermoleophilia bacterium | reverse complement strand
GCTGAACTCACTCTCGAACCAGGACGCGATGCGGTCGATGTCGCCGGCGAGGGCCTTCCGCTCCCCATGCGAGAGCGCCGCGCGTTGCTCGTCCGCCTGCCGCTCGGCCCGGGCCAGCAGCGACCGCGTGTGCGAGGTCAGATCGCCCGCGGTAGGCACGATGCTCGGATCGAGGCCAAGGTAGAGGCTCAGTGCCGAGCCGCGCTTCGCGCGGAAGGAAGCGAGCTCGCGCAATTGCTCCCACGTGATCGAACCCGACACGCTCGTTCCTTATCCACGCACCGGCTCCTTACGCCTCGGGAACGTCAATCCGCCCCAGATCGTTTAATACGACGTACAACTCTTGGAGAGAGGAAACGATGAGCGACGTACGTGATTTGATCGTGATCGGAGGAGGGCCCGCCGGCTACACGGCGGCCCTTTATGCTGCGCGCGCGAATCTGCGGCCGCTCGTGATCGAGGGCTTCAGCTGGGGCGGCCAGCTCATGATCACGAGTGACGTCGAGAACTACCCCGGCTACCCGGACGGAGTCATGGGCCCCGAGATGATGGGAGAGTTTCGTCGTCAAGCGGAGCGTTTCGGCACCGACTTCGTCACCGACGACGTCACGCGGGTCGACTTCTCCGAGCGCCCATTCCGTGTCTGGGTCGAGGACGAGGAATACCCGGCGCGGTCGGTGATCATCGCCACCGGCGCGAGCGCCCGCTGGCTCGGGCTCGAATCCGAGGACCGGCTCAAGAACCACGGCGTGTCGGCATGCGCGACCTGCGACGGCGCCTTCTTCCGGGACAAGCACATCTTCGTCGTCGGGGGCGGGGACACGGCGTTCGAGGAGGCGCTCTTCCTCACACGCTTCGGCTACAAGGTCACGATCGTCCACCGCCGGAACGAGTTCCGGGCCTCGCAGATCATGGTCGACCGGGCACGCGCGCACGAGAAGGTCGAGTTCAAGACGCCCTACGCCGTCGACGAGGTCCTCGGCGAAGGCTCGATCAGCGGGCTCCGGCTGCGGAACACAGAGACGGACGAGACGGAGGAGGTCGAGGCCGGAGCGCTCTTCATCGCCATCGGTCACGACCCGAACACGAAGCTCTTCGTCGACCAGCTGGATCACGACGAGAACGGCTACCTCGTGACGACGCCGGGCACCACCGAGACCAACATCCCCGGTGTCTTCGCCGCCGGCGATGTCCAGGACCACATCTACCGGCAGGCAGTCACCGCCGCCGGCACCGGATGCATGGCTGCGCTGGACGCCGAGCGGTTCCTCGCGGCAGAGGAAGGGCACCTGGCCACGGCGCTCACCGCACCGAGGCCCGAAGCCGAGCCCACGAAGGTCTAGCCCCGCTCGCGGCGAATCCGACGCGGCGATGGCCGCAACCTGGATCGACCTGCTCGACCCCACTCCGGAGGAGCTGCGCGCGAAGGCTCCGAAGCAGCTGGAGGAGACGGCGCTCGAGCAGCTCCTCGCGCTCCCGGAGCACGCCGACGATCCGAGGCCGACCCTCCAGGGCCACGGCGACTACGTCTTCGGCATCTTCCTCGTCGCCGTCGCGGTGCCGGAGGACGACAGCGTCTACTACCAGGAGATCGACCTGGTCATCACCCACGACACGCTGCTCACGGTGCGCAAGACACCCGAGGGCGGAAGGCCCGCCTGCGACGTCGCCGCCATGCAGAAGACCCAGAAGCCGGACGACTCCGCCGGCCTCCTCGCGTACCGACTTCTCGACGAGATCGCGGAGCGCTATCTCGACCTCGTCGACGCGCTCGACGACGAGATCGACGAGCTCGAGGACAAGGTCGAGGGTCAGCCGGCGGAGCTGACCCGCGCACGCATCTCGACGTTGCGGCACGACCTGCTCCACATCCGGCGCACGCTCAGCCCGATGCGCGACGCGGTGCGCCGCGTGATCGACGGTACGGTCGAGGTCGAGCAGGGGCCCGAGGTCTTTCCGCGCGAGGTGGAAGTGGCGCTGAACGCCGCCTACGACAAGTTCCTGCGGGCGTCGGACGCGCTCGACCTCGCGCGCGACCTCCTCGCCGGCGTCCGCGATTACAGCCAGGCCAAGATCGCGAACGACCAGAACGAGGTGATGAAGGTGCTGACCGTGGTCGCCTCGCTCGTCCTGCTCCCGACGTTCATCGTCGGCCTCTACGGCCAGAACTTCGTCGACATCCCGGAGCTGCGCTGGCAGTGGGGCTATGGGTTCTCCTGGGGACTGATCGTCGTCACGACGGCGTTGCAGCTCTGGTGGTACCGCCGCAAACGGTGGTTCTGATCCGCTGCCTCCGCATCCCGTTCTCGACGAACGTCGAGCGTGTCGCGCTCGCCGCCGGATACAAGGGCGTGCCGATCGAGTGGATCGATATCGACCCGGGCGACCGTTCGTACGCCGAGGAGTTGAGTGGGCAGCCCCTCGTACCGGTGCTCACCGCGGGCGACGAGGTCGTGAGCGACTCGGCGCGGATCCTCGACTGGCTCGAGGAGCGGTTCCCGGAGCCCTCGCTCCTGCCGAGCGATGCGGCGCAGAGAGCCGAAGTGAGGATCTTCGCGGACTGGTTCAACCGTGTCTGGAAGACGTTCCCGAACGGGATCAACGACGGCGTCGGCGACGCCGCAGTCCACGCATCCGAGATGCGTCGCGCCGTCGGGCTCTTCGAGTCGCTCCTCGCAGGACGTGAGTTCCTCTTCGGCTCGTTCGGGCTCGCCGACGTGACGGCCTTCCCGTTCCTCGAGTACGCGTCGCTCGGCCTCTCTCCCGGCGACGACGACCCGTTCCATGCCGTTCTCGTCGAGCACATGCCCCTCGAAGGCGACTCGCCGCTGCATGCCTGGGTCGCCCGTGTAGACGCGCTACCTCGCAGCTAGCCTGACGCCGTGCCGAACTACATCTGCCCCAACTGCAAGGAGCGCTCGATCGACATCGACCGCAAGGAGGGGATGTTCGACGAGGCCGTCGCCTGCCACCACTGCGGGTTCGGCTTCCTGTTCGAGCTGATGGACGACTACTACCCGGCACCGACGACCGGCCTGGTCACGTGCGACCAGGAGGGGCGCATCCTCGCGATCGGGCGCGGCGTGTTCGAGCTGAGCGGCTGGAGCGAGCAGGACGTCCTGGGCAACGACGTGGTGTCCGCGTTCGGGCTCGCCGGTTTCGAGGAGGAGAGAAACCCGGTCAAGCTCTCGCTCGAATGGGGTGTGCGCCGCCTCAACGAGCAGCTTCAGCTCCGCACGCGCGGCGGGCAGGTCAAGCGCGTGATCGGCGACTTCTTCCCCGCGCTCGACGACGACGGCGGCCTGCTCGTCGCCCTCACCCCCGCGCACGGTTAGTCAGCGGGCGCCGGCGCAACGGGCGCCGTGAGATCGCGATGCACGTTCGATCCCGGCTGGTAGAAGCGCTGGGCGATCGCTGTCGGAACGACCGCCGAGAGCACCACCACCGCCAGCAGCAGCGAGAACTGCGAGCGGTCGATGATCCCGGCGGACAGACCGTAGAGGGACGTGATCGTCCCGAACGTGAGCCCGGTCGACATCAGGAGCGTCGTGAACGCCGCGTGCGGGGCGGTGAACCGCCGTGCAAGTGGATAGACGCTGAGGAGCTTGGGCGCCATCTTCGCTACGAAGAGGATGCCAAGGATCCCGAGGCTCGCCCAGAGCGCGCTCGTCGAGACGTTGAGACCCCCCTTGAGGAAGAAGAAGGGCGTGAGGAACGCGAACGAGACAACGCGCATCCGGTCCTGCTCGAGGCGATGTGACGCGAAGAAGCGAGACATCGACAGCCCCAGCACGAACACGGGCAGAGCTGCCTGTGAGTTCGCCCGCTGTCCCAGCCACATCAACACGAAGAGGCACGCGAAGACGAGCTTGATCTCCGGCTCGATCACGCGGTTGCCGTAGCGTGGGAAGAACATTCGTGCGGCGCGCGGCAGTCCGAAGATCAGCACGAGCGAAGCAAGCGCAAACGGCACGATCCAGATCGTCGGCTTGAGGAAGAGGACGGTGAGCCCGGTTACGGTCGCTATGTCGGTGACGAACGTCGCAGACATGAGCCGCTTACCGACGAGCTCGCGATTCAGACCGGTCTCCACAAGGACGGCGTAGACGACCGCGAGGCTCGTCGTCGAGAGCGCGAGCCCTCCGATCTCCGCCTGGCGGCGCGACCAGTCGAGGCCGTAGTACGTGACGAGCGCGACGACTCCAAACGGCGCGAAGAACGAGACGAGCCCGATCGAAACCGAGGCCTTCCACTCGCGGACGAGCTGCGGCACATCCACCTCTGCACCGGCCTGGAAGGTCAGGACAATGCCGGCGAACGAGCCGATGAAGCTGAGCCAGCTCGGGACCACGATGTGGGCGGCATTGCCGACGACTACGCCCGCAACCAGCTCGACGAGCGCGACGGAGAGTCCGAGCTCCACGGAGATCGTCGACGCGACAAGGATCGTCCCGGCGAGAAGTGCAGCTATCGCAAGATCACTCACACCCATCTCCTTCCAGGTTGGTCTCGCTGCTAGAGGCCATCAGCTCCTGGAAGGAGCGGTTTGGCGGGAGCCTCATCCCGCGTCGCCGGATCGTACCTGCGCCCGGGAGGCACGGCGCCCCATACGATCGACACCCGATGCGAACGATCGTCGCGGTCGGTGTGGCCGGAGCGCTCGGAGCGCTCGCCCGCTACGGAGTCGGGGGGCTGCTCCTGAGCAAAGGTGGGCGAACGTTCCCGTGGGAGACGTTCGTCGTCAACGTCACGGGAAGCTTCGTCCTCGGCTTCATCTTCACGGTGATGACGGAGCAGCTGACGACCGCGCCCTGGCTCCGGATCGCGGTGACGATCGGGTTCATCGGCGCGTACACGACGTTCTCGACGCTGACGTACGAGACGTATCGGCTACTCGAGGACGGCGCGCTCGGGCTTGCCGCCGCGAACATCCTGGGCAGCGTCGCCGCCGGGCTTCTGGCGGTATACCTGGGCATCGTCGCCGGGAGGGCGCTATGACGAAGATCGAGGGCGAGGGAAAGCGAATCCGGCTCTACATCGGCGAGTCGGACACGTGGCACGGCAAGCCGCTCTACCAGGCGATCGTCGAGCGTGTGCGCGAGGAGGGGCTTGCGGGTGCGACCGTGATCCGTGGCATCGAGGGCTTCGGTGCGGACTCGCACCTCCACACGTCGCGGATCCTCCGACTGTCGGAGGATCTTCCGGTCGTGGTCGAGATCGTCGACACGCCGGAGCGGATCGATCGAGTCGTGCCGATGCTCGACGAGATGGTCGCCGAGGGCCTGCTGACGGTCGATCGCGTCGAGATCGTCTCGTACCGCTCGAGCGCCGACTAGACGCGCCCCGTTGCGGCCACAATGAGAGATATGGACTCGCTTCGCGGACATCTCCTCGTCGCCTCGCCGTCTCTGCTCGACCCGAATTTCCGTCGCGCCGTCGTCCTCGTGACGGAGCACAACGAGGACGGCGCGGCGGGGCTCGTCCTCAACCGGCCGTCCCCGGTCGAGGTCTCGGGCGCAGTGCCGCAGCTGGAGCCGTTGGTCGAGGACGGAGAGCAGGTCTGGGTCGGCGGCCCGGTACAGCCGGAGGCCGTGCTCGTGCTCGGCGAGTTCTTCGATCCCGACGACGCCGCCGTGCCGCTCTTCGGAGCACTCGGCTTCCCCTCGCTGGCCGATCCGGACGAGATCGTGCCGGCGACGACCCGGCGGAGGGTCTTCGCCGGCTACGCGGGCTGGGGCGTCGGCCAGCTCGAAGCGGAGCTGGCGGACGAGGACTGGATCCTCGAGGCCGCGCTGCCCGACGACGCGTTCACGGATGACCCGGACGAGCTCTGGCGCGACGTCCTCCGTCGCAAGGGCGGGATCTACGAGCTGGTCTCCCGCATGCCCGAGGATCCGCGGGTCAACTGAGCCGCTCGAACGCGAACGCGTAGGTCAGCTTCGGCAACGGGAACTGTTCGCCGTACTTGGAAGCGCGCTCCCGCACCTCGCGAAGCCAGTCTGCACCTTCTGCAGGATCCGCCGTCAGGAAGCGGCTCGTCGTGGCCAACATCGCGACGAGGGCGTCGGGACTGGACTCGTCCGCGCTCTCGACGACGGTTCGTCCCAGCTCTCGGAACCACGGGGCTCCCGGCAGTTCATCGTCGCTGAATGGGGAGTGGCCGGCGTAGCCGATGAGCTCCGCGAGCTCGTGCTGCAGCGGGTCACGGTCATCCCACCAGTTCCAGAGAAGTACCAGCCCGCCTCCGGGCCGGACGACACGGTGGAGCTCCGGAATTGCGCGCTCTCGATCGAACCAGTGGAACGCCTGGGCTGCGAACGCCGCGTCGACGCCGGCGTCCGGGAGGGCGATCGCCTCGGCCGGCCCTTCGAGCGTCTCGGCCTCGGGAACCGCCTGACGTAGCTGGTCGAGCATCGGCCCACCGGGCTCGACGGCGACAACCTCGTACCCGAGCGCCACGAGGACGCGGGTGAGCTTCCCCGTTCCGGCCCCGACGTCGAGGAGCCGCGCACGCTCTTCGAGGCCCAGCAGGCCGGCCGCCCAGCGAAGCGCCTCCTCGGGGTATTCCGGTCGATGTCGCTCGTACTCGGCGGCCACAGTCTCGAAGCTGCGGGATTGTGCTGCGCGGTCAGACACGGCTCGACGGGCAGAGGTCGTTGACGACACAGTCCTCGCAGTGCGGGCGGCGCGCGTCGCAGACGCGACGCCCGTGCCAGATGAGGAGGTGCGGAAAGCGCCCCCAGTCTGGCAGCGGCACCAGCTTGACGAGATCTCGCTCGATCTTCACCGGATCCTCCTGTCGCGTGAGCCCGAGCCGCTGCGAGAGACGGCGCACGTGCGTGTCGACGACGATGCCCTGTGGCTCGCCGAGCTCGGCCGCGACCACGTTCGCCGTCTTCCGCGCGACGCCCGGGAGCCGGACCAGCTCGTCGAGTCGCCGCGGTACCTCGCCGTCGAAATCCTCCAGCAGCATCCTCATCGTGCCTCGCACGGCCTTCGCCTTCTGGCGGTAGAAGCCGGTCGCGAAGATGTCGCGCTCGAGCTCCTCCTGCGGTACCGCGAGGTAGTCCTCGGGCGCGTGATACTTCTCGAACAGCGTCTGTGTGACCCGGTTGACGTTCACGTCGGTCGTCTGGGCCGAGAGCATGACGGAGACGAGCAGCTCCAGCGCGCTACGGAAGCGAAGCGCGATCGCGGCGTCGGCGTGCTCGATAGCCAGGCGCTCGATGATCGGCCCGATCCGCTGGCGCTGCGGCCCCGCCTTGCGGCGAGCCTCCTTCAGGTAGCTACGAGGCAACGACTTCCGGCAGGCGCGGACGCAGGCGAGGCCCGGCACAGACGAGATCGAGTGCCGGGCAGCCCGCGCACGCGAAATCGCTCGGCGTCGGCGGGAACTCCCCGGCCTGGATGCGCGCGATCGCGGCGGAGAGCTCCACCTCGAGCTCGGGCACGGCGTCGCGTGAGAAGACGGCCTCCACGGGCGCCTCGGGGCGCTCGAGGAAGTGGTAGACGACCTCGACCTCGTCGGCACCCGCGCGGAAGCACGCGAGCGCGTAGACCAACCGCTGCAGGCGGTAGTCCTGCTCGACGACCTCCTCCGGCGACGACTCGCCGAGCAGGTTCGTCTTGTAATCGACGACGAGCGCACGACCGTCCGCGAAATGAAATGCGTCGAGGTAGCCGTGGACGAGGACGCCGTCGTGCTCGAACGTGAAATGGCGCTCCTTCTCGACTCCGGCGAGAGCGGCGACACGCCGGGCGAGGTCGGACTCGCAATAGGCGGTCACATGTCCGCGGATCAGCTCGTCCTCGATCTCCGGTACCACAGGGGCAGCGAGATCGATGTCCTCGAGAAGCTTGTGAACGGCGCTTCCGATCTCGGTGCCGGACATCTCCCCCGTGCCGCCGCCCTCGATCCGGCGCTCGCTCATGCCGAGCCCGTAGCGCGCGAAGTACTTGTACGCGCACTGCTCGAAGAGCGAGAGGGCCGTGAAGGAGAGCTTGCGCACGCGATGCAGCGGCGGCTCGGGCAACGCAACGAGGGGCGGCAATTCCGGTGCGGTGTGCGCGGTCGCGACCTCCTCGAGCGCCGTGAAGAGCGCGAGCTGGCCCTCCTCTTCGACCTCGGGCTCCGCCACGACGGGCTCGGGCCGGTAACGGTCGAGCCGGACGAGGAGCCGTGCTTCGCCGCGGACGAGCTCGATCGGCCCGTCACCGGCCTGCGCGAGCTCCGCGTCCGCGTCGAGCCGGTCGAGCACCCATGCGATCGGGGTCGGAACCTCGCGCTCCGCGCCGACATCGACGGAGCCGGAGACGATCAACCGCTCCTTCGCCCGAGTCAGCGCGACGTAATAGAGACGAAGGCGTTCCGCCCGCTCGGCCTCCTGGCGCGCCTCCTTCACCGCCTCGTAGTCGAAGGCGCCACGGTGCTTCGCGGTCACGGGATCGGCGACACGGAAACCGAAGCGGCCGTCGGGCAGGGCGAGGATCTCGTCGGGAGACGGCGGCACGCGGTCGCGCCCTGCGTCGGCGACGATCACGACCTTGAACTCGAGGCCCTTCGCGGCGTGAATCGTGAGGAGACGAACGGCGTCGGCACCTTCCTCCTCGGCGACCGCCTCCAGCTCGCGCGTGCCGATCGCCTCTTGCTCTCGGACGAAGCGGACGAAGCCCTCGACGTCCGGGCCGCGAAGCTCCTCGTACGAGCGAGCGAGGCGGGCGAGCTTGCGCAGGTTTGCGTAACGCCGGCGTCCGTCCCACTGCGCGAGCACGGCGAGGTCGTAGTCGTGCTCGGCGACGACCTGCTCACAGAGGCGCTCGAGCGACAGCCGTGGCAGTGTCTGAACCAGCCTGTCGTAGCGCTGCCGGAACGCGCGCATCAACCGCTCGTCTCGCTCCGCGAGGCCGGGCGGCAGGGAGTGCTCCAACCCCGAGAAGAGCGGTCGCCTCGAGGCGACACGGCGGAGCAGCGCGAGGGCGTCGTTCGAAACGCCGACGAACGGCGACGCGAGCACCGAGACGAGGGCGGCGTCGTCGTAGCGGTTGTGGAGCAGGCGGAGATACGAGAGCAGGTCGACCACCTGTTGCTGGCCGAAGTAGCCCTTGCCCGTGGCCCGGTACGTCGGCAACCCGACGCGGCGCAGCTCGTCCTCGTACCACTCCGCGTCGGTGCCGGCGGCGAACAGGAGGACGATCTCGCCCGGGCTGGCAGCGCCGCTGTCCACGAGCTCGCGCACGCGCCGCGCCACCGCGCCGGCCTCCCCGCGCCGCCAGTGGACGCCGCTGTCGCGGTAGCTCTCCTTGTCGGTGACGAGCAGTTCGACCGGGTGGCCGAAGACGGGATCCGGGAACTCGGCCGCCGCAGCGAGCTCCTGGAACTCGCTGCCGAAATGCGAGCCGAACAGCTCGTTGACGGCGGCGAGGACCTCCGGACGGGAGCGGTAGTTGAGGGTGAGCGAAAGCGGCTGCTCGACCGCTTCCCGCCGCTCGCGGAAGACCTGCACGTCCGCATGGCGGAAGCCGTAGATCGACTGGAACTCGTCGCCGACGAAGAAGAGCTCCGTGTCCCGCGTTCGGAGCAGATCGACGATGTCCGTCTGCAGCCGGTTCGTGTCCTGGAACTCGTCCACGAGGATCGAGCGGAAGCGGGCCTGCTCGCGCTCGCGGAGCTCCGGCTGGGAGCGAAGCAGGTCGCGCGCCTCCAGTTGCAGATCCTCGAAGTCGAGCGCCGACTCGCGCGCCTTCGCCTCGGCGTACCTGCCGGCGAAGAGCGTCAGCAGCTCCTGGAGAAGCGCTCGGTCGCGTGCCGCGGCCTCGTCGAGGGCAGCCTGCTCGACGGCTGCGAGCGCGTCGGAGTAGCCGGCCGCGCGGTCTCCGCGCGCCTTGAAGCCGGTGAGGTTCATCAGCCGGTCCGGCCTCTGATCGCGGTCGAGCAGCTCGAGCAGGTCCGCCGCCGTCCGCTGCTGAGTGTCCGTCGCGCGGGGCTCGGCGGCGAGAGCACGCGCGGCCGCCCGCAGCTCCTCGACTTTCTCCGAGAGCTCGGGCCGCGTCGCCACCTCGAGGTCGAGCTCGCGTCCGGCAGCACGCAGCGTCTCGTACACGCTCGAGAGCATCCGCCGCAGCCGGTCGCTCCCGTACGTCGCGAGCAGCGCGAGCCGCTGGGGGTCGTCACCGGCGCAGAACTCCGCGAGCGCCTCGCGGAAGGCCTCCGATCGGAGCACGGCCGCCTGCGCCTCGTCGAGTTCGCGGAAGCGAGGATCGAGCCCGGCGGCGAGTGGATACGTCTTCAGGATCCGCGCGCAGAAGCCGTGGATCGTCGAGATCCAGGCCCCGTCGAGCCTGCGCGCGAGGTCGTGCCGGCCGCGCTCGGCCAGCGCCGCGCGG
>JAICME010000020.1 GCA_025929425.1 Thermoleophilia bacterium | reverse complement strand
CGGCGAGCTCGAGACAGGAACGCGTCGTGCGCCGCACGAGATCGGCGCCGGTCCGCAGGTCCTGTCCCATCACGGCGCCGTGGATCACCCAGCGCGCCGCGAGACTCCCGGCCGTCGTCGCAACCGCACTGCCGAGCGGGATCGGCCCGAGGGCCATCGCCTCGCGCTCGATCACGTCGCCCCCTGCCCGCTTGAGGGCTCCGGCGACGCCTGCTCCCATCCAGAGCCGGTCGTTCGCGGCATTCGCGACTGCGTCGGCCTCGACGGCCGCGATGTCCCCGTCGCGAACCTCGAGCCGCACTAGAGGATGCGTGCGCCGAGCGCCGAGGCCACGAGCTCGACGGCGAGCTGCCCCGTCGCGTTCTCGCGATCGAGGATCGGGTTGACCTCGACGACGTCCATGGAGTCCGTACGCCCATACTCGGCCACCGTCTCGAGCGCGAGGTGCGCCTCCCGGTACGAGAGACCGCCGCGGACGGGAGTCCCGACGCCGGGCGCATAGTCGGGATCGACGACGTCCATGTCGAGGGAGACGTGGAGGAAGCCCGCGCCGGATGCGTGCGAGAGCGCCTCGCGCATGCACGGCTCGACGCCGATCCGGTCGATCTCGCTCATCGTGAAGACCTTCGCGTCGATCGTCCCGAGCAGCTCGCGTTCGCCCTCGTCCAACGACCGGACACCGACGAGCGCCAGCTTCCCCGACTCCACCGCCGGGATCTGCCACCCCTCCCGACGGAATGCGTCGCCCGCGAGCCCGAGCGCGGCGGCGAGCACCATGCCGTGCACGTTGCCGGACGGGGACGTCTCCGGAGTGTTGAGATCGCCGTGGGCGTCGATCCAGACCACGCCGCCCGGCCCACGCGCGAGCGCCATCCCGACGAGCGAGCCGAGCGCGACGGAGTGGTCGCCGCCGAGGACGAGAGGCATGGCCCCCCGCCGCGCCGCCGCCTCGACGAGCTCCGCTACGCGGTGGCACAGGTCGAGTATCTGAGCGAGATAGCGCGCGCGCTCGTCCCCAACCTCGGCCGTCTCCACGACCGGCGAGATGACGTTCCCCTCGTCGACGACGCGCACGCCGAGCTTGTCCGCGAGCTGCTGGTCGAGGCCCGCGTAGCGGATGGCCGACGGCCCCATGTCGACGCCACGACGGCCGGCGCCGAGGTCGAGCGTGCCGCCGATGACGGCGACTTCGCGGGCAACCCTCTCCACACTCACGGCCGGGAGGCTAACGGTGCCGAGGGTAGCGGCGGGCTACACTGACCGCCGCCCAGCCGCGGCGAGGTAGCTCAGCTGGTAGAGCACTCGGCTGAAAACCGGGGTGTCGCCGGTTCGAGTCCGGCCCTCGCCACTCTCCACTCTCTCTCGCGATTTTGGTCGCAACATGCGAGCTTTCGCCCGCCAGGGTCTTTGCTCCGTCAGCAGCAGGCTTTAGCTTCTGCTGCTCCGGATCGTTCACATTTCAGCGGGAGGAAAACACCAGATGAGCACCATCGCGGCCACGCCCGGGGGCGAGGGCCTCCTGGAGCGCTACTTCGGCTTTGCCGCGCGGGGGACCACCCTCGCGCGGGACACGATGGCCGGCGCCACGACGTTCGTCGTGATGTCGTACATCATCTTCGTCAACCCGATCATCCTGACCGGGGCGACTCCCAAGTTCGGGCCTTCGCTCGCGTTCGGCGCGGTCCTCACGAGCACCTGTCTCGTGGCCGGCGTGATGTCGATCCTGATGGGGCTCACGACGAACTACGCCTACGCGATCGCGCCGGGCATGGGCCTGAACGCGGTCGTCGCGTACGGGCTCGTGGCGAGCGGCAAGGCGAGCTTCCCGGAGGCGATGGGGCTCGTCGTGCTCGAAGGCGCGGCGATGGTGCTGCTCGCCGTCACGGGGCTGCGCGAGTTGATCTTCAGGGCGATCCCGCTCGAGCTGAAGAAGGCGATCGCGATCGGCATCGGCCTCTTCATCGCCTTCATCGGCCTCTACAACTCCGGGATCATCGCGAACGTGGATCCGGGCGGCGGCCAGCCGGTGACGCTCGGCAGCTTCACGACGTGGCCGATCTTCGTCACGATCTTCGGCCTCATCTTCACGATCGCGTTGCGGGCGATCCGCTTCCGCGGCGACCTCATCGTGGGGATCGTCGGAACCACGGTCGTCGCGACGATCATCAACTCGCTCGTCAGCCATCACCGCGCGTTCGGCACGGAGACGGCGACGTGGCCGGGCTGGCATCACCTCTACGCGCGCCCGGACTTCAGCCTGCTCGGGAACATCAGCCTGCACTCGTTCTCGAGCACGCAACTCGGCGTCATCGCCTCTCTCGTGTGGGTCTTCTCCCTCTTCCTGAGCGACTTCTTCGACTTCTCGGGAACGGCGATCGGGGTCGGCAAGCAGGCGGGCTACGTCGACGCGGAAGGCAACATCCCCGGCTTCAAGAAGGCGCTGATCGTCGACGGCCTCGCCGCCTCGGCGGGCGGCTTCGCCTCGGCCTCGTCGGCAACGACCTTCATCGAGTCGGGCTCGGGTGTCGCGGCCGGTGGCCGCACGGGCTGGGTCGCGATCGTGGCAGGGCTCCTCTTCTTCCCGTTCATGTTCATCTCCCCGCTGATCGGGATGGTGCCCGCGCAGGCCACGGCGGCAGCACTCGTCATCGTCGGCTGGCTGATGGTCTCCACGCTCACGGAGATGGAGGGCGAGGCGGAGGGCAAGGCGGCGACAAAGCTCGCCGGGATCGACTTCCACGATCTCGCGATCGGCCTCTCGGCGGCGCTCGCGATCATGATCATGCCGTTCACGTACTCGATCACGAACGGGATCGGCTTCGGCTTCATCACGTACACGGTGATCTGCGCCGCGCGCCGCGAGTGGAAGCGAATCCACCCGTTCATGTGGGTCGTGACCGCCGCCTTCGTCCTCTACTTCCTCGTACCCCTGCTCCAGCAGCACGTCAGCTGGTTCGGCGGCCACCTGGCCTAGCGACGCAGCGCAAGAAGTGAGGCCCCCGTGGGCGCCTTAGGCGGTCTCGGGGGCCTCTGGTCGTTCGGACCGGTGCGACCGTGTCGCGGACGACCGTTGAGCTGACCCTACTGCCTCTTCGCCCGCAGCGCCGTGGCCGACTCGGCCGAAAATTCCGCAAATTCCGCGAAGCCCCGCGCGCCGAATTCCCGCTGCAGCCGGTCGGGCGCAACGTAGATCGGCGTCGCGGCTCCTCTCGAGAACGAGAGCACGAGCGTTCCTCCCGGCGCGACGACGCGGGCCAGCTCATCGAAGAACGGGATCATGTTCGAGAGGACGACGAGCTCGAATGCGCCGTCAGGAGACGCAAGCGCCGAAGCGTCGCCGACCTCGAAGCTCACGCGGCCGGCCAAGTCGGGGGTCAGCTTTCGTCGCGCCTCGTCGATCATCCCGCGACTGAGGTCGATTCCGACGACTTCCGCTTCGGGGTACCGCTCGGCGAGCGCCAGCGCCACGACGCCCGTGCCGGTGCCGAGATCCAGGACACGCGGTGGCGGCGGGACGTTGGCCAGCGCTGCGTCGAGCGCCAGGAGGTGATGCGGACCGATCCGCGTCTCCCACGTCGGCGCGAGCCCGTCGAACATCGAGCGCAGCGGACGCCTGAGGACACGCCACAGGAGCGGCCGCCGCACCACCGCTTCGGTCACCAGCCTCGCGAAACGCTGGCCGTCGATCACCGTGCGAGATCGATGACGATCTCCCCGCCCTCCTCGAGCCGCAGGAGCTCCGCGGCGCTGCCGCGAGAGACGGCGAGGGCGAGGCTCCCGTAGCTGTCCTCGTAGAAGATGAGCGCCCCGCGGGGAGCGTCCGCGAATGTCCGGGCGAAGACGGCGTAGAACCGCTCGCCGCGGGAGACGAGCTCCACCCGCGTACCGGCAGCGAGCTCGGTCTGTCCGAGGTGCTCGCGCTTCAGGTTGAGCGCGACGTTGCCGAACCGATCGACGACGAGAGCGACGGCCCGGATCCGGTTCTGCCCCACTTCCGGCTCGGGGATCTCGATTCGCACGAGCGCCTCCGGATCAACCGGCGGACCGAGATCCTCGAGCGCCACACCCGCCGCGAGATGGGCAGCTGCCGGCGCGAACAGATCACGGCCGTGGAACGTGCGGGACACCGGCTGCAACGAGTAGTCGGGGTTCGCGAGCTCGTGGGCCTGCGCCACACCACCGAAGGCATCGACGGCCGGCAGGAGGAGCCCGTTGTCGGGGCCGACGTGGAACCGCCCCTGCCCGTCGCGCAGGGCGAGCGCGCGCCGCCCGCTTCCCACGCCCGGATCGACGACCGAGAGGTGGATGCCCGCCGGCATGTAGGGGAGCGTATTCGCCAGGACGAGCGCGCCCTGCAACACGTGTCCCGGACGAACCCCGTGCGTGACGTCGATCACCCGAGCGTCGGGGGCGATCGTCGCGATCACCCCGTGGCACGCGCCGACGAAGTCGTCCTGAAGCCCGAAGTCGGTGAGAAAGGTGATGATCACGGGACGGAACGTAATGCTTCGACGAGCCCGTCGAGGTCGTGAATGTCGGCGACGCCGGCGACCTCCAGACCGGCCGCTCGCGCCTCGGCCGCCGTCTGCGGCCCGATGGCCACGATCGGCATGCTCCCACCCGCTGCGGCGAGCGCCCGGGCCGCGGAGCCGGACATGATGAGCGCGACGTCGGCGTCGGGTACCGTGGGACGCAGCTCGATCGTCCGGTAGAGCGGGAGGAAGTCACCGCCGAGGACGTCCCGCCGCGCACCCTCCGCGGCAGCGAGCAGGATCGTTCCCTCCGGCAGCTCCTCGCGGAGTCCCTCCTGCGTGTGGGTCGCCGCGACGAGATCGACGCGCAGTCCCTGTGCGCGCAGCGCATCGGCAGTCGCCGGCCCGATCGCCGCGATGCGATTCGCGGTGACGCCGCGCCGGCCGAGCTCGTCGGCGCCGTTGCGGCTCGTGACCACGAGCCAGTCGTACGCGCTCGCGTCGACGGGCTCGTCGCCGAGCGGCTCGACGCGGATCAGTTCGCAGAGGATCGCCTCGTGCCCGAGCGCCTCGACGCGGGCCACGAGCTCTTCACGCGTGACGAGTACTTGCATCCGCCAGCTCCACCCCGAGCGCAGCGGGGTCGGTTCCGGTGCGCCGCTCGATCCACGATCCGTCCTCGGCCGCGACGAGCCCCGTCAGCGTCGAGCCGTCGTGGTGCGCCGCGACCGGAGCGAGACAGCCGCCGCCGACCACCGCCACAACCGTGCGCTCCGCCTCGACGCGCTCGCGTGTCTCCGGGTCGTCGGCTGCCGCGACGAGATGGGTGTCGTCGGCACGCACCTGAAGCGCGAGAGCGCCCTGCCCCGCCTCGGGCAGCATCGCTTCCGGCTCGAAGCGCAACCCGATCTCGTGTCCGAGGCCGAGCCGATCGAGGCCGCACGCCGCCAGCACGATCGCATCGAGCCCCCGCTCGCCGCGCTTGCGGAGCCGCGTGTCGATGTTCCCTCGGAGCGGCTCGATCGAGAGCGACGGATCGACGGCCAGCAGCTGCGCCTTGCGTCGTACCGAAGCGGTTCCGATCCGCATCCCGGGGCGCAGGCCGGTCGCGCCGCAGAGCGCATCGCGCGGATCCTCACGGCGGAGATACGCACCGACGAGAAGTCCATCCGGATCCGTGGCGGTCAGGTCCTTCGCCGAATGCACCGCGACGTCGATCCGCCGCTCCAGCAGCGCCTCCTCGAGCTCCTTGACGAAGACGCCGCGCGAACCGATCTCGCCGAACGGCCGCGTGCGGTCACGATCGCCCGCGGTCGTGATCGGCACGAGCGCGAGCTCGATGCCAGGCGCCCGCAGCGCCGAAAGTGCGCGCGCGGCCTGGGTGAGCGCGAGCCTACTGCCGCGACTGCCGACGCGGACGAGCACAGCCCAGCGGCCTCCGCACAGGCGGCGAGCAACCGACGCCGCGCGGCCGGACCCGGATGAACGCCGTCGGTACCTGCAGCGGCAGAGGACGGCCCGTTACGGGCTTGACGTTCAGCGCTCGTCCTCGCCGAGACCGAAGAGGTGCCGCACGGTTTCAGCATAGAGGACCCCATCGGCTGCCGCGGCCGCCTGCTTCATCCGCACGGTCGGGAGATGGAGGAGCTTGTTCACGATCTGCGCGGTCACGGCCTCGACGGCCCGCCGCTGGCTCTCGTCGAGCCGCGCCAGCAGCGACTCCGCCTTCTGCAGCTCCGCCTCGCGAATCTCCTCGGCGCGGGCCCGCAACGAGGCGATCGCGGGGACGACGTCGAGCGAGGCGTGCCATTCGTGGAACCTCTGCGCCTCTGCCGCGACGATCGTCTCGGCGCGCTCGGCCTCCCGCCGGCGGAGCGACAGCGTCTCGACGACGATCTGCTCGAGGTCGTCGATGTCGTAGAGGTAGCACCCGTCGAGCTCTCCGATCGCGGGGTCGAGGTCGCGCGGAACTGCGAGGTCGACGAGCAGGAGCCTGCGCCCGCGCCTGCTGCGTAGCGCCTGCGCCACGATCGCCGCCTCGAGCACGAGACCGGGCGCATTCGTCGAGGCGATCACGACATCCACGGCCGCGAGTTCTTCGTGAATCCGCTCGCGCGCCGTCCTGCTGTTCGCGACGAGCGTGATCTCCGCGCCCCGGCTGCGCAGGTTGCGGGATGCCTGCTCGCTCACCTTTCCGGCTCCGAGAAGGAGGATCGAGCGGCCCTCGAGACTGCCGAAGACCTGCTCGACGAGGGCAGCCGCGGCGGCCGAGACCGACGCGGGGCTCTGGCCGATCGCAGTCTGGGCCCGCACCTTCCGGCCCGCGTGCAGCGCCTGCCGGAAGACCCGGTCGAGCAGCGGGCCGGTCGTCCCGGTCTCGTGCGCAACTCGCACCTGGCCGAGAATCTCTCCCTCGCCCGGCACGAGCGAGTCGAGCCCCGCCGCGACACGGAAGAGATGATGGGCGGCAGCACGATCGTGGAGCCGGTAGAGCGCCGGCTCCACCTCGGGCTCCAGGGAGGCGAGCGCCGCAACGGCCTCCCGCTCTGCGGCCTCCGCGTCGGCAGCAGCGACGTATAGCTCCGTGCGGTTGCACGTCGAGAGACAGACGGCTTCGGACACCTCTCCAACCAGCCGCGTCGCGAGCGCCCGCGCTTCGTCCCGGCCGAGCGCCACGTGCTCGCGTACCTCGACGGGCGCGCGGTGGTGGGAGGTGCCGACGAGGACGAGATGCATCACGCGAAGTGGGTGGCGGGAAGAGCGAGCCGGACGACGATGACGAGAGCAAATCCCGCGAGCGCGACGTAGGCGGCGCGGCGGCCCGTCCAGCCACCGACCAGGCGCAGGCCGAGATATGCGCACCAGACGATCCAGGTCGCGGCGGTGACCGCGATGAGCGCGTCGAGCCGGTCGCCGCGGGCGACGAGGCGCACCAGGCCGACGGCCGCCCCCAGGGTGAGGAGCGGTACCGACCACACGACCGTACGAAGCGCGAGCGCGTCGAGCGTCGCGAGCGCAGGCATCTGCCTGCGGAGAATCGTCGCCGGATGCGTCCTCAGCCGGCTCTCCTCCCAGACGTAGAGCCCCGATAGCGCCGCCGCGAGCGTGAACCCGGCGAAAGCCGCGAGCACGAGCCCGACGTGGACGACGAGGAAGAGGTTCGAGTAGTGGCTCGCATTCCCGAGCCCCGTCCCGCCACCGGCACGTGCGACGACGAGCAGCACGACGGCGAGAGGCATCACGGCGAGACCGAGCAACCGGTACGGCCTCCGGCAGCCCCAGATGAGGTACGCGGAGACGACGAGCCAGACGAAGAGATCGAGCGACGACGCCCACGTCCCCCAGGGGAAGCCGTCGTCCCGCGCAGCCTGCACGCCGAGCAGCGCCGTCTGCGTGAGCCACCCGAGCCGAACCCCCCAGGTGGCGAGGCGACCCGAGCGGCCGGGCCGCCTCACATCGCCGAAGTAGCCGACCGCCGCTTCGCCGTAGAGAAGGAGCGCCGGCCAGAAGAGCAGCTCAGCCAACCTGCGCCGTCTCCCGCGGCGCGTCTTCTGCGTCCTCGTCGGGCGCGCGACGGGCGAGCTCGTCCACATCGCGCTCGAGTCGCTGCAGCTTGAGAGCCATGATCAAGACATAGGCGAGCACGAGGGCGAACACGACGCAGTACGCGGCCGTGACGTACTTCTCCGCGGTGGTCACGCCAGCACCTCCCTCAGATCGCGCAGCCGTCCGTCGAGCCGCTTTGCGCTGAGCTCGAGCCGGTAGAGCGTGTACGCGAGAACGGGGAGCGCGACCTGGGCGAGGCAGTACGTGACGAGGATCCAGCCGTGGAAATTCGGGCCGTCGCGCGTGAAGACGACGGGGTGGATGAGCTGCTTCGAGAGCCGGATCGCAGCGAAGCTGACCGGGATGAGCACCACACCGAAGAGCGCGTACACCGCGCTCAGGTTCGCCCGCTGCGGCCCCGGATCGACCGAGAAACGGAGCATGAAATAGGCGCAGTAGAAGAGGAAGAGGACGAGGAAGAGCACGAGCTGGTCCTCACTCCACAGCCACCAGTGGCCCCAGGAGATCTTGGCCCAGATCGAGCCTGTGAGAAGCACGAGCGTCCCGAAGATCACACCCTGATGGACGAAGACGTAGCTCTCGAGGTCGGCACGCGGATCGCGCTTCCAGAGGTGCCGGAGCGCTTTCCACGCAGCGCCGGCAAAGCAGCCGTACGCAGTGATCGCGATCGAGACGTGGAAGTAGAAGATCCGCTGCGAGAAGCCCTGGTCAGCGTCGTTCGGCGCGACGAAGAAGACGAACGCGAGCGCGGTGGTGACGAGCACGAGCGAGGCGCCGGCGAGGACGGGCAAGGAGATCCGGGTCCGACCCACGGCCTGGATTGTCGCAGCAGACCGGTTCACTCGGCGACGACGTACTCGAACGACGCCCAGCAGATCACGGCGAAGAGAAGGTCGTAGAGCGCGAGGAAGCCGAGGTAGCGGCCGGGAGAGTCCACCACGGTCGCGCCTACCGCTCCGACGACGATCGGCATCGCCAACGGCAAGAAGAGCAGAGGGAGGATCAGGTCGCGGGCCCGGGTCGCGACGGCCATCGCCCCGAGAAACGTCCCGACCCCGCAGATTCCGAGGTCGGCGAGTGCGACGGCCGCGACGGTGGCGCCGCCGACACTGTGGAAGAAGAGGGCATAGAGCGGCAACGCGACCAGCTCGGCGGCAACGAGGAACGCGAGCGTCGCCAGTGACTTCGCGAGCCAGATCGCACTTCGATCGCAGGGCGCGAGAACGAGCCCGTCGAACGTCCGCTGCTCGCGCTCGGGCACGAAGGCCCGCCCCAGTCCGAGAAGCGCCGTGAAGAGGATCGCCACCCACAGCAGTCCCGCCGTTGCCAGCCTCGACGACGTCCCGGGCAGAGCAAAATGAAAGACGACGAAGACCGAGCCGACGAAGAGGAGCATCGCCGGCAGGGTGTCGCGAGCCCGCAGCTCCAGCAGGAGATCCTTGCGCGCCAGCGCGCCGACGTCCCGTGCGTAGCCCATCACGCGAGCGCGAGCCTGCCGCTCGCGAGGGGCTCGACGCGCGCCGGATCGTGGGTGGCCAGGACGAACGTGCTCTCACCCCCGAGCTCGGCGAGTTGCGCGTCGAGGAGCTCCGCGCCCGCTTCGTCGAGAGCGCTGTACGGCTCGTCGAGGACGAGCAGCTCCGGCTCGTGCAGCAGGACGCGGCAGAGACCGAGCCGCTGCGTCATGCCGCGGGAGTACGACGCGACGCGGTCGTGCCGCGCCTCCCAGAGTCCGAAGCGCTCGAGCAGCATCCCGATCCGCTCGCGCCGCTCCGGGATCCGGTACAGGCGCCCGTAGAGCTCGAGGTTCTCGAGCGCAGTCAGCTCGCGGTACACGAGCGGCTCGTGGCCGAGATAGCCCACCTGGGCGCGCTGGACGGCTCGCTCGATCGTCCCTTCGGTCGGCTGCGCGAGGCCGGCGCAGATCCGGAGCAGGGTCGTCTTCCCGGAGCCGTTCGGCCCGGTGACGACGAGGAAGCCGCCGCGCGGAACCGCGAGATCGATGCGTCGCAGAACGCGCTTCTCCCCGTAGCGCTTGCCGAGGCGGCGGGCGGTGAGCACCCGGCCAGCATAGGCCGCTCGCGCCGATTTACCGCTGTTTTACGCGCCCCTTGCGCCGAGCTGCAGGTGACTCAGGCCTCATTCGACCGCGGCCGGATCACCGTCGACCAGGAGGAAAGAGATGTCAAGGAAGCGATTCGTGTTGTTGGGGCTCTTCGTCGTGGCGACGGCACTCGTCGCCGCCGGCGTGGCCGCGGCTCGCGGCCGGGGGCCGTCCGTGCAATCGGCAACGGCCACGTTCACTACCGCCGCCGTCTCGCAGAAGTACCAGGTCACGTGCTCCGTCAACGGCGGCGACACGTTCGAGGCGACGCGGGCGACCTACACCGGTGCCGCGGTCAGCTCCGATCCGCGTCTCGCCGGTGCACTCACCATCCGCGCGTGGAGCCTGATCGACACCGTGTCGGGCGTCGGCCATCTCTACGGCACCTTCCACATCGAGGGGGTCGGCACGGGAGCACACGGCACGCTCAACGCAGCACTATCGGGCGGCAAGGCGTCCGGGCTGGCACGCGGATTCGTACGCGGCCGGTACGGACGCGTGGTTGCGTCGCTCGGTTCCACGTTCGATCCGAACGCGGGGTTCTCCGACGGCTCGCTCGGCGGCAGCACCACCGGGGCGGGATTCATCCGCTCAGGCCGCTGGTGCCATCCGCCGCACTGGCCGTCGAGCTAGGCGGAGACGAGAGGGGCGTCGTGATCGCACGACGCCCCTCTCACGTGACGGCGTCGGCGGCGACGAAGATCGCGAACGCGACGCTGATCACGCCGTTCATCGTGAAGAAGGCCATGTCGAGCCGGCGAAGGTCCGTACGTCGGACGAGCGAGTGCTCGTATGCAAGGAGGAGGGCGACGACGGCCACGCCGAGCCAGTAGAGAGCACCGACGTGAAGGCCGAGCCCGGCGGCGACGAGACAGGCCACGGTCGCCGCGTGCGCGATCCGTGCGCCGAGGAACGCACCTCCCACGCCGAAGCGCGTGACGATGGAGTGCAGCCCCTCTCGCCGGTCGACCTCCTCGTCGAAGAGTGCGTAGAAGAGGTCGAATCCGCCCACCCACAGCGCCACTGCTGCACCGAGCAGCCAGGCCTGCCAGGGGAGTCTCCCGGTGATCGCCACCCAGGCACCGACGGGGGCGAGACCGTCGACGGCTCCGAGCCACAGATGGCAAAGCCACGTGAAGCGTTTGAGGTACGGATAGACGACGAAGCCGACCACGGGGATCGGCCACAGCCAGCGCACGAGCGGGTCGAGCTGCCACACCGCGGCGAGAAACAGAGCGAGGGACGCAGCGCAGAAGACGGCGACCTGGGCGACCGAGAGCTGGCCGCTCGGGATCTCGCGGCCGGCCGTCCGCGGGTTCCGGGCGTCGATGCCCGCGTCGATCAGGCGATTGAGCGCCATCGCGAGCGAACGGGCACCGACCATGGCGAGCGTGATCCAGAGGAGGTCATGTCCACTCGGCGTCCCGTCGACGGCGAGAAACGCGCCGACGTAGGCGAACGGCAGCGCAAAGACCGTGTGCTCGATCTTGACGAGCCTCGCGAGGCGCGTGGGCAGAAGCGCAGGCGTGGGAGTGGCGGTCACGTCTGCTCGTGTTCCGTAGGCGCGTCGGCAAGCAGCTCGAGCGCGTGGGCCAGCGCGGGCCGGAGAACCGCGAAGCCGTCACGGCAGCCCCCCGGCGACCCGGGCAGGTTGACGACGAGCGTGGCGCCGAGGACACCGGCGGCTCCTCGCGACAGGAGTCCGTGCGGCGTCTTCGCGATCGAGTCCGCGCGCAGCGCCTGCGCGATCCCTGGAGCCTCGCGATCGAGCACATCACGCGTGGCTTCCGGCGTCACGTCCCGCGGTGCGAGCCCGGTGCCGCCGGTCGTGAGGACGAGCCGCGCGAAGGCCGAGAGCTCTCGTATCGCCGCCGCGATCTGGGCGCGTTCGTCGGGAACGACGCGACGCTCGACCTCGTAGCCCTCGCCGCGCAGCAGCTCGTCGAGCGCGTCGCCGCTTCGGTCCTCGCGTGTCCCGGCCGCCACCCCATCCGACACGGTCAGCACCGCCGCTTTCAGGTGACGCTCTCCTTCGTCTTCTCGACGAGTACGACCTCGACGATGCGCATCTGCTTGTCGACCGCCTTGGCCATGTCGTAGACCGTGAGAGCCGCAACCGACGCCGCGGTCAGGGCTTCCATCTCGACACCGGTCTGTGCCGTGGTTTCAGCACTGGCAACGATCTGAACGGAGTCGACGCCCACCTCGAGCGTCACGTCGACGTGTGACAGTGGGAGCGGATGACAGAGCGGGATGAGCTCACTCGTCCTCTTCGCTGCCATGATCCCGGCCAGCTGCGCCGTCGCGAGCGCATCGCCCTTGGGCAGCTCTCGGAGGATCCGCGCGGTCTCGGCGGCCATCCGAACCTCGGCTCGCGCGACGGCCCGCCGGCGCATCGGCTCCTTGGCTCCGACGTCGACCATCCGTACCGCGCCCGACTCGTCGACATGCGACAGGTCCTCCATCAGGCTGATCGTACGGCGTCGAGGTCGGCCAGCTGCGCGTCGATCCACTCGCGTATGTCATGTGCGCGGACATGCGCGCGGATGGCATCGGCCCGCCGGCGCCGCTCGGCCGGCTCGAGCACGAGCGCGTCGTGCAGCGCGTCGGCCTGCCCGACCACGTCGAGGGGGTTCACGCTCAGCGCCCATTCGCCGAGCTCCTCGTGCACTCCGGCGTTCTCGGACAGGACGAGCGCTCCGTCGTACTCGTTCACGAGAAACGCCTCCTTGGCCACGAGGTTGAGCCCGTCGAAGACGGGGTTGACGAGCAGCACGTCGAACTGCTTGTAGCCCGCGACGGAGCGGAAGAAGTCGTCGGCGATGTCGAGCTGCACGGGTTGCCAGTCCTCCCGGCCGAAGCGGTCGTTCACCGCCTGCGCGGCGGTCTCGACAGCCGCCGCGTACTCGGCGTACTCCGGGATGTCCTGGCGCGACGGTGCGAGAAGCGCCATCATCCCGACGCGTCCATGCAACTCGGGGTGACGCTCGAGGAGCAACGCAAACGCGCGAAAGCCGCGCACGGCGTTCTTCGAGGGGTCTGTCCGGTCGACACGCACGACAAGCTGCTCGGGGCGCCCCTCGATCAGAGCGGCCTCTCGCTCGAGCACCGCAGGGTCGTCTCGCAGCCGCCCGAACTCCTCGGCGTCGACCCCGATCGGCCGAGCGACGACGCGGGTCGTGTGGCCGCGGTACTCGACCGCGGCTCCGTCCACCCGCGCTCCGAGCAGCCGCTCCGCCGCGCGCAGAAACGCCTGCCGCCACCGGTCCGTGTGGAAACCGACGACGTCGTTCGCGAGCAGCCCTTCGTGCACCGCGACGCGTAGCTCCCTGGGCAACGCATGCCAGTAATCGGGCTCCGGCCACGGGATGTGGATGAAATGCGACGTGACGACGTCCGGTCGGGCCTCCCGCACGAGGCGAGGCGCGAGGTAGAGGTGGTAGTCGTGGAACATGACCGCCGCTTCGGGCGCCTGCTCGAGCTCCTCGAGCGTGGCCCTCGCGAAGGCCTCGTTCACGGGCACGTAGCCGGTGCTCCAGGCTTCGTGCAGCCCTGGATCGAAGTCCGGCGCCGAGCCGAGTCCCCAGAGGTAGTGCTGGAGAAACCAGAGAGTCGGGTTGGCGAAGACGTTGTAGAAGCGCCTGTACGCCGCCTTGTCATGGACGACGAGGCGCAACCGATACGCAGCACCGTTCGCCGTCTCCTCGAGGAACGACCCGCCACGCTCCGCCGCCACGGCACAGTCCTCGTCGCTCATGGCGCTCGCGACCCACGTCACGTCGTGATGAGCGAGCAGGCCGCCGAGCGCAGTGACTACGCCGCCGCCGCCGCGACGCGCCACCCGCTCGCCGGTCACGTCGCGGCCGTACGCAACCGGAGCACGATTGAAGACGACGAGGAGCTTACGTCGGTTCGTTGTCTTCGACGACAACGATTCAGGAGAGGTGGTGCAGCCGCTTCGCGAACCGAAGCCGCGAACCCCGAACACCGGGCTGAGAATTGAGCTCGAACTCGTCGGCGATCGTTCGGATGATTGCGATACCGAGACCGCCTTCCGTCAGCTCCTCCCCCTCGAGCAGCGGGGGGCGCTCGGGGTCGAACCCTGCCCCGTCATCGACCACTTCGATCGCAAGTGCGTCATGGCTGACCTCATAGGCGATCGAGACGAAACCGCCTTCGTCCGCGTACGCATGCCGGACGGAGTTCGACACGGCCTCGGTCAAGGCGAGCTTGAGGTCGGCAAGCAGTTCGTCGGACAACTCCACGATGTCGGCAAGACCGCTGAGCGCGAGCCGAGCGAGCGCGATGTACTCGGCGCGCGCGGGGATCCGGAGGCGGACGGTCCTCATCCCCTCGAGATCCTCGTCTGCCGCCTCGACCAGTGCCGTCTCGCCCATCTGGCTAGCCATCTTCCCGTAGTTTCCGGGTTCCAAACCCGCCGATTTCTACCAATAGTGCACGCGCTGCGCCTCGCCGTCGCCCGACTGCTTACTGCTCGATCCTCGGGCGTTCCCTTTCGGCCGCCGGACCTAACCACTTCGTTTCCACGGGAAAACGCCCCGCCCGGGCCCCGTCCTAGACTGGACGGTCGTGACGGCTGCCTCGCCAGCACCTGAGCGCCGACGGTCGCGGCCGGGGTCGCTCGAGCGTCCCGTGAACGGCCGCCTCTATCGCGGCACGTGGCTTCTCGTCGGGTTGCCGTTGCTCCTGCTCGCGTTCAGCGTTGCCCGCCCGTCGGCCCTTCAGGCTCCGAACCTGCCGCCGGCATTCGACGCGACGACGGCTGCCTCCCTCGCAAAGGATCTCGCCTTGCGCTATCCGGACCGCACCCCGGGCACACCCGGCGCGAAAGGCGCCGCCGCGTGGTTTCGGCGTGCGCTCAAGCCCTACGGCTTCGACGTTCACCCCGACCGGTTCACGGCCACGATCCACGGCAAGCGGACGACGCTGGTCAACCTCGTGGTCGAAAAGACGGGGCTCACGCCACGCGCTGAGATCGTGGTCATGGCGCACCGGGACGGCGCGGGAGCCGACGGGGGGCTGATCAACAACGCGTCCGGAACGGCGGCGCTGATCGAGCTCGCCCGGTCGTATGCTCCGACAGCCGCTGCGCAGCGCGTCTCCTTGCCCTACTCCCTCGTCTTTCTCTCGACGGACGGTGCGGCCGACGGCGTTCGCGGCGCCGCGCACTTCGCCGCGGAACCGGGAGCGCGCCAGAACATCCTCGGCGTGATCAACCTCGACTCCATCGCCGGGCACGGGCGACCGCGGTTGATCTTGAACGGCAACACCGCCCGGTCGCCGGCACCGGGGCTCGTCGAGACCCTGCGAGCCGCCCTGGCGCAGGAGGCCGGCGGAGACCCGGCCCGGCCGAGCGGACTTCAGCAGCTCTTCGGTCTCGCATTTCCGTTCAGTCCCTACGAGCAGGCGCCCTTCGTCAGCCGCGGGATTCCGGCTGTGACCATCACGACCGCGGGCGCGAGACCTCCCGAAGCCCGACGACAACGCGGCGGGAACCTCGACCTCCGGCACCTCCGAGTAATCGGCCTGGCGGCTCAGGACACGGTCGACGCGATGGAGGAGGGCGTCTCGCTCGCGCAGGGCCCGACGAGCTACGTCTTTCTGGGGCAGCGGCTCATCCGCGGCTGGGCGATCGAGATCGTGCTCGTAGGAATGCTCCTTCCGTTCCTCGCGGCCGCGGTCGACCTGTTCGCGCGCTGCCGGAGGCGACGGATCAGGGTCGCGCCCGCGCTGCGCAGCTACCGGAGCCGTCTCGGTTTCTGGGCGTGGACGGGCGGGCTCTTCCTCGTCTTCGGCGGATTCGGGTTCTGGGGGCGCGACAGCGGGCATCCGCCGTCGCTCAACGCAGTCACCTGGCCGGGCGCCGCGCTCATCGTCTTCGTCGCGCTCGCGGCTGCAGGCTGGGTCGTCGCGCGCAGCCGGCTCTTGCCGCGGCGGGAGATCCGGCCGGAGGAGCGGCTCGCGGGTCAGAGTGGCGCTTTGCTGGCACTCGGTGTGGTGGGTCTCCTCGTCGCGGCGACGAATCCATTTGCCCTCGTCTTCGTTCTCCCCTCGCTCCATGCCTGGCTCTGGTTGCCGCAGGTGCAGACGCAGCACCCGGCAGTCCGCGCAGGCGTCTTCGCAGCCGGGCTCGCCGGGCCGTTCTACCTCGTATGGTCGTTCGCCACCCACTACGGCCTCGGCTGGGATGCGCCGTGGTATCTCGCCAAGCTCTTCGCGAGCGGCTATGCACCGTTGCCGCTCTTCGTGATCGGGCTGGGTTGGCTCGCCGTCGCAGGCCAGCTCGCCGCGCTCGCAGCCGGACGCTACACGCCGTATCCGGCGGCGCACGAGCGGCCTCGCCGCGGGCCGCTGCGCGAGTTGTTCCGGACGCTGTTCCTCGTGCAGCGGCGCCGTGCTGCGCTTGCCGAGGCACGCCGCGCCGTGAACGAGTAGCTGCCGTCAGCCGTCGAGCGGGAGCCAGTGCGCCGCGGAGCCGGCAGCGAGCTCTCCGTTTCCACGTGGAACGTGGACGAGCGCGTCGGCCGCGCTCGATCGGACGATCATGTGCGACTCCTGGCCGACGATCGGGTCGAGCAGGACCTCGCCCGCAGTCGTCCGCACTCGCGCGCGTACGAACTCGTCGCGTTCCTCGTTCCGGCGCAGCCCGATCGTGAGACTTCCCGTCTCGAACAAGGGCAAGGGCTCGGCGGCACCCTGCAGCGCCCGCAGCGCGGGCTTGACGAACAGCTCACACCCGACCAACGCCGAGACCGGGTTCCCCGGCAGCCCGAAGACGAGTGTGTCGCCGCGCACACCGAAGGACACGGGCTTCCCCGGCTTGATCGAGACGCGCCAGAAGACCTCCTCGACTCCGAGATCCCGCTCGACGGCGCGAACGAGATCGTGCTCGCCGACCGACACGCCGCCCGAGGTCACGAGGACATCACGCGCAAGCCCTCGCTCGAGCGCTTCCCGCAGCACGGACTCGTCGTCCGCGGCCGTCGGCTCCGTCTCGATCTCCGCACCTGCCGCCGAGAGAGCGGCGTCGAGCATGAGGCCGTTCGTCTCGTAGATCTGTCCGGCTCGCAGCGGCTCGCCCGGAGCGACGAGTTCGCTCCCGGTGGCGAGGATGCCGACCCGCGGACGGCGGCGGCATTCGACCATCGCCACGCCCGCAGCCGCGACGGCGGCGAGACGGGCCGGGGTGAGCATCGCGCCCGTCCGCATCACGACCTCACCCGACGCGACGTCACCACCGCGTGGACGAACATGCGCTCCGGCGGCCGCGCTCTCCGAGATCTCCACTGTGTTTTCCTCCCGGACAACGCGCTCGACGGGCACGACGGCGTCGGCGCCTGCCGGAACGACGGCTCCGGTCGAGATGACGACGGCGCAACCGGGCTCGAGCTGCCGCTCGCAGGGGCTGCCTGCCGCCGATTCGCCGACGATCCGGAGTGTCCCGGGTAGATCCGCGGAGCGCACGGCGAAGCCGTCCATGGCGGAGCTCGCAAACGGCGGAAGATCGACCCGAGCCCGCACGTCCTCCGCCACGACCCGCCGCGCAGCCGTGCCGATGGGCACCGGCTCGTTCGCGAGCGGCCGCGCCCGCTCGAGCACGAGAGCCTGTGCCTCCTCCAGGGTCAGCAGTGACGCCACCGACCGTAGTCTGCAGCTCAGGCCCAGACGCCGAGCGCACGAAGGCGCTTCTGAGCGCGCAGGCGGAGCTCGCGTTCGAGCTGCAACGCCGCAACGTCGTCGGCGGCAACAGCTCGGACCGTCACGGTCGCGCTGTCGGCGAGTGAGCTCACGTACACCTGGGCATCCCGCTCGCCGGCGACGTCTTCCCGCAGAGCGTCGAGCGCGGCCTCGAGGTCGGCCGCGAGCGGAACGGGCACGGACACCTCGGCGAATGTCTCGCGGCCGCGAATCGAAGCGTTGACGATCGTGTCGGATGCGAGCTTCTCGTTCGGCACGACGAGACGCCGGCGGTCGCCGGTGCGGATGAAGGTGTAGGTGAGGCCGATCTCCTCGACCACGCCGTGCGTGCCCTCGTACTCGACCCGGTCGCCGATGCGCACGGGCTGGGCGAGGGCGATCAGGATTCCGGCGACGAAGTTGCCGAGCGTGCGTTGTGCCGCGAAGCCGAGAACGACTCCGAGGAGCGCCGACGACGCCAGAAGCCCGCCGGCAACGGCGCGCACCTCAGGGATCGCGAGCAGCGCCGAGAAGAGGCCGACCGCAAGAATGATCGCGGAGATGGTGCGGCGGAAGACGCGGTAGCGCGTGACGGCCTCTGGATGCAGCGGCCGCCGCTGCAAGGCCCAGTCGATCAGGCGGGCGAGCAGCGAGACGAGGACGAAGATCGCCGCCGCCACGACGATGTGCCTCCAGAAAGGACTCATCCCCAAACCGGAGTTCGCGGCGGACCTGCGAAGTCCTCAGTCGAGCGGCAGCGGCCGCCTGCCCGCGAAGCCGTCCTCGATGCGGTGCCACCACGCGATCTCGTCCTCTCCGAGCTGCCAGCAGAGGAGCACCGTCTCGCCGTGACGCAACGCCGGAAAGTCGATCAGCCCGGTGTCGAGATCCTTGACCTGGGCACCGTGCTCCGTGATCTCGTCGACAAGGCGGGCGAGCCGCCGCGCGACACCGTCGACCTCGGCAGTCGCCGAGGCGAGCTCGGCGGGGGGGATGCCTCCGCCGTTGCCCCGGATCTTGCCCTCGAGCTCCTCCTGCCGTTCGAGTGCCGCCGCATGCTCCTGCCTGGTCGCGACGAGCTGCTCGACCAGCGGACGAACATCCTCGAGCTCGGCATTCGCCTCGTCGGGCGTGAAGTGACGCATCGGCCGAACCCTATGCTGCGCCGTCGTGGAGGCCGAAGCCGCACAGTCCCACCAGGACCGAGGCACTAGGCGCCTCGCCGCCTGGATCCTCTTCGTCGGACTGATCGCCGCGCTCAACTATGCGTCGCGCTTTTCGGGCAGCAGCGGCACGAGCCGAGGGACGTCGCACGAAGAGATCTATTCGTACTCGTTCTTCGTCGGCGGAGCGGTCATCTACGCGGTCTGGCTCGGGATCGTCCTCCTGATCGCCATCGACCGCTTCGATCTCCTCGCCCTGCGGCCGCCGCGGAGCTGGAAGCGCTCACTCAAGCTCGGTGCAGCCGTGATCGTCGGGATCCTCGTCTGGGAGTCGGTCGCGTCGTACCTGCCGCTTCCCCAGTCTCCCGGAAAGGAGCAGGGGATCACGAACGTGCACTGGGAGCCGTCACACGCCGGCGCCTTCGCCGCTAACTTCGTCCTCTTCGCCGTCGTCGCCCCCTTCGTCGAAGAGCTCACCTTTCGCGGCGTGGGACAGTCGCTCCTGCGCTTCCTCGGCCGAGCGCCGTCGATCCTCCTGGTCGGGATCGCGTTCGGGCTCGCCCACGGGCTCGTCGAGGCGCTCGTCGTGCTCGTCCCCTTCGGCATGGGGCTCGCCTGGCTTCGCGACCGGACGGCGAGCGTCTTGCCCGGGATGATCGTGCACGGCCTCTTCAACGGGGCCGCGCTCACCTTCATCATCGTGAGCTAGTCGCCCAGTTCCTCCTCGTCGCCGTTCTCGACGACGAACTGATCGGGCGTGACGTCTTCTAGGAAGCTGCGGAACTTCAGGACCTCGGCCTCGAGCTGCTCCTCGTCGACCTCCTCGCCCTCGAACTCGATCGCGGACTCGGCGATCACGTCGTCGGCGGCAAAGATCGGAGCCTCGGCGCGAATCGCGAGCGCGATGGCATCGGAGGGCCTCGAGTCGACGTCGATCTCCTGCCCGTCCTGGACGACCGTGATCTGGGCGTAGAACGTATTTTCTCGCAGCTCGGTCACCGTGATCTGCTTGATCGACGCGCCGAGCTGCTCGAGCATCTCGCTGAAGAGGTCGTGCGTCATCGGCCGCACCGACGTCTGGCTCTGCAGCTTCATGAGAATGGCCGCGGCCTCCGGATGGCCGATCCAGATCGGGAGGAACTTGTTCCCGTCGGCGGTCTTCAACAGAACGATCGGCTGTTTGCCGACCAGATCGAAGCTGACTCCGTAGATGAGCATCTCCTGCACCGGCCCGACCTCGTCTCGAATATAGCTCAGGAGGTACGGCCCAAACCCTACGGCCGGACGCGGGACATGGGCGATCCTGGATTCGAACCAGGGACCTCCGCCTTATCAGAGCGGCGCTCTAACCAGCTGAGCTAATCGCCCGCGCGGGGCCGGATTGTAGCCGCCGCATTCTCGAGCGCCTCGGCCACCTCGGCCAGATCGTGCTCGTCGGCGAAGTGGAGCTCGACACGTCCGGGAAGAACTCGCGCGTGGCGGCCCGTCAACTGCTCGACGGCAGATCGCACCCGATCTGCGAGCGCCGGATCGACCGGAGCCGACCGCTTGCGAGGCCGTTGCCGAGCACCGGCCCATTTGGCCCGCTGTTCGGCCGCGCGCACGGAGAGGCCGCGACGGACGATCTCTCGCGCGAGGCGACGGCGGCCGTCGTGGTCGGGAACCGCCAGGACGGCTCGCGCGTGCCCCTCGCTCAGCTGCCCGCGCTCCACCATCCCGAGCACGTCGTCCGGCAGCTCCAGCAAGCGGACACGATTCGAGACGGAAGGCTTGGAACGTCCGACCCGCTCGGCCACCTCGCCGAGCGAAAGCTGAAACTCGTCGATCAGGACCGCGTATGCACGCGCCTCCTCGATCGGCGTCAGCTGCTCGCGCGCGACGTTCTCGACCAGGCCGAGGACAAGGGTCTCGCGATCGTCGGCCACGCGTACGACCACCGGCACCGTCTCACGCCCCGCCTCTCGCGCCGCCCGCCAACGGCGCTCGCCGGCCACGATCTCGAAACCGCCCGCGCTGCGCGGCCGCACGAGCAGCGGTTGGATCACACCCTGCTGCCGGACGGAGTCCGCGAGCCCTGAGGCTGCTTCCGCCTCGAAGCGGCGTCGCGGCTGGCGCGGGCTCGGGAAGATCGCGTCGACGGGAATCTCGAGGAGCTCCGAGGACGCCGGCGGCCCACCCATGAGGACCTCGAGGCCGCGGCCCAGGCCACGCCGCTGCGGGGAGGACGAAGATTCAGGCGCGCTCGACAAGTTCCATCGCCACCTTCCAGTAGGCGTCGGCTCCGGCGGAGCGACGGTCGTAGGCGATCGCCGGCAAGCCGTAGCTCGGAGCCTCGGCGAGTCGCACGGAGCGGGGGACAGCGGTGCGGAAGACGAGCGGACCGAAGTGCTTGCGCACCTCCTGTTCGACCTGGGCCGCGAGACGCGTCCTCCCGTCGACCATCGTGAGGAGGATGCCGCCGATGCCGAGATGCGGATTGAGCCGCCGGCGAATCAGCTCGACCGAGTGGAGCAGTTGCGACAGCCCTTCGAGCGCGTAGTACTCGGCCTGCACCGGCACGAGCACGCGGTCGGCAGCGGCGAGGGCATTGACCGTCAGCGGTCCGAGCGACGGGGGACAGTCGAGGAAGACGAAGTCGTAACGGTCGCTGCCGGAGGCGAGGGCCTCCGCGAGATACCGCTCTCCGTCCGCGAGGCCGGACAGCTCGACGGCGGCGCCCGCGAGATCGGGCTTGGCGGGCACGAGGTCGAGGTTCGCGAACGCCGTGGGATGAACGAGCTCGGCGAGCGGCGCCCCGTCGAGGAGGTCGTAGCTCGAGGTTCCGTTCGCGCGCATCCCGAGGCCGGACGTCGCGTTCGCCTGCGGATCGAGGTCGATCACGAGCGCGCGCTCGCCGGCCTCCGCGAGACAGGCGGCGAGGTTGACGGCGGTCGTCGTCTTGCCGACACCGCCCTTCTGGTTCGCGAGCGCGTAGATCCGGGACATCGGCCCGGCCATTGTCGCTAGGCCAGCGGACGCTTCTTCGCGATGCCGACGCGTCGCGGGAAGCCGGCAGGCGTGGGTGCAACCTTCGGGACGAGGGCGAGACCGTCGTGCAGCTCCGGCGCGCCGCCCCCGAGCTGCTCTGCGGCAGCTGCGAGCCGACCGAGATCGGCCCGCTCTCCGACCCAGAGGATCACCGCCCCGCCCACCCGGACGAGCGGCAGGCAGAGCTCTACCGCGACGGGCGGCTGTGCGAGAGCCTTCGCCGCCGCGACGCCCCATTGCTCCACCGGCTGCTCCTCCGCCCTGCCCCAGACGACCTCTGCGTTCGACGGAGCCCAGCGACGCAGGAAGTCGCACTTCCGCTGCTCTGCGTCGAGCAGTGTCACGTCGCGCTCGGGTGCGGACGCCGCAAGGGGAATGCCCGGAGAGCCTCCGCCCGAGCCGACGTCGATGACCTCTCCGTCGTAGGTCTCGAGCAGCGGTAACGCCCGGAGGGCATCGTCGAGCAGCACCTCCCGCGCTCGGGCGGGATCGCGAAGCGCCGTCAGGCCCGGTGTGGCCTGGACCGCGGCAAGCCAGTCACTCAGGGAGAACGACGACGTAGCGATTCGGCTCGGTGCCTTCGGACGCCGTGCTCACGCCGGACACGTCCTTCAGGCGCAGGTGGACGACCTTCCGCTCGACTGCCGTCATCGGCTCTAGCTCCTCACGCCCACCCGAGTCGCGCACCCGGTCGGCAACGCGGAGCGCGAGTGCCTCGAGGGTCGCCTTCCGCCGTGCTCGGTACCCGGCCGCGTCGACGGTCACCTCTTTACGCTCCTCACCGTACGCACGCCAACCGACCGCGTTGAGGAGGTACTGGATCGAGTCGATCGTCTGGCCGTGCCGGCCGATCAGCAACCCCACATCGGGCCCGGAGCAGGTGACCACGATCGCTTCCGGCTCCTCGTGCGCGTCGACGTCGGCGTCGACACCGAGCGTTCTCACGATCCGGGCGACGAGCGAGCGAGCGTCGGCGACCTGTCCGGCGTCCTCGTCCACGACGGTGGCAGCCGCCTCGGCGGCCTCGGCCGGCAGATGCGCGACGACACGTGCGGGCTCGTAGCCCACACCGAGGATGCCGCGCTCGCCCTCGGAGACGACTTCGAACTGGACCGCAGCCTTGTCGAGCCCGGGAAGCCGCCGCTCGAGTTCACGCAGCGCCGCCCATTTCGCCTCGCCGACCGTCTCTCCGGTCGCCTCGGCGGTCAAATCGCTCACCTCGTTCATCGCCGGCTCGTGCGCTTCTTCTTGCGACGCACCTGGCGCGGCTGCTGCGACGCGGAGGGCGCAGGCTTGGGTTGAGGAGACTCGCGCTCGGCCCCGTTACCGCTCGATCCGTCGTCCTTCGGCGGCGTTCGCGAGCTGCGTCTCTCGACAGCGGGCGCCGGTGTCTTCCCCACGAGGCGTCGCGTGATCAGTCCCTGGCCGACCGTCCACAGGTTCGTCGTCACCCAGTAGAGAACGAGACCGGCCGGGAAGCGCGCGATGATGAAGACGAAGACGAGCGGCATGATCATGAAGAGCGTGCGCTGCGTCTTGTCGGTGGTCGTCATCATGAAGAACGACGACGCCATCTGGCTCGCGACGTAGACGAAGAGCAGCACGTAGCCGCCCCAGTGCGTCGTCGTATGCGCCGCGATCGACGGGATGAAGTGGAGGAACGAGAGATCGTCCCCCTTCGCAAACTTGAAGTGGCGGAGCGTGTAGTAGAGGGCGATGAAGACCGGCAGCTGCAGCAGCATCGGCAGGCACGAGGCAGCCGGGTTGATCTTGTTCTCCCGGTAGAACTTCATCAGCTCTTCGTTCTGCTTCTGCCGGTCGTGCTTGTACTTCTTCTGGATCTCCTTCATCTGCGGCGCATGCTTCTGCAGGTTCTGCATGGAGTGGATCTGCCGGATCGTCAGCGGGACGAGCAGCATCCGCACGACGACGGTCGTGGCCACGATCGACCAGGCCCACGTCAGCCCGAGGTTCGAGTGGAACCAGTTGAGGACGTGACGCATCACGGTCTCGAGCTGGCTGATGATGGGGATTGCGTAGACGATCATCGGACCGGGTCGAAGCCTCCGTGGCTCCAGGGGTTGCAGCGAAGCAGGCGCCAGCCGGCGAGAAGGCTGCCGCGCACGAGACCGTGGCGACGGAGTGCCTGCACCGCGTACTCGGAGCAGGACGGGTGGTACTTGCAGGTCGTCGGGAAGAGCGCGCCGAACGTCAGCCGATAGAGCCAGACGAGACCGACTCCGACCAGACCGGGCACGCGCGTCACGGCGCTCACGCCGCGAGAACTCCCGTCTGCTCGAGTAGCTCGTCGACGCGCTCTCCGAGCCACTCGAAGCCGTTGGCCTCCGCGGCCTCCACGAGCCCGGGACGGACGATCAGAACGTAGTCATGTCCCTCCGGCACGCGGTCGAGGCGGCCGTCCCAGACCTCGCGTAGGCGCCGCTTGATCCGGTTTCGCTCGACCGCGCCGCCCGCTGCCCGCGGCACCGCGAAGCCGATCCGCGGCTCGACCGGTTCGTCCTGCGGCAGCCAGTAGAGAACGAGGAAGCGAGAAGAGACCGAACGGCCACGGCGATGCACCGCATCGAAGTCCCGAGACCGGGACAGCCGGTTCGCGCGCTTCACGGGGAGCAGCTTAGTGGCTCGGTCCCGCCGAGCCGCCTCAGGCGGACAGCCGGGCCCGGCCCTTGCCGCGGCGACGCTTCAGGATGGCCCTGCCGGCCTTCGTCGCCATGCGCGCACGGAAGCCATGCTTGCGCTTGCGACGGCGGACGTTGGGCTGATAGGTGCGCTTCATGACTGCGAAAAGGCTCGTCTTTGCCAGAAAAATCCCCGCGGATCGCGGGGCGCGGCGGTCAGTATAGCCACGCTCCGTCCACCGGTTTGTCCACAGCCGCAGAGCGCGCAGGGATGCGGGCCAGCCGATTTGCCCCCACCACTGTCCACACCTGTGGAGGGATTGGAGCGGACTGGGAACACCCTGCAAAACCGGTCATTTTGTGCCCGTCGGAGGCACTGTTATGCTGGCCGCCGGGTCGGAAACGGGAGGACCAGGGCGTCGGTGGAACACCAAGTCGAGTTGTCTGCAGAGCACCTTTGGGAGGAGATCTCGGGGCGACTCAAGGAAGCGCTCAGCGACGGAACCTACGGCAAGTGGTTCGGTGAGGTCCGCGGGCTCGAGCTCGACGGCGACGCGCTCGTGCTCGTCGTCCCGAGCGAGTTCACGCGCGACTGGATAGAGAGCAACTTCCTCGGCTTGATCGGAGCCGCGGTCCGCGACATCCTCGGCGACGACCGGTCGGTCGTGCTGCGCGTCGTGAAGGGCGGCAAGCCGGCACCGGAGGATCGCGCGGGGACAAAGAGCGTCGTTCCCATGGTCCAACGCTTCCCCGGCCGGCCCGAGAGCGGGGGGTTCAACGCGAAGTACACGTTCGACTCGTTCGTGATCGGATCGTCGAACCGTTTCGCGCACGCTGCCGCGCTGGCCGTCGCCGAGGCGCCGGCCCAGGCGTACAACCCGCTTTTCATCTACGGCGGAACCGGTCTCGGCAAGACGCACCTTCTCCAGGCCGTCGCCCAGTACGTCGCCGAGCACTCGTCCGACCTCTCGGTGAGATACGTGACGAGCGAGGCGTTCGTCAACGACTTCATCAACTCGCTGCGGGACAAGCGCACCGAGAGCTTCAAGCAGCGCTATCGCGCCTACGACGTCCTCCTCATCGACGACGTCCAGTTCCTCGAGGGCAAGGAGCGCTTCCAGGAGGAGTTCTTCCACACGTTCAACTCGCTCTATGAGGCCGGCTCGCAGATCGTGCTCTCCTCCGACCGGCCGCCAAGAGACATCGCAACGCTCGAAGAGCGGCTGCGGAGCCGCTTCGAGTGGGGGTTGATCACCGACATCCAGCCACCCGATCTCGAGACACGGATCGCGATCCTGCGCAAGAAGGTGAAGGTGGACGGAATCAACGTCCACGACGAACAGGTCCTCACCTTCACCGCGAGCCGCGTCTCGACGAACATCCGGGAGCTCGAGGGTGCGCTCACCCGCGTCGTGGCGTTCTCGTCGTTGACCGGGAGGCCGATGACCGTCGAGCTCGCGCAGGATGTCCTGCGCGACGTCTTCCCTCAGGGGGAGGCTGCGGAGGTCTCGATCAAACGGATCCAGGACCTCGTCGCCGAGCGCTTCGACCTCACGCACGACGAGCTCTGCGGCGAGAAACGCTCCCAGAACATCGTCTATCCCAGGCAGGTGGCGATGTATCTCTCCCGAGAGCTCACCGATTCATCGCTGCCCAAGATCGGCAAGGAGTTCGGCGGCCGCGACCACACGACGGTCATCCACGCGACCTCGAAGATCTCCCGCCTCATCAAAGAGGACAGGTCTGTGTACAACCTCGTGCAAGAACTGACTGCACGTGTGAAGCAGGTGCGCTGACCGTTGCCTCCTGTGGGACCATCGGGATCGTCCACAATGACCCTCCACACGTTGAACGCCGGAGGGATGCGCCGATACGGACGTCTTCCCCGTCGTCCACACTCCCTATGACTTCTACGAGAATCTCTCAATGATCGAAAGTGACATCGCAGTTGGTGCCGGGTTGAGGATCACGTGCACAAAGGAAGACCTCGTCCAAGGTCTTTCGGTCGTTGGTCGCGCCGTCTCGACGCGTACGGCAATCCAGATCCTGTCCGGGATCCTGCTCGAGGCGCGTGGCGAGGATCTTCGCCTCGCCGCGACCGATATGGAGCTCTCGCTGCGCGCAGCAGTTCCGGCGCGGGTGGAAGGGGACGGTGCAATCGTGCTTCCGGGCCGGACGCTCGTCGACATCGCCCGGCTTCTGCCCGGAGAAGACGTGACGATTGAGCACAGCGCGACGGAGTCGGTCGTGCACGTCGGCTCGGGCAGTGCGAGCTACACACTGCACACGTACAACGCGGAAGATTTTCCGCGGTTGCCAGAGCTCGCCGACACGCAGACGTTCGAGGTCGATCGTGAGGCGCTGCTCGAGACGATCACGCGCGTCGCCCGGGCGGCCTCCCGCGACGAGGCGCGTCCCGTCCTCACCGGAGTGCTCGTCCAGTTCGCAGGCGACAAGCTCGTGATGGCGGCCACCGACTCGTACCGGCTCGCGGTGAAGGAGACGACGCTTGGCGCACCGGCACCGGACCTCGAGGCGATCGTCCCGAGCCGGGCGCTGCAGGAGCTCGCGCGCGTCGCCGGCGATGCGGATGAGATCGCAGTCGGTGTCCAGGAGAACCAGGTTCTCTTCTCGGTCGGCAGCGTCTGGCTCACGACGCGCCGGATCGACGGCCAGTTCCCGAACTACAGACAGCTCCTGCCCGAGACCTTCGAGCACGAGCTGACGGTGCCGCGGGCAGAGCTGCTCGATGTCGTGCGCCGTGCTTCCGTGATGATCCAACGCGCGACGCCGCTCCAGCTGCGTTTTGCCGACGGCGAGGTCACCGTCGTAGCGCGAACGCACGAGGTGGGCGAGTCGAAGGAGTCGATGCCGGTCGCCTACACGGGCGAGCCGCTCGACATCGGTTTCAACGCAGAGTTCCTGCGCGAGGGCCTCGAGTCCGTCGAGGGAGACGACGTGCGGCTGAAGCTCATCAGCCCGCTGCGTCCGGCCATCCTCACCGACGAGGGTGACGACTTCACGTACCTCGTCATGCCGATCCGTCTGCCCGGCTGATCGTCGAGACGGTCTCGCTCCGGAACTTTCGCTCCTATGAGCGGCTCGACCTCGGGTTGCGACCGGGCCTCGTACTGGTCGTGGGGCCGAACGGTGTGGGTAAGACGAACCTCCTCGAAGCGGTTCACGTCGCGACACAGGGCTTCTCCCCTCGCACCCGGACCGACTCGCAGGTCGTCCGCTTCGGCGCGGAGGGTGCGCGTGCCTTCGTATCGGGCCGGCTGGGTGACGTGCAGATGGAGCTCGAGGTGACCGTGCGGCGGGGGGAAGGAAAGCGTGCGCGGCTCAACGGCTCCTCCCTGCGCGCGGCTGAGCAGCTCCGTATGACGGTCGCCACCCTTGTCTTCACCCCCGACCGTCTCGGTGTCGTCAAGGGCGCACCGGCCGTCCGGCGCGCTTACTTCGACCGGATTCTCGGCCGGCTCGCGCCCGCCCGCGCAACGCTGCCCGCCGAATACGGGGCGGCGGTGGCGCAGAGGAACGCCGCACTTCGCCGTGCGGCGATAGGCGCCGCGGGTCGCGAGGCCATCGAGCCGTGGAGCGAGCGCGCTGCGACGCTCGGCACGGAGCTCGTCGCCGCGAGGCTGGACGTGCTCGACCTGCTCGCTCTGCCTTTCGCGGAGCGTGCGGCCGAGCTGGGCCTCGGCGACGCCGCGTTGCGCTACGAGGGTGCACCGCCGACGCTGGAAGCGCTCGAGGCTGTGCTCGATCGCGACGTCGAACGCGGCGCAACGTCGCTCGGACCGCACCTCGACGATGTCGTGCTCGTAGCCGGCGGCCGGGAGCTTCGTAGCTTCGGCTCGCAGGGGGAGCAACGCCTCGCGCTGCTTGCGCTTCTCCTGGCGGAAGCCGAGACGATCGCCGACCGCACGGGTGTACGGCCGCTTCTGCTGCTCGACGACGTGCTCTCCGAACTCGACCCGGAGCGGCGTCGTATCCTCGCGAAGCGGGTGCGGAGCGTCGGCCAGGCCCTCGTCACCGCAACGGATGCCGCCATGCTGCCGGCGGAACCGGACCAGCTGCTCGAGGTAACGCCCGGTGCCGTGTTGGAGCCGTCCGCGTGATGGAGCCGCTCGGCGAGGAGATTCGCGCCGAGATGCATCGAGTCGGCGCGGAGAGCGGCGTCGGCGACGCGGGCAGCGTCTGGTCGGCCGCCGTCGGAGAGGAGATTGCGCGCAACGCGTGGCCCGCCCGTACTCAGGCGGACGGCACGCTCGTCGTGCACGTCCGCGACGCGATCTGGGGGTTCGAGCTGACCCAGCGGGCGGCCGAAATCTCGGGTCGGCTGCCCGGACGGCCCAGGCTCCGCTTTGTCCCCGGGGAGCTGCCGGAGGCACCTACCGATCCGTCGCCGCCGCCCCCCGCCGAAGCGACGCCGGAGCAGGCGCGAGAGGCGGCATCCCTGGCCGCCGCGATCGAGGACCCGAACCTGCGCGAATCTGTCGCGAAAGTCATAAAAGCGGCTCTCGTTCGGGCGGCGGCCGACCGCTCCGTCTGATACACTTCTCCTTGCCCGCAAATGCGGAATTTGCAGGGCTTTTTTCATGACTGAAACGGACTACACCGCCAAGGACATCACCGTCCTCGAAGGACTCGAGCCGGTCCGGCTCAGGCCGGGGATGTACATCGGCTCGACGGGCTCCCGGGGACTCCATCACCTCATCGAGGAGGTCGTCTCGAACTCGGTCGACGAGGCTCTCGCAGGCCGCAACGACCGTATCGAGGTGACGCTCCATCCGGATCACTCGGTGACGGTTCGGGACTGGGGGTCGGGCATCCCCGTAGACGTGATGGCCGAGCAGGATCTGCCCGCGCTCACGGTCGTCCTCACGAAGCTCCACGCCGGCGGGAAGTTCGGCGGCGACGGCTACAAGGTGTCCGGCGGCTTGCACGGCGTCGGCATCTCGGTCGTGAACGCGCTCTCCGAATGGCTGATCGCCGAGGTGCATCGCGACGGCACGGTGTATCGCCAGGAGTTCAGCCGTGGCGATCCGACCACGGACATGGTCGAAGACGGCACGGCGGACGATACGGGCACGACGATCCACTTCCTGCCTGACGCCGAGATCTTCGACGAGCTCGAGTGGTCGCGTGACATGCTCGTCCAGCGCCTGCGCGAGACCGCGTTCCTCACCAAGGGTCTGCGCATCGCGCTCGTCGACGAACGCGAGGGCGAGACCCGCGACGAGTTCTACGCCGAGGGCGGGATCAGGGACTTCGTCGCCTACGTCAACGGTGCCAAGGACCCCGTCCACAAGCACGTCGTCTACTTCGAGGCGGTCGGTGACGACGGTACGGTCGAGGTCGCGATGCAGTGGAACTCGTCCTACGTCGAGTCGGTCTTCTCGTTCGCCAACAACATCAACACCCACGAGGGTGGAGCACATCTGACCGGGTTCAAGAGCGCGCTCACCGCGACGCTCAACCGCTACGCGCGCGACAAGGGCCTCTTGAAGGAGAAGGAGGACAACCTCGACGGCGAGGACGTCCGCGAGGGGCTCGCCGCGATCATCTCCGTGAAGCTGTCAGAGCCGCAGTTCGAGGGTCAAACGAAGACCAAGCTCGGCAATCCGTGGGTCGAAGGGCTGGTCAAGCAGAGCGTCAACGCGAAGCTCGCCGAGTTCCTCGAGGAGAACCCGCAGGACGCAAAGCAGATCATCACGAAGGCCGTGGCCGCGCGGAACGCACGCCAGGCCGCCCGCAAAGCGCGCGAGCTCACCCGCCGGAAGTCCGCTCTCGACGGCAACTCGCTACCCGGCAAGCTCGCCGACTGCGAGCTCAACGATCCCGAGTCGGCGGAACTCTTCCTCGTCGAGGGCAACTCGGCCGGCGGCTCGGCCGTCGACGCACGCAACCGTCTCTTCCAGGCGATCCTGCCGCTGCGCGGCAAGGTGATCAACGCCGAGAAGAACCGGATCAACAAGGTGCTCTCGAACACCGAGATCCAGGCGATCATCACCGCGATCGGCACCGGGATCGCAGACGAGTTCGACGTGTCGAAGCTTCGCTACCACCGGATCATCGTCATGACCGACGCGGACGTCGACGGTTCGCACATCCGCACGCTGATCCTCACCTTTCTCTACCGCCAGATGCCCGAACTGGTCGAGCGCGGCCACGTCCATATCGCCGTGCCGCCGCTCTATCGGGTCAAGGTGCGAAACCAGGAGCTGTATATCGAGAAGGAGTCCCAGCTCGAGGAGTTGCTGGCGCGCGAGGTGATCAGGGACATCGACGTCACCGACCGTGACGGCGACACCCAGAAGTTCACCGAGGCGCGATACGGCCGCTTCACGAAGTCGCTGCACGAGTTCGACGGCTGGGCGTCGCGCCTGCGCGTCGACTTCGGCATCGGTCCGGCCAACCTGGTGATCAAGCACCGCCTCGTCGAGACGGATGCGGAGACGCTCGGCGATCTCGAGAGCGCGCTCGCCTCGCTCGACGGCAACGGTCACGAGGTCTCGGTGATCGAGCAGACCACCGAGGGCGCTCGCCTGAAGGTAGTCGAGCGCGAGACGAGCGCGGCGTCGCACGTCGTCATCCCGGCCGAGCTCCTCGCGTCGCCGGTCTACGCGAACCTGCGCAAGGCCTACGCGCGACTGCGCGAGATCGT
>JAICME010000069.1 GCA_025929425.1 Thermoleophilia bacterium | reverse complement strand
TCCTGCCGTTCCCGACGAGGCTCGTCGCCGAGGATCTCCACCACGGCGTCCCTCCCGGCGATGAGAAGTCGGCCGTGCTCGCGTACTCCGCGACGTTCGTCGTGATGGCGATGGTGCACCTGGTCTGGTGGCAGTACGCACGGCGCAACCGGCGGCTGATCGCGGACACGACACCCGACTCGGCGCTGCGCGCGGTCGACCGCGCCTATCTCCCGGGCGTGCCGATGTACGGCACCGTCTTCGTCGTCGCGTTCTTCAGCCCGCTGGCGGCGGTGATCATGACGCTCGCGATTGCGGCGTTCTACCTTCCGTCAGCTGCTCTCTTCGATCGCAGCGGCCAGCCAGGCTGACGCCTGGGCGAGAGCCTCGGCGTCGCTCGACTTGAGCACGACCTCGACGGTGAACCCGCCCGCACCGAAGCTCGGATAGGAACCCACGAGGACTCCGGGCCAACGCTTTCCCGTCTCGGCGAGCGACGCTGCGATCCGGCTCTCGTACGTGCGGTAGACGCGCCGCCAGGTCTCGATCGGGCTCCCACGCCGGAACTCCTCCTCGATCGAGGCGAACATCGCCTCCATCTCGGACGGGAGACCCGGGAGCACGAAGACGTTCTCGATCACGAAACCGGGGGCTCCGCCGAGGGGGTTTGCGAGGGGCCGGCTGCCCCGGGGGAGCATCGCCCAGCGCGCCGCGTACTCGGGGTCGCGCGTGAACCGCGCGCGCAGGTCGGCCGCGACCTCGAGCACCTCCTCCTGCTCGACGCGGAACGCGGCCGCTATGGCTTCGCGCGTCAGGTCGTCGGGCGTGCCGCCGAGACCGCCTGTGACGAGGAGAAAGTCGACGCGCGGCGCCTCGGCGCGGACGAAGTCGGCGACGACGTCGATCTCGTCCGGCAGCGCAGCCGTCAACCGCACCTCGACCCCGAGCGGCGCGAGCCGGCGCGCGAGCCACGACGCGTTCGTGTTCGCCACGTCGCCCGAGACGAGCTCGTTCCCGATCGTGAGGATCGAGGCCGTGGCGCTCACAGTTCGATCGTACGCGTGGGCGCGAACGCCTCCAGGAATCGGCGGTCGTGCGTGACGAGCAGGACTGTGCCGTCGTAGGCGACAAGCGCGCGCTCGAGCTCCTCGATCGCCTCGACGTCGAGGTGGTTGGTCGGCTCGTCGAGGACGAGGCAGTTGACGCCGCGGGCGGTCAGGAGCGCAAGACCTGCGCGAGTGCGCTCGCCCGGGGAAAGCGACGAGGTGGCGCGGAGAACGTCGTCGGCGCCGAGGCCGAATTTCGCAAGCAGCGTGCGCGCGGTGCCCTCTTCGTGGTCGCGGAAGACCTCGAGCAAGGTCTGCCGGCCGGTGAGCGCGGAGCGATCCTGCTCGAGCTCGCCGAGGACGACGCTCGGCCCGACCCAGCGGCTACCGGCGACGAGCGGAAGACGGCCGAGCAGGGTGTCGAGGAGCGTCGTCTTGCCGCTCCCGTTCGGGCCGGCGACGGCGAGCCGGTCGCCCCACGCCACCTCGAGGTCGAGCGGGCCGAGCCGAAAGGAGCCGCGCTCGACGACGGCGTCCTCGAGCCGGATGACGACGTCCCCACTCCGCGCCGCGGCAGCGAGCGAGAGGTGGAGCTCCCACGGCTCGTACGGCTTCTCGACCTTCTCGACGCGGGCGAGCTTTGCTCCGTACGTCCGCCTGACGTCTTTGGACTTCTTCTTCTTGCGCCCCTGGCCGTAGCCGCGCTGCTCCCACTCCGTCATGCGCCGCTGCTGCTCTTCGATCCGACGACGCTCGGCGACCGAGGCCTCCCAGCTGCGGTAGTGCCGCTCGCGGCGACGCGCACGCTCGGCCTCGTAGTCGCTCCAACCGCCGCTGTACTCCGTTGCTCCGCGCGTCCACTCGTCCAGCTCGACGATGCGCGTGACGGTGCGGTCGAGGAAGGCGCGGTCGTGCGAGATCACGATGACGGAGCCGGGATGCGCCGCGAGCCCGCGCTCGAGCCAGGCGAGGCCGGCGAAGTCGAGGTCGTTCGTCGGCTCGTCGAGCAGGAGCACGTCGAAGTCGTCGCGGAGCGTTTCGGCGAGCGCTGCGCGCGCCTTCTCGCCACCCGAAGCAGCGTCGCCCGTGTCCCGCTCCTGCGTGAGATAGCCGACCGTGAGCGACGGCGGCGTGCGGCGGATTCGACCTGCATCCGGCTCCTCCAAGCCGGCGAGCACCCTGAGCAGCGTCGACTTGCCGGCGCCGTTCGGGCCGACGAGCCCGATCCGCGCGCGCGGCGGCACGACGAGACTGACGTCCGCGAGGACGACCTCGGCTCCGTAGGACTTCGAGATTCCGGCCGCGACGAGCGAGCCGACAAGGCGAGACATGCGCAACGACCTCCAACAGCGGGCGCAAGTAACAGACTGTTACTTGCAAGGACAGTGGCCGGATGAGACGGGGATCAGTCGCGCATACGACGGCGCCAGGCGCCGTCGGCCACTCTAGCGAGAGCGCAAGTAACAGTCTGTTACAAGGAAAGACGCGGCCCGGTGAGACCCGGCTAGCGGGTGCGCACCGGGAAGACGAAGACGCCCGCTTCGTCCTCCACCACGCGCACGTTGGCGCCGTAGTGGGCCGCCACGTTCGGCGCCGACAGCACCTCCGCCGCGGTTCCTTCCGCGACGACTGAGCCTTCGTCGAGCAGGATCAACCGCTCGGCGTACTGACCGGCGAGGGTGAGGTCGTGCATCGTCGTCACCACCGTCAAACCGTCCCGGCGCAGGCCGTCGACGAGCTCGAGCACGAGCTGCTGCCGGCCGAGGTCGAGCGCCGTCGTCGGCTCGTCGAGCAAGAGCACCGGAGCTTCCTGTGCCAGCGCGCGCGCGAGCACTGCGCGCTGCAGCTCCCCGCCGCTGAGGGAGCCGAGCGGCCGCCCGGCGAAACGCTCGAGCTCGAGACGCCGCAGCGCCCGCGCCGCCGCCTCGCGGTCGCTCCGCCCCTCGCCGCCCAGATACGAGATGTGCGGCGTGCGGCCGAGGAGGACGTACTCGGCGACGGTCAACGCCGCCGGGGTCTCGGGCTTCTGGGGAACGAACGCGACGAGCCGCGCGACCGCGCGCCGCCCGAGCCGGCGGACGTCTCGCCCGCCGAGCAGCACCTCCCCCTCGTAGCCGGCGAGCCCGGCGAGCGCGCGGAGCGCCGACGTCTTGCCGGCGCCGTTCGGCCCGATCAGCGCCGTCCAGCCTCCCGGCTCCGCCCGAAACGAGAGCCCGCGTACCGCCGCGACCGGCCCGAACCGCAACCAGAGGTCGCGCGTCTCGATCAACGGAGCGTCCTCGAGCTGCGGAGAACGATGGCGAAGAAGGGCGCCCCGAGGAAGGCGGTCACGACGCCGATCGGAAGCTCCTCCGGCGAGAGGACGGTGCGCGCGACGACGTCGGTGAGTACGAGGAAGCCGGCACCGGCGAGCAGCGAGAGCGGTATGACGGCGCGGTAGCTCGTGGAGACAAGCAGACGGATCGTGTGAGGGACGATGATCCCGACGAACGCGATCAGGCCGCTCACGGAGACCGCGGCCGCCGTTCCGAGCGTCGCGGCGACAACGATCACGAGTCGCGTCCGGTTGACGTCGACCCCGAGACTTGCGGCCTCGTCGTCGCCGAGGCTGAGGACGTCGAGCACTCGCCGGTGCAGGACGAGGACGAGCGAGCTCGCCGCAACATACGGCGCGCAGATCGCGACGTCATGCCAGGTCGCCGTCGAGAAACCACCGAGCAGCCACGAATACACGCTCTGGAGTTGCTGCGTGTGCTGCTGTTGGACGAACGTCTGCACCGCCGCGGTGAAGGTCGCCATCGTCACGCCGGCCAGGACGAGGGCTCCCGTCATGTGCGAAACGCCGACGGAACGGCCCAGCGCGTACGTGACGATGACCGCGGCGATCGCGCCTGCGAACGCAGCGAGCGGCACCGTCCAGCTGCCGCCGGTCGTGGCGGCTTCCGCGTAGACGATCGCGAGCGTCGCGCCCAGGCCGGCTCCACCCGCCACGCCGAGCAGATACGGGTCGCAGAGCGGGTTGCGGAAGATGCCCTGATAGGAGGCCCCGGCAACGGCGAGCATCCCGCCGACGAGCGCCGCCAATGCGACCCGTGGTGCGCGCAGCTGCCAGAGCACAGCGTGATCGACCGCCCCGAGCGGCTGGTGGACGTGGAGGACCGGAACGTACGAAAGAGCCGAGCGAAGGATCGAGCCCACACCGATGTGAACCGGCCCGACCGCAAGACCGACGGCGAGTGCCGCAACCAGGAATGCGGTCGTGGCTAGGCCGGCGCGGAGGCCGACGCCCCGCGCCTCGACGCGGGGTGTCGCCTCCACCCTTCCGGCAGTTGTAGCCGTATTCAATCCTTTCGGGCGATCTTCGCCACTGCCCGCGCGAATTGCACGATCCGCGGCCCCCAGCGCGAGGCGATGTCCGCATTCACGGCAACCACGCGGTGTTGCTCGACCGCGGCGATGGTCTTCCAACCGGGCCGCGCCGCGACCTTCGCCGGGGTCTGGCCGTCGGCGAGCACGATGAGCTGGGGGTTCGCCTTGAGGATGTACTCGGCAGACAGCTGCGGATAGCCCGTGTGCTGCTTGTCGCCGGCGTCGGCGATATTCCGGAAACCGAACAGCGCGTAGATCCGGCCGATGAACGTCGAGGAGGTGGCCGAGTAGTACGTCGGGTCGAGCTCGTGGAAGACGCGGAGGTGGCGCCGCGACTTCGGGACGCTGCGCACGATCGCGCGTAGCTGCCCGGCCATCGAGGTCACGAGCTTCTGCGCCGCCGGCAGATGGCCGGTGATCCGGCCGAGGTTCTTGATCTCGGAGTACGCGCCGATGATGGTCTGCGAAGCCGGCTCGGCGACGACGCGGATCCCGAGTCCCTCGAGCTGCTGGACGAACGCGCCGCCGTTCGAGATGACGACGAGGTCGGGGTGATAGTTGGCGATCGCCTCGACGTTCGGGGTGATGCCTGAGAGGCTCGTCCGCGGCGCGGTCTTCGGGTAGTTCGAGTCCGCATCGACGGCGACGACCTGCTTGCCGGCACCGATCGCGAAGAGGTCTTCGGTACCGGTCGGGGAGAGCGAGACGATCCTGCTCGGGTAAGCGCGAGTTTGGCGCGACTGCTCGTGAGCGGCCGCCGAGAGCGATACGGCCGCGAGGGCGACGCCAAGGGCCGTGAGGAATGCGAGAGCTAGACGGTGCACGAATCCTCCTTCCGCGAGGGGTTCGGGGTGTGCGGCGGGCGGCAGGTCTTCTGACTCGGGGCTCCCTCCCCCGCCGCCTTCCCGGATCTGGCGACCCAGTGGCGTCGTGGCGGGAGAGCGTCTCCCCTTACAGCGGCGGGACCGTCCCGGACTTGCACCGGAGTTCCCTCACCGCTCGCCGGTTTGTGGCGGGAATCTAGCATCGTGTCTCGTGTCCGGAGTCGCAATCGCGCTCGACCTCGACGGCGTGCTCGCCGATACGCGCCTACTCTGGGACGCGTGGCTCGAGGACGCGGCGCGGCGGGCGCGCGTCGACCTCGACGTGCCCGCGGATCGAGAAGCCGCAGCAGCTGTGCTCGACGAGGCGCTCGGAGACTGGCGCCCGCTGCTGGCGCGGTTCGCCGCGGACCGGGCGCCGGTCTTCATCCGGCCGCGGGCGGACACGAACGCGGTGCTGCGCCGACTCGCCGCCCGTGGAGCGCGGATCGGCGTCTTCAGCGACGCGCCGCGGGAGCTCGCGGAGATCGCGCTCGCGCATGCGGGCGCCTCGCGACAGGTGGAGGTCGTCGGAACGCTCGCGGAGGTGCAGGCGGAGCTCGGCGGTGACCCTGCCGTCGTCCGATCGCGGGAAGAGCTGGCGGCTCTACCACTACGATGAGCGCGTGGAGCACGACCTTTCGGACCGGCGCTTCGACCTCATCCTCGAGAAGCTCGACCGGATCGCGGACGAGCTCGCGAAGACGAACAAGCAGCTCGACAACGACGAGAACTTCCTCCGCATCGCCCGCGAGCTGTCGACGCTGAACGAGTCGCTCCAGGCGCTCGCGTACGCGGCGCTCGGCCAGCAGGCGCCGCAGGTTCGCCGCCGCCGACCCGCCTAGCCCGGCTGAGCCAGAGGCACGCGCCAGATGTCGAGCACGCCGCTCGTCGCATGCTGGTTCGCGTCTCCCTCAGGCAGCGCGACGCGCCCATCCGCCACGATCGGGCTGTTCCAGTGCCCGGGGCCGGCGGCGAGCGTGGCCACGAGCTTCCCGCTCGCGGGCTGGTAGACCCGTAGCCCACCGCCGCCCGGGTCGTAGACCCAGAGGAGACCGCCGGCGATGACCGGACTCGTGCCGGCTTGGTCGACTCGCCAGACCGAGTGGAGGCGACCGCCGCGAAGCGACCACGCCTGTGTCGCGCCGCCGTCCGCCGCGATGAGCCACACGCGCTTCCCGCTCCGCCACACGGCGGGCGCCGTGAAGAGATCGCTGCCGGACGGCGTCGAGACGATCTGCAGTTCCCGCCCCTTGTGCGGCGCGGTGCCCCTCAGCCGCGACAGGGAGAGGAGCCGGATCTTCCCGTCCTTGCCGCCCTGCGCGATGAGCTTCGACGTGAGGAAGACGGGCGAGGTCGAGCCGATATCGGTGTCGCTCGCGTTGAGCTGGTCGGTGTTGGTGGGCGTGTAGTTGCCGAGGAGCTTCGCGCTCGGCGACAGGAGGATGACCGCGTCGCCCCAGTTCGTGCGGCCGTCCCACGGCGCATTGCCGGTCGCCACGAGAAGGTTACCGCTCCGTGGGATGACGACGGCTCCGGCCCGTCCCCAGATCGCCGAGTCGCTCGCACCGCAACTCGAGGGCACGATGAGCCCTCGCCGGTTCGAGCAGAGCGAGTTCCAGACGTGGAGGAGACGGCCGTTCCGCGCGGCGACGATCGCCACGTGGCCCTGATACGGCGGCGCGTCGCCGATGTAACCGCCCGTCGTCGCGATGACGTGCCCGCCGGCGAAGTTGAGCGAGGCGGCGATCTTCTCTCGCGACGGCAGTCTCGTGATCGAGCGCCGCCACACCGCATGCCCGGTCGCGACGGTGAGCTTCTGGATCCGCCCGTCGGGCGAGGCGGCGTAGATCCACCTGCGGCTCGGATCGGCTACGGGAGTCGCGGTCGTGATCTGCGCGCTACCGGCCCACGAGGAATAGCGCGGCGGTGTCCATCTCCAGAGGATCTGGCCGCTCGTGGCCTCGATTGCGAGCGTGATGCCGTACGTCGTCGTGACGAAGAACGAGTCGTGCGTCGAGCCGTGGATCGTGACAGCGCGGAGGTAGATCGCAGACGAGTCGACCGTCCCAGGCAGCCTGACCTGCTGGCGGGGCATCGTCCGCACGTTGAACTCGGTGATGCCGGTGGCCTTCGGATCGTCATTGCTGCGGCGCGCGTCCCAGCCGAAGCGGGTCCAGTCGCCGCCCGCGACCGCGACCGTCCGGCGGGCGGCGTCGACCGTGCCCGTCAGGCCGCCACCGCCGCAGGCGGTGAGGACGACCCCCGCGAGGGCGAGCAGTGCGACTAGCGACGAAGCAGGACGCGGCGTAATTCGTCCTCTTTGCCCGTCTCGAGAATCGCGAGCACCTGGTCTCCTGCCTCGAGCACGGTCGAGCCGACGGCGATCTCCGCCCGGCCGCCGCGCATGACCGAGATGAGGCGGGAGCCCTCGGGCAGCGAGAGCGCCTCGACGCTGCGACCCGCGGAAGGCGAGTCGCCGTCGATCTGCACCTCGACGATCTCGAGGTTCTCGCCGCGCAGCTCGAGCAGGTGGATCAGGTCGTGCTCCGGCACCTCGTGCTCCACGAGCGCCATCACGCTCGAGGTCGCGCAGATCGTCGGCGAGATCCCGAGCAGGTCGAAATGCGACTGGTTGCGGGGGTCGTTGACGCGCGCGATCACCTTCGGGACGCCGTACTTCTCGCGCGCGATCTGGCCGATGATCATGTTGTCCTCGTCGTCGCCGGTGAGCGCGAGCACGACGTCGGGCGGCCGCGCGATCCCGGCGCGCTCCAGGACGTAGAGCTCGGTCGCATCACCGCGTTGCACCTGGTGCTCGAACTCGTCCTCGAGCTGCTCGAACCGGTCGCGCCGCTGCTCGATCAGCGTCACCTCGTTGCCGAGCCGGAGGAGCGAACGCGTGACGTTCGCGCCGATCTTGCCGCCCCCGGCCACGATCACGTACATCAGCCGGCCACCTCCTCGGCCTCCGGCCGCGCGATCGGGATCGCGCAGGTGCGTGCCGACTCGAGGAGCCTGTCGATCGCGACGCTCGTGGGACAGACCGTTTCGAGACCCCGCTCGGCGTAGAACTTCGCGCGCGCGGGATCGAGCACGCGGACGACGACGCAACGAACGTCGAACCGCTTCTGCGCCACCTGGCCGATGATGATGTTCGTGTTGTCCCCGTCGGTCGCGACGACGACGGCGTCGGCGTCCTCGATGCCCGCCTCACGCAGGAGGTCGGCGTCCATGCCGTGGCCGACGATGAAGGTGCCGGGCCAGCTCTCGCCGAGTCGCGAGAGCGCGTCCTCGTTCTCGTCCACGACGGTCACGTCCCAGCCCTCCTGGTGGAGCTGGAGCGCGATCGACGAGCCGACCCGGCCGCAGCCGATGATCAGTGCCCTCAAGTCCATGCCGTGCGGAGCGTAGCTCCCTAGACCTCTTCGAGCACGCCCTGCGGGAAGGCGACCACCAGCACCTCGGCAGGGGCTTTGCGGAGGACGTAGTCGACCGTCGGCGAGAAGAAGCGTGACTGGCGCCTCCAGCGAGGCGACGAGCCGAGCACGATCAGGTCGGCACCGGTCTCCTCGGCGGCCTTCACGATCGCCTCGCCGATCGAGCGGGCGCGGATGGACCGGCCCTCGACCTCGACACCGTGGTCGGTGCCGAGAGCCGCCGCCTCCGCGAGGGAGGCCGCCGCCCGCTCCTCCTCGTCGTAGAGCTCGGCGTCGAGCGGCTGCTCGAGCGGCACGCGAATGACGTTGAGGGCCACGACGGCAGCGCCGCGTTCCTGCGCGAGCTTGACCGCCGTCGCGACCATCTCCTCCCCGATGTCGCCGAGCTTCATCGGCACGAGGATCTTCGAGAACTCCGCCTGTGGAAGCTCCTCGTCCTCGACGGGCTGAACGTGTTCGAGCAGGCCGGCCCCACGTTGGCGGCGGACGAGGAGATACACGACGCCGCCGGCCGCGAGCCAGATCGGGCCGCCGTAGCGGGCGCCGATGTGGGTCGCCATCGCCGCGACGAAGATCGCCGCCGTCGCGAGGGCGCCGACGACGGACGGCACCGGGACGTCGGCGCCTCTCACCCGGACTGAGAAGGGCACGCGGAACGGGCGCTCGAGCCCGGGCTTCGAGAAGCGGAGCTTGATCACGGCGAGCTGCGCAGCGGTGAACGCGACGAGGACACCGAAGCTGAAGAGGCTGGCGAGGAACCCGACGGGATTGGTCGTGAACGCGGTCGAGAGCAGGAGGACGATCGAGATCGTCGTGGCGGCGACGACTGTCTCCGGCGAATGCAGGCTGCGTCGGCTGAGGCGCGCGAACCGGCGCGGCAGCTGACCGTGCTCGCCGAGCGAGAACGCGAGACGGCCGAAGCCGGAGTTCGAGGTCGCGGCGGCAGTGAGAAGGATGAGCGCTCCGGTCAGCCCGACATAGATCCGCAGCAAACGCTCGACCCAGAACGCGATGTGCGGGCCGAGCGCGTACACGACCCCCATCAGCGGTGCGCGCTGCCACGTCGTCCCGAGCTTCGTCGTCCCGTGCGGCGCCGGAAAGGCGGAGAGAGCGACCAGCGCGATCAGCACGGTGACGACGACGACCAGACCGATCCCGGTGAACAGGCTCCGGGGCAGGTCGCGCCCAGGCTTCCTGGTCTCCTCTGCGAAGTTCGCCACCGTCTCCAGTCCGGTGTACGCGAGGAGGGCGAGCGGCAGCGCAAACGCGATCGCGTGCCACGAGGGCTGTGTCCCGAGCGAGAGGCCGCGTCCCAGCGCGTTCGGCGAGAAGAGAAATGCGAAGCCGAGCACGACGAGCAGCAGCTGCGTGACGAGGTCGACGAGCGGCACGGCAAGGCTGAACGAGTAGAGCTTGGTCTGGCGCAGGAGGCGGATGAGCCCGATCGCGGCGATCACGAAGCAGCCGACGATCAGGTCGCCCGGATGCGTGGCGATCGAGTGCACGCCGATCGCGAGCCCGAGGTAGTGCGGGAAGAAGAGCGCAGACAGCGCGATCACGATCAGGTAGTCGAGGAAAAGCGCCCAGCCGGTGACGAATCCGGCGAGATCGTTGAAGGCGACGCGCACGAACGTGGCCGCGCCGCCGATCTCGCCGATCGAGGTCGTCCCTTCCGCGTAGGACAGTGTGACGACGAGGAAGAGCACGCCGACGACGGCGAGCACCGCGGGCGTGAGACCGAGAGCGTGCAGCGCGACGATCCCGAGCGCGAAATAGAGCGACGACGCGATCTCGCCGTACGCGACGGAGGCGAGAGCCGGCGCCTCGAGCGCGCGCTGCAGCTGCGGCAACTTTCGTGCCATTGAGCCGCGAGCCTAGTCCGTCTACCGGCGGCGCAAGAGAAAAATGCGCCCGATTCCCAGCGCGAGGAAGAGCACGCCGAGGAGATAGCCCGTCGAGCCTCCTCCCGCGACCGCCGTCTCGACCAGGAGCGCGATCCCGAGCCCGATCGCCACGAGCCCGAACAGGAAGACCGAGCGCTTGTAGAGCCCGCCTATGCGGCACGCTCCCGCGGGGTCGAGACCATCACGCGGCACGGCGCATGGCGAAGGACGAAGTCGACGGCGTCGCCGAAGATCTGGCGGCGCCCGTGCTGCAGCCGCATGCGCCGCGGCCCGGCCATCACGATGATCTCCGACTGCCGCCGGATCGCCTCGTCGACGATCGCGCGGCCGATGTTGCGGGTGCGGGCGATGCGCCCGATGACCCGCACGCCGTACGAGTCGCCGATCGCCCGGGCCTCGTCGAGCTGGTCGTTCGCCTCCCGCACGTCCTCCGGGAACTCGGCGTCGAGCGGGAGGTCGAGCGGAATCTCGATCGCCGTGAGCGCGACGATCGACGCTCGCCGCTCCGCCGCCAGCCGGCACGCGAAGTCCATTGCCTCGTCGGATGCGTAGCCGGACGCGATCGGGACGAGGATGCTGCGGAACTCGAGTGCGGCGGCGACGCCGTACTCGACCGGCGCGCGCATGGTCTCGGCCAGCGGAACCTGCAGGATCCGGCGCCGGTAGACGACGTAGAGGACGAACCCGGCCCCAAGCCAGCCGAGCCCCGCGTAGCGCGTGCTCGGATATTGGATCACGACGTCGAGCCAGGAGAGCCCCGTCCCGAGGACGCCGATCACCGCGAAGAGCGGCCAGTCGACGCCTCGCCAGCGCAGGTTCGGCCGGGCCTTCCACGGGACGTCCTCCCCGGCCCGCTTCCGCCGCAGCTGGATCACCGAGGCGTGCGCGATCGTGAACGAGAGCATCGCGCCGAACGAGTACATCGTGCCGAGGAAGTTCGTCCTGCCCGGCAGGAGCACGAGGATCGAGATGAACCCGGCGAAGACGACGAGCGAGATCCACGGCGTCTTGAACTTCGGGTGCAGCCGCCGGAAGACCGCCGGGAGCTGCCGGTAGCCGGCCATCGCGTAGGTGATCCGCGACGCGCCGATCACGCCGGCGTTCGTCGCGATGAAGAGGATCGTCGCGGCGAGCAGGCCGACGTAGATCTTGAGCGCCGACAGGAGCGCCCCCTGATGGATCCCCAGGTTCTCGACGACGCCGAGCACCGGGTCGGCGGCGAATCCCTTGGGCGGATTGAGGCCGAGGACGGTGACGCCGTGCTTCACGGGCATCGCGGAGAGGGCGATCATCGGCAGCGTCAGGTAGATGGCGAAGACCGCGATCGCGACCATGAGGATCGAGCGGGGAATGCTCCGGACGGGGTCGCGCGCCTCCTCCGACAGGTTCGAGACGGTCTCGATCCCCGTGTAGGCGATCATCGCGATGGGGACTGCGAGCAGGAAGTGACTCCAGGTCGGGGCGGTGCCGAAGTGGACGTTGTGCACGAGTGTGTGCGGGCTGAAGACGAGAACGAAGCCGAGCAGCACGAGCAGGACCTGGGTGGCGAAGTCGATGGCGGCGAGGAGGACGTTGACCTTCGCGGACTCCTGGATCCCGACGATGTTCAGCGCGACCAGGAGGACGATGACCACCGCACCGCCGACGATGTCCCACGGGTTCTGCCTCAGCGGCTCCCAGAAGATCGAGAGGTAGTGGGGCACGAAGAACGCCGAGATGGCGATCGTGATGATGTAGTTGAGCATCTGGGCCCAGGCGGCCCCGAACGAGACGACCTCGTTGAAGGCATGGCGCGCGAAGCTCGAGGAGCCCCCTGCCTCCGGGAAGTTCACGGTTCCCTCCGCGTAAGTGGCCGCCGTCGCCGCGAAGAAGAGGCCGGCGATCAGGAAGACGAGGGGCGTCAGGCCCAGCGCGAAGAAGGCCGTTACGCCGAGCGCGTAGTAGATCGACGAGCCGACGTTGCCGTACGCGGTTGCGAAGAGGGCGTTCGCTCCGAGAACGCGCTCGAGCTCGTGCGCCTGGCGACGCCGTCGTGCCACGGCGGGACTGTAGTGCGCGCCACGGTCGCCTTCGCGCCGGTGCCGGCGACGGGGCCCGTGGCGATCATGACGCGGCACGGCGACTCGCGGACGATGAGAAGCACGTCGCGTGGGAATGCCCGGTGAAAGCCGCGCCGCGACTCGACCGGCGCGCCCACGACGACGAGCTCCGCACGGCCCTCCGCGGCGATACGTGCGACGTCCTCGCCGAGGCTTCCCGGCCGCGCTCGGACCATCTCGCGCCGCACGCCGACGCCGTACGAGGCGGCCACCGCGGCCGCAGACTCGAGCCGCTCCTTCAGGCCGCCGAGCTGTCCGTCGAGGTGCGCATTCAGGGGCAGCTCCCACTCGAGGACGGCCGGAGCGACCAGAACGACCCGGGCACCGCGATCGGCGGCGAGCCGGCAGGCCAGGTCGAGCGCGTGCTCCGTCTCCTCCGCGTCCAGCAGAGGCACGACGATGCTCCGGTAGGCGATCGAGCCCGTCCAGCGCGCGAAATGCCGCGCCCGGCGCCTCAGCAGCCTGACGTCGGGCAGCCTCATCGGACGAGTGGGT
>JAICME010000141.1 GCA_025929425.1 Thermoleophilia bacterium | reverse complement strand
CGCTCAACCGGAACAACCTCCTCGGGTCCTACAGCTAGAACTCGTGCCGAACCCAGACGTTGGGTTCGACGTAGACGCCGCGGCCGTTCTTGAAGTGCACCGGGACGAGTGCGCCCGGAACGACGTAGTTGCCGTCCTCCGGGAACACCATCCCCGTCCACTCCTCCCACTCCGCGCGGGTGCCGGAGATGGTCATCGAGCGCGGAGCGGTCTCGAGGATCTCGCCGCCGAGGCGCTCGTGCGTACGCAGCCACGGGTCGTAGGAGAGCCCGTCGCTGCGACGCCAGGCCGCGTAGCGGTCCAGCGCGACGAGCGGGTAGCGCTCCTTCCAGGTCGGACGCACCGGCGCCACGAGCGCGTCGAGGCCGTGGCCGGCGCCGATCGCGGCGAGCCGCCGGAGGATGGCCTCCGCGACGCCGAGGCCGCGGTACTCCGGGACGACTCCCGCGACGATCGCGCACAGCGTCGTCGGTGTGCCCTCGACCCCGTCGGTCAGTGCCCAGTCGACACCGCGCGGCGAGGGGTTTCCGTTCCAGGCGACGGGCACGCTGCACGCGTAGCCCACGGTCCGACGCCGTCCGCTTTCGCGGTCGACGACCCAGAGCTGGAAGTCCGGGTACTGGTCGTACAGCTGCGGCCAGAAGGACTGGATCACCGGGTCGTGCGCCATGAACTCGGGCCAGATGTCCGGCATCGTCCCCCGGAGCTTCGGATGCTCGGCGTGGGTGACGAGTGCGAGCTTCATCTCACGAGGAGCGCGACTGCCTGCGCGGCGAGCCCTTCGCAGCGCCCGGCGAAGCCGAGGCCGTCCGTCGTGGTGGCGCGGACGGCGACGAGCTCCGGATCGGCGCCGAGCGCATTCGACAGCCGCCGGCGCATCTCCTGCCGGTGCGGGGCAAGGCGGGGCTCCTCGCCGATGAGGACGACGTCGGCGTTCGCGAGCCGCCACCCCGCAGCCTGAACCTGTTCCCAGGCCTGGGCGAGGAGCTCGAGCGAGTCGGCACCCGCCAGAGCGGGATCGCCGGAGGGGAAGAGCGCGCCGATGTCCTCGAGGCCGGCCGCTCCCAGCAAGGCATCGGTGAGGGCGTGCGCGAGCACGTCGCCGTCCGAGTGGCCGGCCAGCCCGCGCGGATGCTCGATCCGAACTCCGCCGAGCACGAGCGGGACACCGTCCTCGAAGGCATGCGCATCGAAGCCCGTGCCGACCCGGTACTCAGACATCCGCGAGCGCCTCCGGGAGCTCGGCGAGAGAGTCGATCGTGACCGTTCCAGGCGGCGAATCGACGTGCGCGTGCGCGCCGCGGCGGATGCGGACGGCGCGGAGCCCCGCCGCAAGCGCCGGGACGATGTCGTTGTCGACGCGGTCGCCCACGTAGAGGATCTCTCCAGCCGGGACGCCGGCCTCCTCCGCGACCCGGGCGAAGAAGCCTGCGGCCGGCTTCTCGACGCGCCAGCGCTCGGACGAACCGACGAAGTCGACGTGCGGGCGCAGGAAGTCCTCGTGGTGCGCGTACATGTTTCCCGCCGCGCCGAGTCGCAGGCCACGCTCCCGCAACACGCCGAAGCACGCGAGCGCGTCGGCATGGAGATCGCGATCGGCGAAGACGAACGTGGTGGCGCCCTCCGCCTCCCAGCGCTCATAGGCGGTCGCCTCGTCCACGAGCGTCTCACCCACGTCGAAGACGACGAAGCTCAGCGCCATGCAGCCACCGTCTCGAGATCGGCCCGCGACGTCACCTTGAGCAGTCGCGGATCGCCCTCGACGATCTTGACGCGCCCGCCGGCCGCTTCGACGAGCCCCGCGCAGTCGGTGGCCTCGGTGCCGTTCGCCTGCGCGCGGCGCAGCGCCTCCGCCGTGAACGCCTGCGGAGTCTGAACCGCCCACAACCCGTCGCGCGAGACCGTCTCCTGCACGTCTCCGTCAGTGCCGACCCGCTTCAGCGTGTCGCCCACGGGAAGGCCCGGCACGACCCCGTCCCAACCCTCCGAGAGGGGCGCAAGGACGCGCTCGACGACGTCATCCGTGAGGAGCGGTCGCGCTGCATCGTGCACGAGGACGACGAGTGCGTCCGCGGGCACCTCGGCGAGGCCCGCCCGCACCGAGTCGCTCCGGGTCTCGCCGCCCGTCACACATGCGCGCACCTTGTCGCAACCCTCTTCCTCGGCGAGGAGGATCGCCGGCTCTTCCCAGCCGGGCGGGGCGACGAGGACGATCGCATCTACCCACGGCGATGCGTCCAGCCGACGGAGCGGCTCTGCCAGCAGCGGCTCGTCTCCGAGCTTCGCGAACGCCTTGGGTCGATCCAGCCCGAGCCGCTCCCCGCGCCCCGCAGCGACGAGGATGGCCCAGACGGACATGCCGGAAAGCCGGCCGGGGTCAGGCCGCGGCCGCGGCGGCCTTCTTCTTGGCCGCAGGCTTCTTCTTGGGCGGGCTGTCGGAGGCGAGGACCTCCTCGAGCCAGTCCGCACAGGTCTCTTCGTCCATGTCCTTCGCGTACATCAGCTCGGAGGCGAGGATCTTCTTCGCCTTCACGAACATCTGCTTCTCACCGGTGGAGAGACCCTTCTCGCGGTCGCGGAGGGCGAGGTTCCGGACGACCTCGGCGAGCTCGAGGATGTCGCCGGTCTTCATCTTGTCGCGGTTGTGCTTGAAGCGCCGGTTCCAGTTCTTCGGCATCTCCGTCGAGACGCCTGTCAGCGCCTTGAGGACGACGCCCACTTCCTTCTCACCGATCACGCGCCGCAAGCCGACCTTGTCGGCATTCTCGGACGGGACCTGCACCGTCATGTCGTTGTGCAGGATCTTGATCGTCAGGTATTCGCGCTGCTCACCGAGAACCTCGCGCTTCTCCTTCTTGACGACCGTTCCCGCCCCGTGGTGGGGATAGACCACCTTGTCGCCGACGTCGTACAAGCCCGAACCTCCCCTGGCTAAGAAGCCGCTCTTTCGTTAAGAAAGCCGGCACACCCTTCTGCGCCGGCCAGAGGGTGGGAGTGTAGCAGAAACGGCCTGGCTGAGCCAAATTCCGGCTAGATCAGCGCTATCGCTACAGCTGCAGATACCGATCCACGAGGTTGTGCTCCTGCAGGCGGCGCAGGCCCTCGCGGATCTCGCGCGCCCGAACCGCCCCCACCCCCTCGACCGATTCGAGCTCTCGCTGCGAGGCGCGGACGACCGCGTCCAGGCTACCGAGGTTGCCCACGACGCGGCGGACGAGAGGCTCGGGCAGGCGCGGGAGGTGCGAGAGAACCCGATAGCCGCGTGGCACGACGGCCTGGTCGAGCGGGTTGACCCCGCGGTCGTAGCCGAGCACCTCCGCGAGACGGCCGAACTCGAGGAGGTCCTGGTAGCTGACGCCGGAGAGATCGGCGAGCGCGGCCGTCGCTTCATCGCCGGCGCCCAGGACGTGATAGTCGCGGACGATCGCGTCACGCTCTCCCGGCACTTCCCCGACGAACTCCTCGAGCTGGAGCCTGATCAAGCGGCCCTCCGTGCCGAGCTCGACGCAGTCCCGCATGACGCGGGCCGCCATGCGCGTGATCATCTCGGCCCGCTGCAGGACGACGAGCACGTCGTCGAGCACGACGGCGTTCTGGAACTCGAGCGCCGTCAGGCGCGTGAGCACCTGTTCGAGCCGTTGCCGGTAGGTGTCGAGCGTGCCGAGCGCCTGGTTCGTCTTCGCGAGGACGTCCGCGACCGGGTCGAGCTGGTACCGGGCCGGACCGACGAAGATGGTGACCGTCTCGCGCTGCTGCGAGACCGAAACGACGAGGGAGCCCGTCTGCTTCGCCACGCGCTCGGCGGTGCGGTGACGCGTACCGGTCTCGTTCGACGGGATCGTCGGGTCGGGCATGAGCTGGACGTTGGCCCAGGCAAGCCGTTTCACCGCCTCGTCGACGATGATCGCGCCGTCCATCTTCGCGAGCTCGTAGAGGAGCTGCGGCCTGAACGGCGCGTCGAGCTTGATGCCGCCCGAGTAGAGGAACGAGAGCGCGTTCGGGTCGCCGACCACGATCAGCGCTCCCTCGTGCGAGCGGATCACGTCGTCGACTGCTTCACGGAGACCGGTGCCGGGAGCGATCTTCGCGATCGCGGCGAGCAGCTCAGGGTTCTTGCGGCGGGGGTCCTCTTCGGCGGGGACGCGCGTGAAGCCGAGACCGCCTAGGCGATGCTCCGTCCGCCGGTCAGTCGTCTCCTTCGGGTCGATCCCCATCCAGTCCCACCTTGATCGCCTGCCGCAGAGTCTCTGCGGCCTCGACCTCGATTGTGCCAGTCGTAGCCGTCCCTTTAGGAGCGACGACCACGGAGAGTCCGAGCTTCGCGCACTCCTCGAGTCGCCGCTCGGCCTGCGCGGCCGTGCGCAGGCGGCCGGTGAGGCCGATCTCGCCGAACGCGGCCACTCCCGTCTTCACCGGTACGCGACGCGCGGCCGAGGCGATGGCGAGAGCGACGGCGAGATCGGCGCCGGGCTCGTCGATGCGGACGCCGCCGGCGACGTTGACGAAGACGTCCGCCTGACCGAGAGCGACACGGGCGTGGCGCGACAGCACCGCGACGATCATCGCGAGCCGCTTCGGATCGATTCCGGTCGCGACCCGACGCGGCATGGCGAGCTCGCTCTGCGCAACGAGCGCCTGGATCTCGAGCAGGATCGGCCGCGTCCCCTCGAGCGCGCACGCGACGGCAGCTCCCGGCTCGCCCGGAACCGTCCGGCCGAAGACCTCCGACGGGTCGGCGACCCCGGCAAGACCTGCGCCGGTCATCTCGAACACGCCGAGCTCGTTCGTCGAGCCGAAGCGGTTCTTGACCGCGCGGAGGACGCGATGCGCGTGGTAGCGGTCGCCCTCGAATTGGAGAACGCAGTCGACGAGATGCTCGAGCACGCGAGGCCCGGCGACCGTCCCGTCCTTCGTCACGTGACCGACGAGGATCGTGGCGACGTTGTGCTCCTTCGCGACGCGCAACAACCGCGCCGCCGCCTCGCGCACCTGACCGACCGAGCCGGGCGCGGACGCGAGCTCGGCCGAGTGGAGCGTCTGCACGGAATCGACGACGCACACGTCGGGTCGCTCGGTGCGCAGCGTCTCACAGACCGTCTCGAGCTCCGTCTCGGCGAGAATCTGAATGTTCCCGGCGCCGCCGAGCCGCTCGGCACGCAGCTTGACCTGGGCGACCGATTCCTCGCCCGTGACGAGCAGAGAGGAGCGCGTCTCGCCGACCGCACGAAGCGCCATCAGGAGCAGCGTGGACTTGCCGACCCCGGGCTCACCGCCGAGCAGAACGATCGAAGCCGGCACCAGCCCGCCGCCGAGCACGCGGTCGAGTTCTGCGATCCCGGTGGAGATGCGAGCTGCCTCCTCGACCTCGACCTCGACGAGCCGGAGGGGTGTTCGAGCCACACCCTTCATTCCCGCTACCGGCTCGGTTACTTCCTCGACGAGCGTGCCGAAGGAGGCGCAACCCGGGCACTTGCCGAACCAGCGCCCCGCGCTGTAGCCGCACTCGGTGCAGCTGAATTGGACGGCCGCCGTCTTCGCCATGCCACCACCCTACGGTCGCGGGCGGACGCGAACTGCATGGAATTCCGGCGACTTTGCGCCCAAACAGAAGCGGCCCCGCCGCGGGGCCGCTTCTGCGCATTGAGGGAGATATGTCGGGAGCCCCCGCCGCATCGGGGCTCACCGGGGTCTTGCTTACGGGAGTGATCATGCGACCGGCGGGCCGCTTGATTCGTCCCCTTTCAGGTGGTTCAACAGGGTGCTTCACTCGCCGGCCCAGTGCTGGAGCCGTGCAGATCCCTCGATGGAGTGAAGGGCTGACACGTGGCGACACGGCCACGCATCCAGGCTCTCGCCCGGCGCTATTGCTCTTCGGGAGCCGGCTCTTCGCTGTTCTCGTCGGCGGAGGCGGCCGGCTCCTCAGCCGGCACCGTCACCTTCTCGGGCGTGACCTCGCCCGGGATGAAGGTGATGTCCACCTCGTCGCCCGGCTCGCCGTCGTCGGTGCGCGTGCGTCCGACGAGGATCGTCGAGCCCGGCTCGAGTTGACGCCCGAGCACGAAGTCGGCGAGCGGATCCTCGATGTAGCGCTGGATCGCGCGGCGCAACGGCCGAGCGCCCATCGCCGGGTCGTAGCCCTTGTCGACGAGCAGCTCCTTCGCCTCGTCGGTGAGCTCGATCGCGACCTCGTGCG
>JAICME010000163.1 GCA_025929425.1 Thermoleophilia bacterium | reverse complement strand
TTCCGTACGCGATGTCGACGGCGAAGCCGAAGCGGCCGAGGCCCTCGTCGTAGCGGATGTGACGGATCAGCGACGCGAGCGTCGAGACGAGATCGCTCTGCTGGCGGTTGAGACGGCCGAGCCGCACCCGAATCGTGGGGTTCTCGATGGGTGCGTCCACCCGGAAGGGCTCGAGTTCGCGCAGCAAGACCTCCGACTCCACGCTCACCTCGTCATGGATCCAGTAGCGGTAGAGCCGTTCTCGGAGGTCGTTTGCGGTCGACCAGATCATCGTGTCGGCGATGCCGAACCGGAGCAGCGTGATCGCCGTCAGGCCGATGAGATTGGCCAGCGCCGCGGGAATCCCGAGCAAGGAGATGAGCAGGACCATGGTCGGCCCGCGAAGCAGCAGGCTGGCGTTGTTCACCGCCGCGAACTTCAGGAAGCGGGATCCGACCTCCGGCCCGAGGTCGCGGTGGCTGTAGACCCAGCCCTCGACGAGCAGGAAGTTCCACGTCGTCGAGACCTGGGTCGAGAGGATGGCAGCGACCAGGTAGTGGACGTGATAGACGCCGTCGAGGAGGAGGAATATCCCCGAGTTGACGGCGAGACCGGAGAGTCCGACCAGAAGGAAGCGGCCGAGGTTCCCGCCGGCCCGCAAGAGGACGAGCTGCCAGAGGTAGTGCCAGGCCTCGGTGAGCGAGGCCTTGCTCTCCCCCGCGTGACGGGTCCCGAACTGGAACGGGACCTCGGCCACGCGCAGGTGGCGTGCGCGGACCAGGACCTCGAGCAAGATCTTGAAGCCCCTCGGGCGCAGCCGGTCGAAGGGAACCGCCGACCGGCGCACGAGGAAGAAGCCGCTCATCGGATCGGTGACTCCGCGGAGCGAGCGCTGAAACAGGAGCTTGGCGGCGCAGGTCGAGACTCGCGACAGGAGCGAGCGGCCGCGCCCGAAATCCGTCCCGCCGTTGCCGCAGTAGCGGCTCGCGGCGACGACGTCCACACCGCCGGCCTTCGCCCGTTCCAGCAGGCGAGGCACGAGCGTCGGTGGATGCTGAAGGTCCGCATCGAGGACGCAGACCCACTCGGCATCGGCCAACGCCAGCCCCTGGGCGACGGCGCCGGCGAGGCCGTCTCCCCGGGCACCCTCGGAACGGTGCACCAGGGTGATCCGCCTGGCTCGCTGCGCGCGCTCGGCCTCGATCGCGGCCGGGGTCTCGTCGTTGCTGTCGTCGACGAAGATGATCTCGGTCTGCTCGGAGAGCACGGCGTCGAGGTCGTCGAGCAGCGGGCGGATGTTCTCGGCCTCGTTTCTCGTCGGGATGACGACCGCGAGCGACCCGGCCGGGGGAGGCGGGCGGTGGCCGTTCGAATGCCCCTCCGGCGCTTCGTGGTACAGGGCGGGAAGACGATGCTCGGTCTCGGTCATCTTTTGCTCAGGGCTCCATTCCGTGGTCTTCGTAGGCGGGAACCGTCGGCGGCCACTCGTGCCCGTTCGCCGAAGCGTGGAAGAGCTCGCCGAGGAGGAGGTTGCGGATGCTGGTCGGTGAATCGATCGGGAGCGGCCCTGGGCTCCAGCTCCGATCGCGAAACACACGAGCCTCGTGGGAAGGGAGAGAGATCTGGACGAGCGGGACCGACAATTCCTCCGCAACAGCGGAGAGCTCGAAGGCGTCCTCGTCGCTGTCGATGACCAGCGCGTCCGGCTGCGTATGGCGGACCAGTCCTTCGAGATCGACGCTGTCCCCGGGAAAATCGCGCACGAGGGCGGACTCGCCGAGCAGGTCCCGCAGGAGCTCGATGAGTAGCGGCGTCGTCGTCAGCGCGAGGACGAGCGGGCGTACACGAGTCGCTGTCCCGGACTCTTGCCTCGCCGGGCTCACGCTGCCGCCATGCTTTCGAGTGCGTCGAGTGCGTTCTGGGCGCCGCGCGCGTCGCGATACGCCGCTGCGGCTGCTCGGCGTGACCGCTCGCCGAGCTTCGCGAGGATGTTGTGGACGTGCCGCTTGACGGTGTACTCGGAGATGAAGAGCTTCTCCGCCACCTCTCGGTTGGCGAAGCCCTCGGCGATGAGCTCGAGCACCTCTCGCTCGCGATCGGAGAGCGCTGCCGTGAGCCGCCGCGAACGTTCGCGGCGAGCGAGCTTCACGAGCTGATCGATCAGGTCGGAGGTGAGCTCACGCGAGAGGCACGCCTCCCCTGCGGCCACCCCGGAGAGCGCTCGGACGAGAGCTGCGGGGGCGATCGTCTTCGGGAGGAAGCCGTAGACGTTTGCGCGGAGACCGGCAAGGATCCGGGCCGGATCGGGCGTGTAGTCCCACAGTACGACCCTGACTTCGTGATCGAGGCCGACCGCGGCAGCCGCCTCCAGCCCGCCGGCCGGCGGAAGCCCGATGTCCACGAGGGCGACGTCCGGGCGAGTCGCGGCGACGACCGCCTCAAGCCCGTCCAGGTCACCTGCCTCGGCCACGAAGAACTTTCCGTCCTGCTCGAGGGCGAGACGTGCCGCGGTGCGGATGACCGCGTCTGAATCGGCAATGACGACCTTGGCGCGCGCTTGCTGGAAGGAAGCAGCTCTCCGCCGTGGCTGAAGCTGCGGCTTGCCCGTCCGCGCCGTTACGGCCCCCTGGAGCAGGTCTCGGTAGAGCGCCAACGTCTCCTGCCTGGGTGTCCGTTGGAGCCCTTGCAAGAGGTCGCGGCAGGTGTGGAACTGGCGGACTGCCTCCTCCGGCGCGCCGATTCGTGCGTACAGCAGCATCAGCCGCCGGTGGATGTCCTCGCGGGTGGGGTCGCCCTGGAGCGCCCTGCGCAGGGTCTCGGCCGCACGGCGAGGGGAGCCCGCGTTCTCGAGTGTCTCGGCCCGCCCGACGAGCAGCCGGAGCTGCAAATCCCGCAGCGCATTGCGCCGGGCGTCGGCCCACGGGACGCCGTGGTCCTCGGGGAGCATCTCCCCGCCGTAAGCGGCGAGAGCCGCGTCGTATGCGCCGATGCTCTCCTCTTCGAGCGCGCGCCGAGCCAACAGCTCGAACTCGTCGGTGTCGATCACGACGCTGCCGGCATCGAGGACGACCATCTCGTCGACGAGCTTCAGGTAGGACGACGTCGCGCGGGGCGAAAGGTCCGGCTCGAGCGCGCGCCGGGCAGCGTGCAGCGCCTTGGCGAAATTGTTGAGCGCGGGCCGGGCACCGATGCCGGGCCACAGAATCTCGACCACCTGGTCGCGATGGACCGCGTGCCGGGGATCCGTCGCGAGGAGCTTCGCGAGGCGCTTCGCCGTCCGCCGTCGCCAGGCGCGGTCGGGAATCACCACGCCGGACCGTTCGACGCGGAAGCCGCCGAACAGCGAGATACGCACCAGGTGCGCCGATGTCGACCCGAGGTCAGCCCCGTTTACCGCCGCGCGCGCAGGCGCGGCGAACTGCATGTCCGTCGCCCTCAATTTTGCCCCTTCTGTGTCTGACTGGTGACCGCGGAGGACCAATCCGGAGTCGAGAGCGCCGACTATATGGACACGTCGATTTCGGAGTAAATGGTCCAGCCGACTAAGTCGGATCCGCCGGGTGAATACTTCTGGAGCACCTTTGAACCACTCCCTCCGAGCGCGCGCGCCGAGGCGACGACGACTCGAGCGGGCGATAGAGTCCCGCGCAGCAGCGCGATGCGTGGATTACGCCGACATGCGGACGAGCCCGGCCTGGACGACGACCGTCGGACGCTCATCCACCGCTACATGGTCGACCGGGCCCAGCAGCCTGACACCGTCGAGCAGGTGATCGACCTGGCCGTGCACGAGCCGGAACCGCCGGCCGATCCGACCCCCGCGCCAACCTCTGCGCCAGCCCCTGCGCCAACCGTCCTCGACCTCGTTCCGCCGGCGCCGGAGCGCCGCGAAGGAGGCGAGGTATCCGTCGATGTCTTCCGTCAGACGCTCGAGCACGTCGTGCGACTCTCCGCTCAGGTCGCCGAGGCCCGCGAGGAATGCAGGTCCCGCCGCGAGCGGCTCGCCGCCGGCTGAGCCACTGCTACGAGCCGTTGTTGTGGAGGGCGTCGAGGTAGGCGCCGTACCCGGAGGGGGTCGCCCATTCCTGAGCGCTTTCCACGGCGGTGCCTTCTCCCCACTCGTTGAAGGTGGTGACGAGTTGGAAGGGCGCGCCCGAGGCGATCATGTCCTGGATGTTCTGGTTCCAGCGGGTCGGGTCACGGGCGAGGCGTGGTGTGGCCTCGTTCGCCTTGTAGAAGCCGGGACTGATCGTGAACGAGTAGCCGGCCTGTGAGTCTTCTGCGGAGGCCGGGCCGTACTGGTGCCACCCGTCGGGTTGGCTCGTGCATGCCCGATAACCGGAGAACACCTTGAGCACCACGTACGCGCCGACGGTGTTCGCCGCCTTCCAGCGGTCTGCCATCGAACAGTCGTCGAGTCCGGTGGCGTAGACGAAGACGACGAAGCGCCCGTCGATCCGCAGATAGGCCGGGTCGTCGGCGTAGCGGTCGCGGATGTAGGAGAGATCGGCGGTGATCTGCTCGACGGTCGGGTCACCAGTGCCCTCGGGCTCGTAGTAGATCGCCCAGCGCAGGCTCGATCCCATGGCGTCGGTGGTCGCGAGGAGCTCCGGAAAACGGAGATCGGTCTTGGATCCCTGGCCCCACCAGGAGGCGATCCCGGCCTGGACGTTGCCGTATTCCAGGGCTTGGATGTGCTGCTCGATCACATCGGTTGCGCTCGAGTCGTAGAAGCCGAGTGAGGGGTTGTAGTGGGTGAACGGGTCGAGGCCCTGCTGGTTCCACGCTTCCGGGAACCAGGGGTAGTAGAAGGCGGCTCTGATCGGGAAGCCGGGCTGCGGGTCGACCACGGCAGCGGTCGGCTTCGAGTCGGCGGTGGCGGAGCCGCCGGCGTTCGTCGCGGTCACCCTGACCACGATCGTCGCCCCGTCGTCGGCGGGCGTGAGCGTGTAGCTCGTCGAGTTCGCCATGACGTTGTCCGTGCAGGAAGAGCCCGCGCCGTCGCAGCGGCGCCACTGGTACGCGAGGCGCATCGGTGTGGTGCCGGTCCACGATCCTGGCGCCGCCGTCAATCTCTGCCCTTCGCGGGCCGAGCCGGCAATCGACGGCAGCGCGGTGTTGGACGCGGGACGCGCCGCGACGGCGCTCGTCGCCGCCGAGACGGC
>JAICME010000160.1 GCA_025929425.1 Thermoleophilia bacterium | reverse complement strand
TTTCGAGGCGGCGACGCAAATGCCCCTCACGCCCCGCCCGCCGGTGCTGTTCGTGCACTTTCTGATACTCGGCGGCGCCGGCCAGGAGCCGAGCACGTAGAGACTGGGAATCCGTGTTCACGTGAGCACCTCGCGAACAACTGATCTCATATCGAGTCCGCCGTTCTAGTGGCACACGATCGCGAAGCGACCGCGGCGATGCCGCTTCAGCTGCTCGCGCCGCCGGCGCACGAACGGAACGAGCAGGAGAATCGAGAGAACTGCGCCCAGCTCCAAGCCGCGCGCAACCTTGTCGCTCCTGTTCTGGATGTCCTCGTGCTTGTCCTCACCCATGAGAACCTCTCTTCGCAGAGAAGCGTGGCTCTCCGGGGCACGAAAGGACATCGGGGATTCCGCCGATCTTCGCGGTGAGGAGGTCGCTAGCTCCGGCCGATGATCTCGATCCGGTAGTCGTCCGGATCGCGGACGAAACAGAGCCACGAGCCGCCCTCGCGCACCTGGTACGGCGGACGCTCCGGCTCGATGCCCTGCTCGGCCAGCCGCGCCAGCGTGCCGTCGAGGTCGTCGACGCCGATCGCGATGTGGCCGTAGCCGGTGCCGACGTCGTAGGTGCGGCCGTCGTGGTTGAACGTCAGCTCGAGCACCGACCCGTGGTCACCCAGCGAAAAGAAGTAGTTCGTCGCTTCGACCTGTCCGTCGCGGACGATGTCCATGTCGCGGTCGAAGCGGAAGCCGAGCGCCTCGTAGAACGCTCTGCTCCTCTCCGGATCGGTGATCCGCATCATCGTGTGCAGGAACTCAGCCACGCGCAGGATTCTAAGGCGCCGAGTGTGCGGCGCCGACAGTCATCACGGACAGAGTCGCTGGCGGGGCCTGGCGGACCCCTTGGATTCGACGCGGCTGAGGTTGCGGTTCGTCGGGGTACGAGGCGAAGCGGCCCAGGCTAGACGGTGACTTCGGCACGAGGCCCGGCGTCGGCAGTCTCGAGACGATCGAGCCACGGCTTCGCGCCGAGCCGCTCGAACGTTTCTCGTGCGTCTGCGAGGAGCGGCTGCGCCTCCTCGGTTCGTCCTTGATTGGCGAGCCACTCACCGTGCTCGGCTTGGGTGACGGCAAGCCAAAACGGCAGCTCGAGCTCTCGGAACAGCGCCTCTGCTGCGCCGTACTGCGCCTCGTCCGCGTCCAGGCGCCCGCGAAATCGACACGCCTGCGCCTCGAGGACCGGCGCGCGGTGGCCGGGCGGGGCGTCAGTGGCCCGGGACAGGAGGCCACGCGCCGTCGCCGTGTCGCCGAGCGTGACCGCGGAATCCGTCGCCGCCACGAATCCTTGCTTGGCGGCCTGCTGTCCGTAGCCGAGCGTTTCGGCGGCCTCGATCGCAGCGATTCCGTCCTGCAGCGCGTCCTGCAATCTCCCCTCGGCGCGGGCGATGGACGCCCGTGTGGCCAGGTAACAGGACTGGTCCTGGACGTCGCTCGAGCCCTCGAGGTGCGAGAAGAGCGTAAAGATCCTGCGCGCTTCCTCCGGCTGGCCGCGGTGGAGATGAATCTCCACGAGCGAGCCGAGGAGGCTAAGCACCACCGCGCCGGAGCGCGTGTGTTCCTCACTCGGCTCGGGGATGAGGGCGAGCGCCTCGTCCCAGCGGCCGAGCATGAAGAGCGGATATGTCAGCTCGGAGAGATTGGCCCACTCTGCCATGCGGCTCCCTCGGCGCCGCGCGAGTGCGAGTGACTCGCGAAGGTACTCGAGCGCCTCCCGGTAGTGGTCTTTACGGAACTCCTGATCGGAAAGAAGGAAGTACGCCGTCGCGGCCTCCTCGAGGAGATCGTGCTCGAGCGACAGCTCGAGGGAGCGGCGGAGCAGCGCGTCGGATTCGTTCACGTGGCCGCGACTGAACGCCACCGCCGCCTTGGCGCGGAGGGCGAAGGCGAGCGGCTTCGGAAAGCGGTATGCCTCGGCGACGTCGAGCGCCTTCTCCGTCCACATGGCGGCCCTCTCCAGGTCGCCCTTGAACCAGTAGCCGCGTCCCAGCAACGCCGCGATCAGGGCGACGTCCTCGTCCGGCTCGTCGCGAGAGATGATCTCGAAGGCGCCTTCGAGGCGCGCGATCGCCTCGTCGCGGCGCTCGGTGAAGCCCTGGATCCGGCCGAGGACGCAGCTCATCCGGGCGGCACCGTGCGCGTCGCCCTCGCTCTCGTAGATCGCGATCGACTCCTCGAGCGGCGGGGTTGCCTCGTCCGGCAGGCCGAGCTGGCCTGCCATCTCGCCGGCGCGGCCGAGGAGGGCCGCCCGCTCGAGCGGCTCGTCCGTGAGTTCGCAAGCCTGCTCGAAGTAGCGTCGTGCCGCGCCCGGCGCCGCGAGCGAGGCGGCCCGCTCGCCCGCCCGCGTGAGCATCCGGCGGGCGTTGGCGCGCAGGTCGGCGGCATCGCCCTCGTCCGGGAGCACCCGGTAGGCGTCGAGGTAGTGCGACGCGATCACCTCGATTACCTCGTCCTGCTCGCCGACGAATGCCCTCTCGAGGTATGCAGCTGCGGCGAGGTGTCGGGCGCGTCGTTCCCGTTTCGAGAGCGTCTCATAGGCGACGCGCCGCACGAGGTCCTGAAGAAAGCCATACTGACCATGATCCGGCGATCGGGGGTCAGCCTGAATCGAGAGCACCTCCTTGCGGCCGAGACCAGCGAGAAGCGCCACGATGTCGGCGTCGACGACACCGCTGACGGCGGCGAGTGCTTGGCGCGTGAAGGTCTTGCCCAGCACGGCCGCGTCCTGCAGCAGCCGCCGTTCGTCGGCCGAGAGCCCGTCGAGTCGCGCCGCGATCAGCGCGTGTAGCGTCTCCGGCACCTCGAGCGTCTCAACCTGCCCGACCGGCCGGTAGACGCTTCCCTCCTGGGCGAGCAGGCCTCGGTCGAGCAGCATTCGCACAGTCTCGACCGCGTACAGCGGGATTCCCTCCGCGCGCGCGAGGATCTGACGGAGCAGGGAGTCGGGCAGCCCCGGCACGAGCCCGTCCAAGAGTTCCTGCATCGCCTGCTCAGCGAGCGGTTCGAGGTAGAGGGCCGTGAACATGCGCTTTCCCGCGCCCCAGTTCGGCCGTTTCTCGAGCAGTTCCGGTCGCGCCAGCGTGATCACATAAAGCGGGTGGCCGCGCGACCACTCAAGCAGGTACTCGATGAAGTCCATCAGGCTCGCGTCCGCCCACTGCATGTCCTCGAAGACGAGTGCGACGGGCGCCACTTCACCGAGCCGGTCGAAGAAGAGGCGCCAAGCACCGAAGAGCTCCTCGCGCGCCGCCGCCTCCCGCTCCTCGAGTCCGAGCAGGTGCGCAAGCCTTGGCTCGACGAACCGCCGCTCCTCCTCGTCGAGCACGTACTCGGTCAGCGTCGCGCGAAGCTTCTCGAGCGCCGGCGCCGAATCTTCGTCCTCTGCGATCCGGCAACGCATCCGCACCATGTCGGCGAGAGCCCAGTACGTGACGCCCTCGCCGTAGGCGAGGCAGCGGCCTCGGTGCCAGAGCGTCGTCTGCTGGAGCCCGTCGATGTACTTGAAGAACTCCCAGGCGAGCCGCGACTTGCCGATGCCCCCGATGCCCGTGACCGAGACGAGGTGCGCTTTGCCGTCCTCCGCGCTCGCGTGGAAGAGCTCCTTGAGCAGACGCAGCTCGCGGTCGCGCCCCACGAACGGCGCCTCGAGACCCTCCGACTTGAGCGTGCCGCGGGCACCCGAGACGACGCGGAGCGCGCGCCAGAGCGGCACGAGCCCGGACTTTCCCTTGAGCTCGTGACTGCCTGCACTCTCGTAGACGATGGCCTCGTCTGTAGCGCGCCGCGTCCCCTCGCCGACGAGGACGCCGCTGGGCGGCGCGAGCGCCTGCACACGAGAGGCGGTGTTGACGAGGTCGCCAGCCACCATCCCTTCACCCTCAGCGCCCACCGTGACCGCCGCTTCACCACTTAGCACGGCCGCCCGCGCCCGCAACTCCGGCGCCCGAACCTCCTCGCCCAGAACGTGCACCGCCGCCACGAGATCCAGCGCCGCCCGCACCGCCCGCTCGGGATCATCCTCCGTGGCAATCGGCGCACCCCACACAGCCATCACCGCGTCGCCGATGAACTTCTCGACCGTGCCGCCGTACAGACCGATCAACCGTCGGCAAGTCTCGAAATATCGCGACAACAGCTCACGCGTCTCCTCCGCATCCCGCTCCTCCGAGGCAGCCGTGAAACCCACCAGATCCGCGAAGAGAACCGACACAAAGCGGCGCTCCGCCACCGGCTCCGCCACCCCGGCTGCCGCCGCAGCGGCCACTGGATCTCCTATGGAAGGGGCTGCCCTCGAGACCCCAGCAAGCGCAGCACCGCACTCGCCGCAAAACTGCTCACCCGGTTCGTTCGCTCCTCCGCAGGATGGGCAGGCGACAACGAGCGGCTCCCCGCATTCCGCGCAGAACTTCCGACCTTCGCGGTTCTCCGAGCCGCAACTCGCACAGACCAGCACAAGCTGAGGCTAGAGCATCGGCAGGAGTAGAACTAGAGACAGTGCCTCACCAGGCTCAGCTCAACGTTCGAAGGTAACCGTCCGGATCGCGGACGAAGCAGAGCCATGAGCCGCCCTCTCGCACCTGGTACGGCGGGCGCTCCGGCTCGATGCCCTGCTCGGCCAGGCGTGCCAGCGTGGCGTCGAGATCGTCGACGCCGATGGCGATGTGGCCGTAGCCGGTACCGACCTCGTACGTCCGGCCGTCGTGGTTGAACGTCAACTCGAGCACCGACTCCTGGTCGCCCAGCGAGAAAAAGTAGTTCGTCGCCTCGACCTGCCCGTCGCGGACGATGTCCATGTCGCGGTCGAAGCGGAAGCCGAGCGCCTCGTAGAACGCCCTGCTCTTCTCCGGATCGGTGATCCGGACCATCGTGTGCAGGAAGCGACTCACGCCGGCATCGTAAAGGCGACGACCTCCTCGGCCTCCGCACCGCGCCGCCGAGCCCTGTCAGACGACAAGGCTCTGTCTGGGCCAAGTGTTCCGGAATGACCCCTGAGCCGGTGGTATGTGTGGCTTGGTCTGGCGGAGCGCCTGGGAGGGGTGGTTGGGCTTGCGTGGCTGCGACATGCCTAGACATCGGCTGGGAGGAGTAGGGCACGGTAGTAGTCGTTGAGCCAGGTTTCGTAGCCGTTGTCGTCGAGCCGAGCCTGAGTGTTGAGGGTGCGGTAGGTGCCCCAGTCGAGTGCGACCCAGAAGGTATTGGTGATCTGTCCGCGGCGGAGTCCGCGGCGGCGGCCAGGTTTCTTCAGGTATGTCTGGGTCGCCCAGGTGACGGCGTAGGCGCGATTGTCGGTCATCTGCTGCCAGAGC
>JAICME010000027.1 GCA_025929425.1 Thermoleophilia bacterium | reverse complement strand
CTCGCCTGGGCCAGCGTCCTCTCGCCTGACTAGCTCTTCGCGTCGGCCCACGAGTCGCCGGCGCCCACGTCGACCGCGAGCGGCGGGTCGAGCGGATACGCGCTGCACATCTCCTCGCGCACGAGGTCCTTCACCACCGACGTCTCCGCGTCGGGCGTCTCGAGCAGGAGCTCGTCGTGCACCTGGAGGACGAGCCGCGCGCTTCTCCCCTCCGCGCGCAGCCGCCGCTCGATCGCGACCATCGCGACCTTGATGATGTCCGCGTTCGAGCCCTGCATCACGAAGTTGACCGCCACCCGCTCACCGAAGGCGCGCGTCGCTCGATTGCGCACGCGCAGCTCGGGGACCGGTCGCCGCCGCCCGAGCAGGCTCGTCACGTAGCCGTCGCGCTCGGCCTGCTCGATCGTGCGCGAGATGAAGTCCTGCACGAGCGGGAACCGTGCCAGGTACGCGTCGATGTACTCCTGCGCCTGCTCGCGGGGGATCTCGAGGTTCTCGGAGAGCCCGAACGCCGAGATCCCGTAGACGATCCCGAAGTTGATCATCTTCGCGATGGAGCGCTCGCCGGGCGTCAGCTTCGCCGGATCGACGCCGAGCACCTCGGCGGCGGTCGCGGTGTGGATGTCCTCCCCGCGCTCGAACGCCTCCCGCAGCTTCGGTTCACCGGAGACGTGGGCGAGGATCCGCAGCTCGATCTGCGAGTAGTCGGCGGAGATGAGACGCGAGCCCGGCGCCGCGACGAAGGCCGAACGGATCTCACGGCCGAGCTCGGTGCGGATCGGGATCGACTGGAGGTTCGGGTTCGTCGTCGAAAGGCGGCCGGTGGCGGCGACGGTCTGGTTGAAGGTGGTGTGCAAGCGCCCGTCCGGTCCGAGCAGCGACGGCAGCGGACGGAGATACGTGTTCAGGAGCTTTGTCAGCTCGCGCCACTCCTCGACGACGGCGACGATCTCGTGCTCGGCGCGAATCGCGCGCAGCACCTTCGCGTCGGTCGAGTAGCCGGTCTTGCCCTTGCGCCCCGCGGTCAGCTCGAGCTTCTCGAACAGGATGCGGCCGAGCTGCTGCGGCGAGCCGAGCACGAACTCCTCGCCAGCCAGTTCGTACGCGCGCGACTCGAGCTCCTCCACGCGGTCGTCGAGGCGGGCCGTGATCTCCCCCATGCGGTACGCGTCGATGCAGACGCCGGTCTCCTCCATCCCGCGCAGGACGCCGACCAGTGGCATCTCGACGTCGCGGTACAGAGGCTCGGCGCCGCGCTCGCGGACACGGTCGAGCAGGGGGTCGCGCAGGCGCAGCGTGACCGCCGCGTGCCGGACGAGCCGCGCCGTCTCCTCCTCGGCCTCCGGCTCCGCGACTGCCTCGACCGCGTACTCCGCCGCGAGGTCGTCGAGGAGGTACTCGCTCCGCGCCGGCTCGATCAGATAGGCGAGGATCATCGTGTCGTCGGCCGCCTCGACCCGCTGCGCCTTCGCGTCGTGCGCGACGAACGTCCCCTCGAGGCGTTCGGGCCGCGGCGAGACGACGACTTCGTCTCCGAGCGCGACGGCCACGCGGTCCTCTTCGGCTGCGATTCCCACGATCGTGTCGACACGCGGGACGTCGCCCTCACGCCAGGAGACCGCCGTCCCTGCCGAGATCCGCTCGCGCGCGGGCACCGCCTCGTCGAGCTCGTCGACCCGTCCGAGGAGCGCACGGAACTCGAACTGCCGGAACGTCTCGCGCAGCTGGGCTCGGTCCGGCGGCGCGAGGACGAGCTCGGCCGGGTCGCAGTCGAGCTCGAGGTCGCGACGCATGGTTGCGAGCCCTTTGGCGGCGCGTGCCTGCTCGGCGAACTCGGTCAGGTTCTTCCTCCGCGCCGGAGACAGCTCCTCGACGTGCTCGAGCACGCCTTCGAGCGACCCGTACTGGGCAACGAGCTGCCCGGCCGTCTTGTCCCCGATCCCGGGAACACCCGGAATGTTGTCCGACGTGTCGCCCTTGAGGCCGATGAAGTCGGGAATCTGCTCCGGGCGGATCCCGTAGCGCGCCTCGACGCGCTCGGGCGTGTAGACGTTCACGTCGCTCACGCCGCGCGGCGTCATCATCAGGCAGACGTTCTCGGAGACGAGCTGGAACGCGTCGCGGTCGGTCGAGACGACGCAGGTCTTGATGTCCTCGCGGTCTGCGAGCGTCGCGAGCGTGGCGATCACGTCGTCCGCTTCCCAGCCCTCGAACTCGAGGTTGCGGTAGCCGAACGCCTCGACGATCGGCCGGAAGTGCGGGAACTGCTCGGCGAGCAGGTCCGGCATCGGCCGGCGGCCTTCCTTGTAGACGACCTCGGCCGCCTCGGCCTGCGCGGCGCGGTGCACCGGCCGGGTGTCCCACGCGACCGCGACGCCCTTCGGCCGGTAGTCCGAGAGGAGCTTGAAGAGCATGTTCGCGAAGCCGAGAAGCGCGCCGGTGGGGAAGCCCTCGGTCGTCGCGAGCTCCTCCGGCAGAGCGAAGAACGCGCGGTACGCGAGGTTGTTGCCGTCGACGAGGAAGAGCTCGGCATCGCGCGCCGGCGCGTCGTTGAGGTCCAGCTCGGCTCCCGTGAGCGTCTTCGGAGACATCTCTGCGAGTGTACGGCCCCATGGAGACCGTGCCTTTTGCCGAGGAACACGTCGAGGCCGCGGCCGCGCTGCTCGCCGCGCGCCACGAGCGGCACCGGCGCGCGTTCCCGCAGCTTCCGGCCGACGTGGACTATCGCGAGGAGATCGCGGCACTCGTCGCCGAGGGGGCAACCGGCGCGTTCACCGAGGGTGCGCACGTGCTCGGCCGGTCTGCTGCAGAGGATCTCTGGGGCCCGAATGTCTGGATTCACGCGGCGGGGCACGCGGCGAGCGATCCCGAGCGGTTGCGCGAGGTCTGGGCGCAGGCCGCGGCCATTTGGGTCGAGCAGGGTCGGAATGCGCATTACGTGCTCGTGCCCGCGACGGACACCGAGCTTCTCGACGCCTGGTTTCGGCTCGGCTTCGGCGCCCAGCAGGGCCACGGCCTGATCGAGATCCCGATGCGCGAGTGGCCGGCGTCGGTCCGCGAGGCGACGATGGAGGACATCGAGCAGCTCGTCGAGATCGGCCCGTTGCTCTCGCGCCACCAGAGCCGTTCCCCCGTCTTCTCCTCGGTCCCCGAGCAAACTTCCGAGGACGTTCGAGCCGACGTCCTCGACGACTTCTCGCTCGAGGGAGTGGCCAACCTCGTCTACGAGGCCGACGGGCGGATCGTCGGCAATTTCTTCGTCTGCCCGCTCGAGATGTCGGGCGCGCACAGCGGTCTCGCCCGACCACCGGGCGCGGCGTTCCTCGGCTTCGCGATCACCCATCCCGAGGCGCGCGGAACCGGGGCCGGCACCGCACTGACGGACGCGTCGTTCGCGTGGGCCCGCGAACGCGGCTACGAAACGATGGTCACCGACTGGCGCGAGACGAACCTGCTCGCGTCGCGCTTCTGGCCGCGCCGCGGGTTCCGCACGAGCTTCCTCCGCCTGCACCGCTGGATCGGCGCGGCCGGGGCTGCGGCTACTTCAGCGTCTTGAGGTACGCGATCAGCTGGGCGATCTGCCGGTCGGAGAGGATCCCGGCCCAGTGCGGCATGCTCACGATCGGCGCGCGTCCGATCACGCTGCCGCTGCGGATCACGGCCGCGATCTTCGCGTCGGTGTTGAACTCCCCTCGGAAGTCGCCGCCGGAGAGCGGCGGAATCGACTTGTCTGCGGAGAGCGGGTTGGGCACGCCGCCGAGCCCGTTCGGCCCGTGGCAGTTGATGCAGCCGTAGCGGATGTAGAGCGCTGCGCCTGCGACGACGGCCCCTTGTCCCGTGGGCACCGTGACCGGTTCCGTGTCAGCGACGACCGGCAGGCCGGCGCGGATGTATGCCACGAGGTTGGCAACCTGCGTCTTCGAGACCACCGCGCCCCAGACGGGCATGTACGGCACCTTCGGATTTGCCGACTCACCGAGACCGTGGTCGATGATGTGCTCGAGCTGCGCAACGGTCAGGCTCTTCCCGGCCGTCGTCAGCGCGGGCACGGCTGGATCGACCCCGCCACTGCCCTGCGGGCCGTGGCACTGCGCGCAGGCGAACTGGACGAACGTGTGGGCTCCGGCAGCGACGGCCGGAGAGACCTTGGTGGCCGGCGGCCCGGTGGTCGCCGGCCCGGCGCCTTGCACCGTCACGGTCTTCGTGCGCTCCCCGTAGTGGCCGGCGGCGTACGCGACGGCGCCGGCGGCTATCGCGAGCGCGATTCCGGCGGCGATCACCGCCGGCAGAATCCGGGTTTCGCGCTGGGGACGTGCCTCCTCGGGCATGGGCGCATCCTCTACCGTCGACGCGCCGGCGTCCATCCGTACTTAGCCGCGAACGTCGCTGGTTGAATCCCGCGAATGCCGCGCGTTCCGCTTCTCTCCGGCACGCGCCTCGTGGTGGCGTCGGCGCCCGCCGACGCGCGCATCCTGCGACCGCCGTCGCCGGGGCGCGCGACGGATGTCGTGGCGGCCACCAGGGAGGCGCTGCGGTTCCCGCTGGACGGAGAGCCGCTCGAGACGCTCGTGGCCGGGCCGACCCGCGTGACGATCGTGGTCGAGCCTCCTGCCCTGCCGATCGGAGGCGTGGCTGCCGATCCGCGGAGGCTGGCGATCGCAGCGGTCAGCGAAGCGCTCGAAGAGCTCGGCGTCCCGACGAGCCGCCAGACACTGCTCGTCGCGGGCGGTCTCGGCCGTCGCGTGAGCCGGTCGGAGATCGCGGCACTCGTGACACCGGAGTTTCGCCGCCGCTTCCACGGCATCGTCGCCGTCCACGACGCCGCCGATCCGGAGCTCGCCGGAGTCCCCTCCGACGCGCCACGGGTGCGTGTTGCCCGCGAGCTCGTCGAAACCGACCTCGTCGTCGTCGTGAGCGCGGCCGAGACCGTGTTGCACGGCGGCCCGGCGACGCTGCTCGCCGCGACCGACGCCGACACGCAGCGCCGCGCCACCGCCGAGTCGCTCCTCGAGACCGGAGGCTCCGAGGGCTGGCGCCTTGCGACGCTCGTGGAGCGCACGCTGGCCACCCGCGTGCCGCTCTTCGGCGTCTCGCTCGTGCTCAACCACCCCCAGTTCACCGGGCTCCTGCGCGGATACCCCTACGAGCCCGAGGCTACGGAACGGATCGCACGCTCCCCGTTGCGGCTCGCTTTCGGCGCCGCGCCGGAAGCGATTCGTCTCCGTGTTCTCCGCTCACTGGGCGGAACGCGGACGGCGGCGGCGGTGCTCGCCGGGCCGCCGTCGGTCGCGCACGCCGAGGCTCTCCTCCGCGCGATCGAGCTGCGGCGCACAACGCTCGCGGAGCCACTCGACGCGCTCGTCGTCGGGATTCCGGGCACGACGCCCTTCCTCCCTCGCGAAAGGCCGAACCCCCTCCTGGCGGCCCATCTCGGTCTCGCTCATGCGCTCGGTCTGTGGCGTGACGCGTTCCCGGTCGCGGACGGCGGGATCGTCATCCTCGTCCACCGGTTCCGGCGCGTCTTCAGCCGTCCGACGCAACAGCCGTACCACGTCTTCTTCCGCGCCGACCCGATCGCGCGCGATCCGCAGCTGCTCGTGGCCGCGGAGGAAGCGGTGGCCGCGGACGCGCGTGCGCTCGAGGAGTACCGCGCCGGAGGAACGGTGCATCCGCTGCTGCCGTTCCGGGACTGGGAGGCGTGTCGCCCTGCACTCGAGCGGCTCGGCGCCGTCTACGTCGCCGGCGCGCGCGACGCAGCCGCCGTACGGCAGCTCGGCTTCGTTCCGATCGGCGGTGTGGGCGGAGCGCTGCAGATGGCCCGCGGACACCGCGGCTTCGACGCGCGAATCGGCTTCCTTCTCGCCCCGCCGTACTTCCCCCTGCGGGTCGGCTCAGGCGAAGCGTAGGCCGAGGAACTCCGCGGCCGCCGCGATCTCGTCGGCTGCGAGATCCAGAGCCGTCACGGAGACGAGCCGCAGCCCGGATGCAGCGCGATCGAACAGCGTCACGTTCGCCCAGAGCGACTCGAAGGTCGACCACCACCGCAGGCCGACGGCGTCCGGATGCCGCTCGTGCAAGCCGAGCGCCTGCGGTTGCGTGACATCCCGCTCGCGGGTCGCGACCCGCGATGGACGGAGCCGCTCGCGCCGGAGCACCACCGGCTCGTCGAGGTCGACGAGCTTCGCATCAGCGGGGAACTCGAGCTCCGCGAGCGCCAGCGGCAGCCCGCGCCGACGGAGAAGAGCCGCCGTGAGCCGCTGCCCGCGGAAACGCGCGAGTTGCTCGACGACGCACGAGAGCGGCCGCTCGGAGACGTAGAGACAACCGTAGGCCGCGGGGTTGTCGTGGCGGCCCTCGCCCTGATATGGACGCGGGAACCAGAGCGGGCCGTCGGGGGAATCCGGCGCGGCGCGCTCGCTCCACGCCAGGCACCGGTAGAGGATCACGCGAACGAGTCGGAGCGCTCGGCTCTGATCGCCCGCATCAGCTCCTCGGTGCGCCCATCCCTGATGAGGTCGATCGGCCGGCGGTCTCCGAGCACGGGATTGAGCCCGAAGAGCCAGGCGAGCGCTGCATCGCGCTCGTAGAGGCGGAGCAGGTTCGACCAGACGAGCTCGAGCAGATCGACCTTCTCGGCGTTGAGCGGATCGATGCCCGAGCCGCGCAGCCAGCGCGTGACCTGCGCGCGGCTGACGCCGAGCATGTCCGCCAGGCGGGCTGCCGAGCCGAAGTCGACGCGGAGCGCGTCCACCTTCGTTGCAATCGCGACAGCCATGGCCCCAGGCTAGCGCAACACTTCTCGTTGCGCAACGCAATCTGTTGCGTATCCTTTCGGCCTAGAATGGCTCCGCGCGGCGGTGGCGGAACTGGTCTACGCGCCGGACTCAAAATCCGGTGCCCTTCGGGGCTTGTGGGTTCGAATCCCACCCGCCGCATTGCAACCTTCGAGCCTGTAGGACTACGGCATGGCGAAGAGCGTCGGCATCCTCACCGGCGGCGGCGACTGCCCCGGGCTGAACGCGGTCATCCGCGCCGTCGTCCGCCGTGCCGACGCGGAGCGCTGGCAGGCCGTCGGCGTCCGGGAGGGATGGCGCGGGCTCGTCGAGCCGATCTTCGAGGACCTCGGGCCGGCCCAGGTTTCCGGGATCCTGCCTCGCGGCGGCACGATCGTCGGCACGAGCCGCACCAATCCCTTCAAGCTCGAAGGCGCCGTCGAGCGCGTGCTGCAGAACTTCCGCGATCGGGAGCTCGACGCGCTCGTGGCCATCGGCGGCGAGGACACGCTCGGCGTCGCGGCGCGTCTGTACGCGGAGCATCGGCTTGCGGTCGTCGGGGTTCCCAAGACGATCGACAACGATCTGTCCGGAACCGACTACACGTTCGGCTTCGACACGGCCGTCTCGGTCGCAACCGAGGCGATCGATCGTCTCCATACCACGGCCGAGTCGCACAACCGCGTGATGGTCGTCGAGGTGATGGGCCGTCATACCGGGTGGATCGCGGTGATGAGCGGCATCGCCGGCGGTGCCGACGTGATCCTCATCCCCGAGATCCCCGTCGACTTCGAAGAGGTCGCGGAGTCGATTCGGAAGCGCCACGCGCGCGGCAAGAACTTCTCCATCGTCGTCGTCAGCGAGGGCTGTGAGCTGCCGGGACTGTCGGACGCGGAGGAGCGCGACCAGTTCGGACACGTGACGCTCTCGAAGCGCGGCGTCGGCGACGCCCTCGGCCACGAGATCGAGCAGCGTACGGGCTACGAGACACGCGTGACCGTGCTCGGCCATATCCAGCGCGGCGGCTCCCCCACGTCCCGCGACCGTGTCCTCGCGACGCGATTCGGACTCAAGGCCGCCGACCTCGCCCTCGCCGGGGAATTCGGGCAGATGGCCGCCCTGCACGGCGACGACGTCGTCGCAGTTCCTCTCGCCGAGGCGACGGCGGAGCTGAAGCGCGTGCCGCCCGAGTGGATGGACGTGGCGCGCGCGTTCTTCGGCTAGCCGATCAGCGCCGCGAGGATCACGGCCATCCCGGGCGCGACGACGACCTCGGTCGCGGCGAGCCGCGGGGCGCGGAGGAGGAACTCGCGGATCTCGTCCCCGTCGATCGGCCGCCCCGGCGACATGTCGTCCTTGACGAGCAGGCCGCCCCGCTCGACGAGAGCGAGGATTGCCTCCCACCTCTCGTCCGTGACGGGCCGTAGCCCGCCGTCGACGAACACGAGCCCGAAGGGCCCGCGTCCTCGCAGCTGTTCCCAGACGTCGCCTTCGAGCAGCTCGACGTTCTTCGACCCGGCGAGGCGCTCGCGGGCGAGGGCGACACGCTCGGGGTCGCGCTCGACGGTGACGACGGAGCGCGCCGTCTCGGCCATGATCGCCGCCGTCTCCCCGTAGGCGGCGCCCATCTCCGCCACGTCCCTGCCCGCTGCGAGCACCCGCAGGAGCGCCTGAACCTCCGGGATCGCGGTCGCGCCGTCGGTCAAACTTCGGGCGGCGCGTCCCCGACGAGCGGCGAGAGGTCGGCGGCATGGACGATCACCGCGTCGCAACCGGCGCGTTCGAGCTCCTGCACCTCGTCTTCGGTGGTCACCGCGAGGTCGGCGATCGCGAGCTTTCCCGCCGGCACCTCGGCGAGAAGCTCGAGCACCGCCTCGAGCCGCTCCTCCTCTCCGTCCGACGGCGGGACGAGAAGGAAGATCTCCGGTTCGAGGATCTCGAGTGCACGCTCGAGCTCCTCTTCCGTTCGTACCTCGACGACGCAGTCGAGACCGAGTGCAAGCGCGCGGTGATGACGTTGCTGCTCGCGGATCTCCTGCCCCTCTTCGTCGCTCAGGGTGAGGATCACGGCATCGGCGACCTCGGCCGCCTGCTCGAGATCGGTCTCCGCTCGCCACAGGATCGGCAAGCCCGTCGCCTCGCGAAGCTGAGCCGGATCGCGGGCTACGACGAGCGCCTCTGCGCGCTGTGCCTCGGCGGCTCGCGCCGCGTCGGCGTTCTCGACCGCAGCGATGACGGAGATGCCGTCGCCTTCGGCGATCGCATGGCTGAAGTCGCGTTCTGCGCTCACGAACGGCGATTGTCGCAACTCACTGCCCCATCGGGTGCCAGACCGTCTTCAGCTCGAGAAACGATGCGATCTCCCAGGGGCTCTGCACATCGGCACGGCCGTGCACGACGCGCTTGACGTTGTCGGCGGCGAGGCGCTCGAGCTCGGACGCATCGCCGTTCGCGCCGCCGATGTCGATCGCGTTCACGTCCATGTGAGACGCGAGGACGGGCGCGAGCTCGGCGTGCTGTCCCGTGAGGAGATTGACGACGCCACCGGGAACGTCGCTCGTTGCGAGCCCCTCGGCGAGCTCGATCGCCGCGAGTGGCCGGTCTTCCGACGCCACGGCGACGACCGCGTTGCCGCCGACGAGCGGCGGGAGGACGCGCGTCACGAGGCCGAGGAGCGGCGGATCGTGGGGCGCGAGCACGGCGACGACGCCGGTCGGCTCCGGGACGGTGAAGTTGAAGTACGGGCCGGCGACCGGGTTCGACCCTCCGAGCACCTGCGGCAGCTTGTCGGCCCAGCCCGCGTACCAGACGATGCGGTCGATCGAGCGCTCGACCTCGTCGCGTCCGCTGCAGAGCTCGGCGAACTCGGCGACGCGCGCCTCGATCATCTCCGCGATCCGGTAGAGCACCTGGCCGCGGTTGTAGGCGGTCGCCCCCGCCCACTTCGGCTGCGCGCCGCGCGCTGCGCGGACGGCATCGCGGACGTCCTTCCGTGACGCTCGGGCGACGTTCTGACCCTCGGCCTCGTACGTGCGGCCCGATTCGCTGCGCGGAAAGGAGCCCCCGATGAAGAGCTTGTACGTCTTCCTGACGGGAAGCCTCTCGCTCACGGCCAGTCTCTCTCGACCTCGGCGGCGACGTCGACCTCGCCCGCCTGCAGCGCCTGCAGCGCCGCGACACCGCGTGTGTTCCAGAGCCGCTCGGCCGCGACGACGAGCCGGAACTGGTACCAGACATAGTTCGCGAAGCCGCCCTCCTCGAAGCTGGCGGCCATGTCAACGAGTGTCGAGCAGGCGACGTGTGCCGGAGGGACGTCGCAGCCGGCGTGACAGAACGTCATGTAGACCGGCAGCTCGTCCGGCTCCTCGCTGGCCAGATACCCCACGGCGCCGAGGTTGGCGAACAGCTCCTCGTGCCACATCAGCGGGAGCGACTCTCCTCGTGGCACGAGGTGCAAGAGCTCGTGGACGAGGATGAGGTCGGCGAACGCCTCGAGCATCGGCGGGTCCCCGTAGACCCGGTGCATCGCGTCGCGCGAGCCCTCGCCGAAGTCCGGCCAGAACTGCGCACGCACCGAGTCGAAGAGTGTCGCGGGCTGCGAGCCGAGCACGATCTTGCCGCTGTCCGTATTCGCATGGGGTATCGCGTACACGGGGATCTCCGTGTGGTCAGCCCATTCGTCCTCGTCGAGCACGAAGAGGTCGAACGAGAACGGAGCTCCGAGCTGGTCGGCGAGCCAGGCTCGTGCGCGCTCGGCGCGGGCGCCCAGCGCTTCTGCGCGAGCTTCGGCGCCGCGACTGACGACGGTCGTCACTCGTCGAACCTCAGGTACGGCTCGAGGCCGTGTCGCCCGCCCTCGCGCCCGAAGCCGGACTCCTTGTAGCCGCCGAACGGCGAGCCGGGGTCGAAGCGGTTGAAGGTGTTCGCCCAGACGACACCGGCGCGGAGCCGTTGCGCCATCCAGAGGATGCGCGAGCCCTTCTCGGTCCAGACGCCCGCGCTCAAGCCGTACGGCGTGTTGTTCGCCTTCTCGACCGCCTCCTCCGGTGTGCGGAAGGTGAGAACGGAGAGGACCGGCCCGAAGATCTCCTCCTGCGCGATTCGGTAGCTCTGGGCGACGTTCGTGAAGACGGTCGGCGCGAACCAGTAGCCCTTCTCGGGCAGGACGCACGGCGGCTGGTAGATCTCGGCGCCTTCCTCGACGCCCGATGCGACGAGCTCGCGGATCTTCTCGAGCTGCGCGGCCGAGTTGATCGCGCCGACGTCGGTGTTCTTGTCGAGCGGGTCGCCGACGCGCAGCGTCGTGAGGCGACGCTCGAGCTTTGCCACGAGCGGCTCGTAGATCGACTCCTGCACGAAGAGCCGCGAGCCCGCGCAGCAGACATGGCCCTGGTTGAAGTAGATGCCGTTGACGATCCCCTCGACCGCCTGATCGAGCGCCGCGTCGTCGAAGACGATGTTCGCCGCCTTGCCTCCGAGCTCGAGCGTGAGTTTCTTCCCGGTGCCGGCGACGTGCCGCTGGATCGCCTTCCCCACTTCGGTCGAGCCGGTGAACGCGATCTTGTCGACATCCTCGTGCTCGACGATCGCCGCGCCTGTGCGGCCGTCGCCCGTCACGATGTTGACGACGCCGGGGGGAAGCTCCGCCTGCCGGAGGACGTCGCAGAAGAGCAGCGCGGTGAGCGGCGTCGTCTCGGCCGGCTTGAGGACAACGGTGTTGCCGCAGGCGAGCGCCGGCGCGATCTTCCAGGCGAGCATCAGAAGCGGGAAGTTCCACGGGATGATCTGGCCGGCGACGCCGACCGGACGGGGGCGCCGGTTCGGAAAGGCGTACTCGAGCTTGTCCGCCCAGCCGGCGTAGTAGAAGAAGTGAGCGGCGGCGAGTGGGAGGTCGACGTCGCGCGACTCCTTGATCGGCTTACCGCCGTTGAGCGACTCGAGGACCGCGAACTCGCGCGACCGCTCCTGGAGGAGGCGCGCGATGCGGAAGAGGTACTTCGCCCGCTCGGAGCCGGGAAGCGACGACCAGCCGTCGGCGAAGGCTTCGCGCGCAGCGACGACGGCGCGGCCGACGTCGTCGGGCGTGCCCTGGCCGACCGCCGCCAGCGGCTCCTCGTCGCGAGGCGCGATCGTCTCGTACGTCTCGGCGGGCTCGAGCCACTCGCCGCCGATGTAGTAGCCGTAGCGATCGGCCAGGTGGACGATGTCGCGCGACTCGGGAGCGCTCGCGTACGTCCAGTCGTCGGGAACGCCGACCTCGGTGCGTGTCTTGTCCAGCTCAGCCACGCCTGATCCAGCCGTGTTCGGGTTGGACGGGCGTTGCGCGGGGGAAGCGCGGACCCCAAACCCACCCCCCACCCCTATGGGAGGGGGCCAGATTAGGGCCGGAAACCTCTCGAGACTGTGTCGCCTGGGTCATGGAAGAGTGGTTCTTCAATCGAGCGTGAAGTAGTCGCCGCTCTGGTAGGCGCCGGTTCGTTCCTTGCGCAGCTGCATCAGGATGTCGTTGAGCAGCGAGGACGCACCGAGCCGATACAGCTGCGGGGTCAGCCACTCCGACCCGAGGGTCTCGTGGACGAGCACGAGGTGCTGTATCGCCTGCTTCGCCTGCCGGATCCCGCCCGCCGCCTTGAACCCGACCCGCCGGCCGGTCTCCTCGTACACGTCCCGGATCGCCTCGAGCATGCAGAGCGCGACGGGCAGCGTCGCGGCCGGCGCGATCTTCCCCGTCGAGGTCTTGACGAAGTCGGCCCCCGCGGCGATCGAGAGCAAGGTCGCCCGGCGCACGTTGTCGTACGTGCCCAGCTCGCCCGTCTCGAGGATGACCTTCAGGTGTGCGTCCCCGCAGGCCTCCTTCACCTGGACGATCTCGTCGTAGACCTTTGCGTAGCGGCCGGAGAGGAACGCGCCCCGGTCGATCACCATGTCGATCTCGTCCGCCCCCAGTTCGACGGTCGCGCGCACGTCGGCCACCTTGACGGCCGTCGGATACTGGCCCGACGGGAATCCGGTAGCGACCGCCGCCACCTTCACCGACGTTCCCGCGACGCGCTCTCGCACCGCGGGCACGAGGTTCGGATAGACGCAGACGGCGGCGCATGAGGGCAGGGACGGATCCGAAGGATCCGGCCGGAGCGCCTTGGAGGCGATCGCCGCGGCCTTGCCCGGCGTGTCCGATCCTTCGAGCGTCGTCAGGTCGGTCGTGCGGATCGCGAGCAGCAGCGCCAAGACCTTCGCCTCGCGCTTGATGGACCGCTTCGCGAGGGACGCCGCACGCTCCTCGAGCGCGACCGCATCGACCGCGCCTATCCGCGGCAGGCGAGCTTCGAGTGGGAGCTCGAACCCGGCCGGAAGTGCGGGCGCCTGGGCCATGAAACTGAGTCTAGTCCCGTGCCGCGCCACCGCAATTCGAGGGCTACCCTGCTCTGCATGAGGAGGGGTCTCGGGGCACTTGCGGCCGTGGCCGCGCTCGCGGTGGTGACGGCATTCGTCGGGCCACGATCCACAAGCTCGAAGCCGCTACCGCGCGCGCATCTCGCGACCAAGCTGGGCTTCAGCGACACGGCCGAAACGGTGATGGGCACGCTCGTCGAGCCGCCGAGCCCGAGGTTCCTCTCCCGGATTCGCAACGGCAAGATGGGCGGGGTCGTCTTCCTCCGCAACGGCTGGCTGACCCGCGGCACAGCGGCCGCCGTGACCGCCGAGCTGCAGCGGGCAGCATGCACGCGCGGCGAGCCGCTGCTCATCGCGGTCGATCAGGAAGGCGGGATGGTGAGACGCCTGCCCTGGGCTCCCCCCACGGAGGCGCCGGCGTACATGTCGAGCCCGTCCGCCGCCCACGCCCAGGCGTCCGGGACGGCCGCGGCTCTCAAATCGGTCGGGATCGACGTCGATTTCGCGCCGGTGGTCGACACGCCGAGCTCGTCGCGCAACTTCCTCGGCTCTCGCGCCTTCTCGCGCTCCCGCAGCTGGAACGCGCAGTTGGCCCGAGCGTTCGTCACCGGACTGCAGACCGGTGGGATCGCCGCAACCGCGAAGCACTTTCCCGGCCTCGGCCTCGCCGGCGGCAACACCGACCACGGGCGGATCGTCATCGGCGCCGCCGCGTGGAAGCTGCGGCAGGGTTTGCTCCCGTTCAAGAGCGCGATTGCCGCGGGCGTGAGGCTCGTGATGGTCTCGACCGCCCTCTACCCGACGCTCGATCCAGCTGCCAAGCCCGCCGCCTTCTCGAGCGCGATCATCAACGGCGTGCTCCGCGGGCAGCTCGGTTTCGAGGGGGTGACCGTGACCGACTCGCTCACGGCACCGGCCGCCGACCGGATCCCGCACACGGCGACCCGGGCGATGCTGGCCGGCTCCGACCTCCTCATCTTCGGAGCGGAGAGCGCGAGCGAGCGCGGCTACGCGACGCTCGTTCACGACGCTTCGAGCTCGCCGCGATTGCACGCGCGGCTCACGCAGGCGGCGGCACGCATCCGGGCCCTGAAAGCGTGGCTCGCCGGGCACGACGGCCCCGCGTGCACTTTGCCGTAGCCCGTCCGAGCCGAATCCGAGGACAGCGCCGGCACCTCCCAGCCCGCTCGGCTCCCACGGCGCCCAGTCGTCGCTCCACCAGCGCCGTCCCGCTTCGCGACGGATGATCGGCTCCGCCCGGCCGGCGCATCAGAGTCCGAGCCGCTCGAGCGTCGCGGCATCGCGGCGCCATCTCGGCCGCACCTTCACCTTGAGCTCGAGGAAGACCGGGTGGCCGAGGAGCGCCTCGATCTCCGGCCGCGCGCGCGTGCCGATGTCCTTGACGAGCGCGCCCCCCTTGCCGACGACGATCTGCTTCTGCGACTCGGTCTCGACGAGCATCGACGCACGCACGACTTTCTCCTCGATCTCCTCGACCTCGACCGTGATCGCGTGCGGCACCTCGTCGCGCGTCAGCCAGAGCGCCTTCTCGCGGATCAGCTCGGCGAGCTGGTGCTCGAGTGAGAGATCGGTGCGCTGCTCCTCGGGGAAGTAGAGCGGCCCATCGGGCAGCAGGCCGACGAGCTCGTCGCGCAGCTCGGAGACGCCGTCGCCGGTCTTCGCGCTCACGGGATGGAGGGCGTGAAAGGCTCCGAGCCTCGCTGCGGCGTTCATCTGCGTGGCGATGTGGCCGGCCTTGAGGCGATCGACCTTGTTCAGCGCGATCACGACCGGCACGCCGAGCGCGAAGACCCGCGAGGCGATGAAGCGGTCGCCTGCGCCGATCCGCTCACGCGCCGAGAGGACGAAGACGACCGCTTCGATCTCCTCGAACGCCGCATCGACGGTCTTCTGCATGCGCTCGGTGAGTGCGTCGAGCGGGCGCTGAAAGCCGGGGAGGTCGGCGAGGACGAGCTGATAGCCGTCGCCGTTCGCGATCCCGAAGATGCGCCGCCGCGTGGTCTGCGGCTTGTCGGAGACGATCGCGACCTTGCCGCCGCAGATCGCGTTCACGAGGGTCGACTTGCCGACGTTCGGGCGGCCGGCGATTGCGACGATGCCCGACTTCACAGCTCGACCTGCATGACCGGGAGCGTCCGCCCCCACTCGCTCGTGGCCGTGCCGACGGTCTCGGCGCCCATGCGCTCGTAGAAGCCGACGGCGTTCGGCTCCGCCTCCCAGCGCAGCGCATGAGCCCCTGCTGCGCGCGCCCGATCGGCGGCGTGCCGGAAGAGCGCCGTCCCGATCCCGGTGCGGATGGCAGCGGGCTCGACCCAGAGGTCGTCGAGCTCGCAGACCCCGTCATCCGGCGGACGCAGTGCCGCCCAGGCAACGATCTCGCCTCCAAGCTCCGCCACCCAGATCTCGCGCGCGAAATCGAGCGTCGCCGCCCAGCTGCGCACCAGCTCGCGGTCGTAGCCCCAGTGGAACTTCGACTCGAACGTCAGCTCCCGGAGCCGTTCGTGGTCGGCCGGCGTGGCCGGCCGCACGCGCGGCTCGGTCATCGTTCCGGCAGGTCCCACGTGTCCGGCAGCAGGTCGTCGGCGGTGTACTCGGCGACCGACCCGTCGGCCCGGCGAAACCACACGCGGTCGAACCGCCACTCGTGGAGCCACTGGCGGCAGCCGCCGCACGGTGAGGCCGTGATCGCGATCGCCTGCAGGTCTCCCGGCCGCAGGCCCTCGCTCGCCGCCTTCGCGATCGCGGAGCGCTCCGCGCAGATGCCGAGGGGATAGGCCGCGTTCTCGACATTCGCACCCGCGAAGAGACGGCCGTCGCGCGTGAGCACGGCGGCGCCGACGTGGTATTCGGAGTAGGGCGCATAGGCGTTCAGCGCCGACTCGTCCGCACGGGCCAGCAGCTCCTCGCCGGTCATGCCGATCCTCCGTGCAGGAACAGACCGTTGCCGGTCAGTGCAAGGTCGAGCTCGAAGCCGAGCCCCGCCACGCGCTCTGCGAGCTCGTTCGGCTGCCAGAAGCGCTTGACGATCGTGAACTCGCGGCCGTCCGCGAGCTGCCGCACCTGAAGCTCGCCGTCGCCTGCGATCTCCGGCGGCCCGCTGTCGATCAGGAACACCCGGCCGTTCGGCTGCAGCGCCGAGCGAACCAGCGCCCAGAACTCCGCGAACCGCTCCTCGGGGACGTGCGAGAGCCAGAAGGAGAAGAAGACGACGTCGAACTGCTGGGGTGGAACCCAGCTGAAGATGTCCGCCGGGACGAGGTCGGCCGCCGGCGTGTTCAACGCCAGCGTCTCGGCATTCGCGTCGAGGGCGACCACGCGGTTCGCTGCCGGCACGAGCCGACGCGTCCAGATTCCCGTTCCCGCGGCAAGCTCGAGGACGTCTCCCCGCGGCGCGAACGTCCGGAGCCGCTCCTCGAGTTCGGCGACGTCGCGCAACCAGCGACGCTCATGCTCTGCGTCGCGCGTGTAGCGGCCGCGCCGGTACCACCAGTCGTCGTACTCCGGCGCTCGCTCCGCGTAGTAGCGCTTCTGCTCCACGAGCACGTCGCTCATCCGATCACCTGAAAGAGGACGAGAGTGACGAGCGCCCCGAGCGCGCCGCCGTACATCACCTCGAGCAGCGAGTGGACCCCCGACTCGACCCGTGTCTGCGCGACGAGCAGCGCCATGATCAGCGTCACCGCCGAGACGACGAAGCGGTGCTGGTCGCCGATCAGATAGGTCACGGCGACCCAGCCGGCGAAGGCGATCGCTGCATGACCGGACGGGAGTCCTCCACGCAGCGGCGTGCCGCGCCCCGTCCACGCCTTCGTCGCGATCACGAGCAGCACGACGACGAAGAGCGCGACGAGCGTGAGGTCGGCCGGCGCGTCGCGAACGCGATCGAGCCCGTTCGTCGCGCGCTGGCCCACAGCGCTCTGGAAAACGAGGAAGCCGACGGCCATCGCGGTGACCGAGGCGATGAGGACCGCTCCCGCGGCGATGTCCTTCGCCAGCTTCGCGTTGGGGTCGAACGACGTCGTCGAGACATCGATGACGCCCTCGATCGCCGTGTTCAGCATCTCCGCGACGAGGACGAACGCGATCGCGATCACGAGCGCGATCAGCTGCAGCCGCGACACGCCAACCGCGATCGCGCCGGCGAAGACGAGGACGGCGGCGAGGAAATGGATCCTGAGGTTCCGCTGGGTGCGGAGAACGTGGATGACGCCCTCGACGGCGTAGTTGAAGCTCTCGAGCAGTGAAGGCGCACGGCCGGGAGCCGGAGGCGGCGTGCGGCGCGCGGGTTGCTCGTCCTCGGGGTCGCGTGGCAGGGGGGTGACGCTCACGCCGCGTACACCGCCTCACGTGCCTCCATCTCGGGGCCGTGGTCGTAGCCGACGAGGTGGAGCAGCGCATGGACGAGCGGGCCGCGCCATTTCGCCCCGACGACGTCGGGGCAGACGACGATGTCGCCGAGCTGGCGCGGCATGCCCTCGGGCAACGCGGCCAACCCGTCGATCGGAAACGCGAGCGCGTCCGTCGCCTCGTCGATACCGAGGTGCTCCTGCTTGAGCGAGCGACTCTCCTCCGTCCCGACGAACGCGAGCCCGAGCTCGCCCGACTCGACGCCCTCACCGCCGAGCACCGAGCGCGCAACCTCGATCGCGCCCGCCTCGTCCACCTCCCTGCCCGACCGGTTGACGATCTCGACCTCGATCACCGGCTCCGTTGCGTCCCTGTCTCTTCGGCGTGGCGCTTGTACGCCTCGACGATCCGTTGCACGAGCTTGTGGCGCACCACGTCCTGGTGGCTGAACTCGACGAACGCGATGCCGTCCACCGTCGAGAGGATCTCGCGCACCTGGATCAGCCCCGAAGCCTGCTCGCGCGGCAGGTCGACCTGCGTCACGTCGCCGGTGACGACCATCTTGGAGCCGAAGCCGAGTCGCGTCAGGAACATCTGCATCTGCTCGGGCGAGGTGTTCTGCGCCTCGTCGAGGATCACGAAGCTGTCGTTCAGCGTGCGGCCGCGCATGAACGCGAGTGGAGCGACCTCGATCGTGCCGCGCTCCATGTACGCGTTGAGCTTCTCGGGGTCCATCGTGTCGTAGAGCGCATCGAAGAGCGGACGCATGTAGGGGTCGACCTTCGCGAGGACGTCGCCGGGCAGGAAGCCGAGCCGCTCGCCCGCCTCGACCGCGGGGCGAGTGAGGATGATCCGGCCGACCTGCCGCTCTGACAGCGCCGCGACCGCGAGGGCGATGGCGAGGTACGTCTTGCCGGTGCCCGCGGGGCCGATGCCGAACGTGACGGTGCAGTCGCGGATCGCGTCGACGTAGCGCTTCTGCGTCACCGTCTTCGGCGTGATCTGCTTGCCGCGGTGCGACCAGACGACGTCCGCGAAGATCTCGTGCACGTCCTCGGCCTGGTCGATCGCGCTGACGATCGCGTCGACGGTTCCCGCGCTCACCTCCTGGCCTCCCTCGACGAGCTCGACGAGCTCCTCGACGACGACCTGCGCCTCGGCGACCTGCATGTCGTCGCCGGCGAGCGTGAGCCGGTTGCCGCGCAGGTTGACGGTGCAGCCGAGCCGGTCGCGGAGCGCGTCGAGAACGCCGTCGCCGATGCCGGCAAGCTCCGCCGCAACCTCGTTCGAGACGTCCAATACGGTCTGCACGGGAGGCAGTGTAGGCCGCTGTGCCGCAGGTCCAGCCGAGCCGGGCGCGGCGAACAAGGGTTCGTTGCGCAGAGCACGAACGTGACTCTGTCGGCTCGGTGCGCTAGCGTCTCCGGCTTCGGGTCGCCTCTCCCATGACGTTTTCCACGCGCCGTAACGCACTGGTCCTTCTTTCCACGCTCGCCGCTGCCTCGCTCGCGGCGACCATGGCATGGGCGCGTTCGACCCCGCAGATCCGTGCGCAGCAGGCGCACGAGAAGGCCGTGATCGCGCAGGTGAACCAGATCGGCCAGGATCTCCAGGCAGTCCAGGATCAGGCGTGGAACGCGAAGCAACGGCTCAACCTGGTCAAGCAGAGCCTGCGGCAGAACGAATACCGGCTCCAGATCGCGCAGGGCAACTTCCACGCCGCACAACAGCGGATCATGCAGCGCCTCTACTCGCTCTACGTGAACGGTTCGCCGAGCGCGGTCGACGTGCTGGCGGGAGCTCAGAGCCTGTCGCAGATCATCGATCGTGCCGAGTCGGCGCAGGTGCTGTCGAACCAGGACGCGGCGCTGGGCCGGCAGGCACTCGGCTTCGAGCATTCGGTGCAGCAGCGAGAGCTGCAGCTTCAGCAGCTGAAGAGCACGCGGGAACAGGCCCTGGCCGAGCTCGTGGCGAAGCAGCGGACGGTCGCGTCGAAGCTCGCGCAGCAGAGGCGACTGCTCGCCTCGATCCACACGACGATCCAGCATCTTGTGACGCAGGAGCAGGCTCGCGAACGGGCCGCTCGGGCCGCGGCCGAGGCACGGCTGAGGGCTCAACTCGCGGCCGCCCAGCAGGCCGCGGCAGACCAGGCGGCTGCGGCGGCGCAGGCCGCGCCGTCGCCGCCGGCGGACAACGGCGTCGTGACCCCGCCGGTGAGCATCCCGGTCGGGAACTCCGGCGTCGGCCATCCGCAGGCGGCGCAGATCGCGCTCCACTACCTCGGTGTCCCCTACGTCTGGGGCGGCGCGAGCCCGAGCGGCTTTGACTGCTCCGGCCTCGTGATGTACGTCTACGCACAGCTCGGGATCTCGCTTCCCCACTACACCGTTGCGCAGTGGAACGCGACCATGCCGATCTCGACCTCGGAGCTGCAACCCGGCGACCTCGTCTTCTTCGACGGCCTCGGTCACGTCGGCATCTACATCGGCGGCGGCCAGTTCGTGCACGCGCCGCACACGGGCACGGTCGTCCAGATCGCGTCGCTCTCGGGTTACTACGCCGCCAACCTCGTCGGCGCGCGGCGCGTCCCTTAAGCCAGCTTTTCGCGGACGATCTGACTGACCTGTGAGCCGTCGGCGCGGCCCGCGATCTGCGGCATGACGTCGGCCATCACGCGTCCGAGGTCGGCCATGCTCGTGGCCCCCACCTCGGCGATGACGTCGTCCACGATCTCGTCGATCTCGTCCTCGGAGAGCGGCTCCGGCATGAACTCCTCGAGGATCTCGAGCTCGCGCTCTTCCGCCGCGGCCTGTTCCTCGCGGCCGCCGGTGCGGAACGCCTCGGCCGCTTCCACGCGCCGCTTCCGTTCGCGCTGCAGCACCTGCAGCTCCTCCTCCTCGCTGAGCGGCCGCTGCAACTCCTTCTGGGAGTTCTTGAGCGCGTTGAGGATCAGGCGCAGCGCGTCGCGGCGCTCGGCGTCCCGCGCGCGCATCGCATCCTTCAGCTCGTCGTCGATCTCCTCGATCAAGCTCATCGTCTTCCGTTCCGGCGCCGGCCAAGCCGCCGCCTCCACTCCTTGGTCGCCTCCGTCGAGCCTACGGCTTCCAGCCGCCTTTGATGTGCCAGTGGAGGTGGAAAACCGTCTGGCCCGCGCCGGGGCCTACGTTGACCTCGACACGGTAATCCGTCAACTTCTCGCGTGCGGCAACCTCGGCGATGAACTCGAGCATCCGCTTGTTCTCGTCGGCCGAGAACTCGGCGATCTCCCGCAAGGAGTCGATGTGGTGCTCGGGGATGACGAGCAGGTGGACGGGCGCCTGCGGGTTGATGTCGCGGATGGCGACGAAGCCGTCCCCCGCGGCGACGTGGTCGCCGTCGCGATAGAGCGTGCAGAAGAGACAGTCGTCGTTCACGCGGCGAGGATCCCCTCCTCCGAGACGGACGCGCCGCGAACTCCGATCAGCTCGCCGACAGGCGCGGCAGCGGGCACGAGCCAGGGCGAGTAGTCGTCGCCGTAGCCGCGGCCCGGACGGTCGACGAGGACGACGTCGCCGCGACCGACCTTCGAGCGCCAGTGCGCGAGGCACGCTGCGTGCGATGCCGCACGCAGCCGCGCGCTCCGCTCTCTCTTCACCTGGGGCGGCACGGGATCCTCGGCCGCCGTGCCCGTCCCGGGACGCGGCGAGTACGGGAAGACATGCACCTTCGTCAGACCCGCTTCCGCGACGACCTTGAGCGTGTTCTCGAACGCCCGCTCGTCCTCCGTGGGGAAGCCGACGATGACGTCGCTCGTCAGGTTGAAGTCCTCCCGCAGCGGCTCGAGCCGGCGGAGATAGGTGGCGGTGGAGTAGCGGCGGCCCATCGCCTGCAGGACGCCGTCGTCCCCGGACTGGAGCGGCACATGCAAGTGGCGGCTCACGGTCGGAGTCTCGCGGAGCGCGTCGACGAGCTCCTCGTCGACGTGATTGATCTCGATCGAGGAGAGGCGAAGCCGCTCGAGGCCCGGGATCGCTCCCGCCTCCCGGACGAGCCGTGCCAAGCGGTAGCCGGCGGCGCGGTCGCGGTAGCAGCCGAGATTGATCCCCGTGAGCACGACCTCGCGGTGGCCCTCGCGGACGCGGCGCCGGATCTCGCCGAGCACGGCGCCCGCCGAACGGCTGCGCGAGGCTCCGCGGACGAGCGGGATGACGCAGAAGCGGCACGAGAACGAGCAGCCGTCCTGCACCTTGACGAAGGCGCGGACGCGATCGAGCCGCGCGTCGGCCTGCACGCAGCCGATCGCGCCCACGTCTCCCGCTACGAACTCCGGGGTCTCCTCGCTGCGGCGGGCGACGACGACCACGTTGTCGGGCAGTCCGGAAAAGGCGTCACCGGCGAGGTTGGCGCCGCAACCCGTGACGTAGACGCGCCTGTGCGTCCGCGCCGCCCGCGCCGCCTCCTTGCGCGACTTCGCGACCGCCTCGTGCGTCACGCAGCACGTGTTGACCACTGCGATGTCCGCGGCGCCGTCGCGCTCCTCGTGCCCGCCGGCGAGCAACCGCTCGCGCACCGCGTGCGCGTCGACGTGCGAAACCTTGCAGCCGAGAAAGCGGACGGAGAAGCTCGCCATCCGCGGGATCGTAGAGCGTGCCGGACCGGAGACGGCGGCGTCGACGTATGGAACTCATGCGTGTCGTAGCACTGTTTGCGGCCGCGCTTGCGCTCGCCGGCTGCGGCGGGTCGCGGTGGCGGACACGGCACGGTCGCGGCGTGAGCGTACGGATCCCACACAGCTGGCATGCGACCGGTGCCCGCCTCACGCCTGTCACCTGGCCGGTCCAGTTCCTCGCGGTCGCGTCGTATCCGCTACCGGGCGGCGACCGTGGCGCGGACGGGTGCGAGCCGAAGGCGGCAGTCGACCGCCTCCCTGCGAACGGGGCGCTCCTCTTCGGCTGGGAGTACGCCGGAACCGTCGAGGGGACGATTCGGAAGGCGGACTTTCCGCCACGGCCACGGACGTTCCGGCTCCTCCACCGGGGTCGCTACGAATGCCTCGACCACAGCTACCTGCTCCGGTTCCGGGCCGCCGGACGCTATTTCCAGGTGCACGTCCTCCTCGGTCGGCGTGCGAGCGGCCGAACGCGACGGCTGGCTCTCCGGGTCCTCGACAGCCTCGTCGTACGGCAGCGCTAGCCGCGCTCGTGCAGGTCTGCGGCCCAGCCGTCGCGCACACGCCGCTCGAGGCGCTGCCAGCCGTCGACGCGCGGCTCGTCGCGCTCGAGGTAGCCCGAGGTGATCGCGCGCTCGACGGGAAGGCCGGGGAGCACCCTCTCGACGACGTCGAGCGCGATGTTCATCACGCCGAGACTCGCGGGCCGGAGCTCGGTCGCGACCTCTACGGCAACCCCGTTCGCCGTCGCGTTCTCACCCGTCACCTCGAGCGCAACCTCGTCGATGTCCACCGCGGTCACCGGGGCGAAGCCCAGCTTGGCCGCGGCGACCGAGAGGACGCCGGAGCCGCAGCCGACGTCGAGCACGCTCGTCGGCTCCACGTCCTGCAGAAGCTCGAGGCAGAGCCTCGTCGTCGCGTGCGCGCCGGTGCCGAAGGCGCGGCCCGGATCGATCACCACGGCGATGGCGTCGGCGGGTTGCTCCTCCCACGGCGGCCCGACCCAGAAACGGCCGACCCGAACGCCGTGATGAAAGCCACGCCAGGCGTCCTCCCAGCCGTCGGTGACGTCCTCGACCTCGACGACATCGAAGCCGAGCGGTGGCTCCTCCGCGTAGACGGCGAACGCTCCGTCGAGCTCCTCGACGCCCTCCGGGAAGACGTGGAGCAGCAGGACGAGCTCCGCCTCTCCGCCGACGACGACGTATCGCTTCAGCGGAAAGCGCTCTTGAGCTTGTCGAAGAGGCCCTCGGAGCGCTCGTACGTGCGCTCGTCGGCGTGCGCGTCGAACTCGCGCAACAGCCGGCGCTGCTCGTCGTTGAGCCGGCGCGGCACGAGGACGTTGACGAGGATCTTCTGGTCGCCGCGGCCGTGACCCTGCAGGACCGGCATCCCGCGACCGCGCAGGACCACGATCTCGCCCGGCTGGGTCCCCGGGGCCAGCTCGAGATCCTCGTCCCCGTCGAGGGTCGGGACACGGAGCGTGGCGCCGAGCGCAGCTTCGGTGAAGGTGAGATCGACGGTCGTGTAGATGTCGTCTCCCTCGCGCACGAAGCGCTCGTCGGGGCGGATCCGCACCTCGACGTACACGTCTCCCGCGCGGCCGCCGACCTGCCCGGCGTGGCCCTCGCCGCTGAGCCGGATGCGCTGGCCGTGGTGGATACCCGGCGGGATCTGCACCTCGACGGAGCGTTCCTCGACGACGCGTCCAGCGCCGCGGCACTCCGTGCACGGGTGCTCGATCCTCCGCCCCGTACCCGAGCACGTCGGGCACGTCTGCGTGCGAACGAACTCGCCGAAGACGCTTCGGGACACCTGCTGCAGCCGCCCGGCTCCCTCGCACGTCGGGCAGGTCGTGATCTCGGTGCCCGGCTCCGCGCCGTCCCCGCCGCAATGTGCACACGTCGCGGCGGCCTCGAACGGCACGTCTCGCGTGACGCCGTGCGCCGCATCGACGAGGTCGATCTCGACCGTCGCCGCAAGGTCGGCGCCGCGGCCTCCTCCGCCGCGAGTCCTCCCGCCGAAGAGGACGTCGTCGCCGAAGAAGGCCGAAAAGAGGTCGGCGAGGTTGCCGAAGTCGACATGGCCGGACTGGAAGCCGCCGCTCCGAAGCCCGGCGTGCCCGTAGCGGTCGTAGAGATCGCGGGTCTCGCTCTTCGAGAGCACCTCGTACGCCTCGACGACCTCCCGGAACCGCTCGTCGGCATCCGGCGCCTCCGAGACGTCGGGGTGGAGCTCGCGCGCGAGCTGCCGGAAGGCGCGCTTGATCTCCGTCTCGCTCGCGTCACGCCGGACTCCGAGCAGCTCGTAGTAGTCGCGGTCGGTCGTCGCCATCGCCCGGAATGTAGCGACGGCACCTGCCACCAAAACCTAGGTCTCGTCGTAGATCGACTCGACGAAGCGCGACAGCTCGAGCGCGGCCGAGCGGACGGCGCCGAGCGCCTTCTCGTAGTCCATCCGCACGGGACCGACGAGGTTCACGGCGCCGAGCGTGCGGCTGACGAGCCCGTAGCACGCCCCCACGAGCGCGATCTCGGCCAGAGCAGGGTGCGCAAGCTCGTGCCCGAGGCGCACGAACGGACGCTCGGACCCGCGCGGCTGGCCGAGCACGTCGAGCAGGTCGGCCCGGCGCTCGACGAGCTCGAACAGGCTGCGGTACGCGTCGAGCTCCTCCGCTCTCACCTCGCCGAGGAGATCGGCCGCACCGCCGACGTACAGGCGCTGCTCTGCGGAGACGAGCTCCGTGAACGCAGGCCGGAGCGCTGCGAGGAAAGCGCGCTCTGCGTGGCTCAGCCCCGTGTCTTCGAAGCGCCGCTGGAGCAGACCCGTGCCGAGCTGCAGCCCCGTCACCGCCTCGTCCAGATAGTCGTTCGCCCACTGGGCGAGACCGGCGTCGACCGGATCGTCGAAGTGGAAAAGCCTCTTCGAGACACCACCCGTCGAGGTGATGACGACGACCATCACGAGCTGCGGCTGCAGGAGCAGGACCTCGACATGCCGTACGCGGGTCGCCTCGAGCGGCGGCGCGGAGACGAGCGCGAGGAGACGCGTCACCTGCGAGAGCATCTCGGTCGTTGCCTGCAGCGCCGCCTCGACCTCGGTGCTCGTCGTGGTCAGATCGAGCGGGAAGGCGGCAGGATGCGGCTCGAGCCGCCCGAGCAGCTCGTCGGCGTAGTAGCGGTAGCCACGCTCGGTCGGCACGCGACCCGCCGACGTGTGCGGATGCGCGAGCAGCCCGAGATTCTCGAGCTCCGCCAGCTCCGCGCGGACGGTCGACGGCGAGACGCGCAGGTCGGATCGCTCGACGAGCGTCTTCGAGCCGACGGGCTTGCCCGTGCCCACGAACTCCTCGACGATGCGCCGGAAGATCTCCTGCTGCCGTTCGCTGAGCTGCACCGTTTCCTGCATTTGCAGGAGATTTTAGCCGCTGCCTAGGCGAGTATCTCGGCCGTCACCGCACCGCCGAGGAAACGGCCGCGCCGAGTGAGTGCGATCGTCTCGCCGCCGTCGACGGCGAGACCGAGCGTCGCGGCACGCGCGAGGCCGGCGGGATCGAGTGCCGCTCGCAGCCCACGCAACGGCAGCGGCTCGTCGAGGCGCAGGCCGAGCATGACGCGTTCGCGTGACCGCGTCTCCTCGTCCAGCAGCTCGATCTCGCGGTCGTAGCGACCCTGCAGGTAGCGCTGGATCTTCGATGTGTTGCGCCGGCGCTCGCTGCCGAGCGTCGACACCGCGCCGACGCCGATGCCGAGATAGTCGCGGCCGAGCCAGTAGCCGAGGTTGTGCTCGGCGCGCCTGCCGTCGCGGCAGAAGTTGGCCGTCTCGTACCAGCGATAGCCGGCGCCGGTGAGCGTCGAGACGACGCGCTCGAAGTAATCCTCCATCTGCTCTGCCTGCCGTTCGAGCTCGGCGCCGTGGGCGATCGTGAACCGCGTGCCGGGCTTCGCCTCGAGCTCGTACGCGCTGATGTGCTCGGGCCCGAGCGCGATCGCGTGCGCGAGGTCGTCGGCGAGCTGCGCCGGCGTCTGTCCGGGAATGCCGTAGATGAGGTCGAGCGAGAGGTTGTCGAAGCCGGCGCTGCGGAATAGACCGAAAGCCTGCTCGACGTCAGCCGGTGTCGCCCGGCGCTCGAGCACCTGGAGGAGATGGGGCTGGAACGTCTGCGCGCCGAGCGAGACGCGGTTCACTCCCGCCGTGCGCAGCTCGCGCGCGAGCTCGGGCGTGACGGTCTCGGGATTCGCCTCGACCGTCAGCTCGCGTGCGGCCGGGAGCGCCCGAAGCAGCCGCAGCAGCTCGGGCAGCGCCGTGTACGTCGGCGTCCCACCGCCGAGAAAGATCGTCTGCACCGAGGAGCCGTCGTGCTCCTCGGCGAGCTCACGAAGGAGTGCGTCGACGTACGCGCCGTGGAGGTGGTCGCGACCGGTCGCGGTCACGAAGTCGCAGTAGCCGCAGCGGTGCGGGCAGAACGGCAAATGAACGTAGAGGTGCTTCACGAGCTCACCCGCTTCGGCCGGGCGACGAGCTCGCCGCCGCAGTTCGGGCAGACGAAGTCCATCGCCTCGGCACACGAGCGGCAGAACGTGCACTCGTGCGAGCAGATGACCGCGTCGCCGTCCTGCGCCAGCGCGACGCCGCAGCGCTCACACTCCGTCCGCATCTCGAGCCCCATCAGCTCTTCTGCCCCTGGCCGATGTTGAGGACGGCGAGGAATGCCTCCTGCGGCACCTCGACGGCGCCGACCTGCTTCATGCGCTTCTTGCCGGCCTTCTGCTTCTCGAGCAGCTTGCGCTTCCGCGAGATGTCACCGCCGTAGCATTTGGCGAGCACGTCCTTCCGCTTCGCCTTGACCGTTTCCCGCGCGATGACGCGCGCGCCGATCGCGGCCTGGATCGGGATGTCGAACATCTGGCGCGGGATCTCCTCGCGCAGCTTGTCGACGAGGAGGCGGCCGCGGTCGTACGCGAAGCTGCGGTGGACGATGAGGGACAGGGCGTCGACCGGCTCGCCACCGACGAGCACGTCGACCCGCGCAAGGTCACCGGGCTTGAAGCCGGCGACGTCGTAGTCGAACGAGGCGTAGCCGCGCGTGCGCGACTTGAGCTGGTCGTAGTAGTCGAGGACGATCTCCGCAAGCGGGAGCTCGTAGGTGAGGTGGACGCGCTCTGGCGAGAGGTACTCGAGCTTCCCGAACGTGCCGCGGCGGTCGTTGTTCAGTTCCATCACGGCGCCGACGTACTCCTTCGGGACGATGATCGAGGCATTGACGTACGGCTCCTCGACCTCCTCGATCTCGCGCGGGAAGTCGGCGGGGTTGTGCACCTCGATCCAGCCGGCGTTCTTCTCCTTTACGCGGTAGGCGACGTTCGGGGCCGTGACGAGGAGGTCGAGGTCGAACTCGCGCTCGAGGCGCTCGCGGACGATCTCCATGTGGAGCAGGCCGAGGAAGCCGCAGCGGAAGCCGAAGCCGAGCGCCTGCGACGTCTCGGGCTCGTACATGAGCGCGGCGTCGTTGAGCTTGAGGCGCTCGAGCGCGTCGCGGAGCTCGGGGTAGTCGTCCGAGTCGGTCGGGAACAGCCCGGCGAAGACCATCGGCTTGACGTCCTTGTAGCCGGGCAGCGCCTCCGCCGCGGGCCGGCGCACCGAGGTGAGGGTGTCGCCGACGCGCAGGCGCGAGACGTCCTTGAGTCCGGTGATGACGTAGCCGACCTCTCCCGCGGACAGCTGCTCGACCGGAGTCATGGCCGGCGAGAAGACACCGAGCTCCTCCGCGTCGAACCGGGTGTCGGTGGCCATCGTGCGGAGCGCGTCGCGCGTCGAAAAGGAGCCGTCGACAACGCGGACGAACGCGACGACGCCGCGGTACTGGTCGTACGAGGAGTCGAAGACGAGCGCGCGGGGCGGCGCGTCGAAGTCGCCGATCGGCGGGGGCACGCGCTCGACGATCGCGTCGAGGACGTCGGCGACGCCGTCTCCCGTCTTCGCCGAGATGCGCAGCACTCGCGCCGGGTCGTCGCCGAGCAGGTCGGCTACCTCGACGGCTGTGCCGACGGGATCGGCGGCCGGAAGGTCGATCTTGTTCGCGACGGGGACGATCTCGAGCCCGTTCTCGATCGCGAGGTAGGCGTTCGCGAGGGTCTGAGCCTCGATGCCCT
>JAICME010000032.1 GCA_025929425.1 Thermoleophilia bacterium | reverse complement strand
CCCCGTTCGGGGGTCGATCGCATCAGTCGGCGCGCCTACGCTCGGGCTCGTGACTCTCAGGCGCGCGACCCCGAACTGCTCACGGCATCCCGACTCGAAGGTCTGGTTCGACGGGCGCTACGGCGCTCCGGGCAGACAGAGGCAAAGGTTCCGCTGCCTGCCCGAGAACGGCGATCCGCCGCACAGGTTCGTGGAGACGCTGCCGCGCTTGCACGGCGGCACGGGCGAGTGTCTCGAGTGCGAGCGGGACTACGCGGCGCACGAGGGGCCGCCAGCAGGGCGCGGCTTCGACTACACGACGCGCGAGATCGCGCACGCGCTCGTGCTCGTCGGCAAGGGCGAGCCGGACAGCTATGTGGCGCGGGAGCTCCGCCGCGACGCTCGGCGTTCTCGCTCTGGTCGCACCCGCACAGGCAGGCGTGCTCGCAACAACGACGGCAGCGTCGTCGCCGACTGGATCGACCTCTTCGCTCCGCCCTTGTTCGCGGCGCGGGCCCCGAGCGGCTGGCCTCGCATCGTCGCCGTCGACGCTCTCCCCTTCAACGTGTCCTCGACGGATGCGAACGGCCAGCCGAAGCGTGCAGGCAAGCCGCACTTCCAGGTCTTCGGCGCCTACGGCTGGAACGCGCGCGGCCAAGGCAGCATCCTCGCGCTCCGGGCCGCGCCGAACTTCGGGTACCGGCAGGGCTTCCCCTACTGGGTCAAGTTCCTCGAGGAGCTCCGCGAGTCGCTTGAGGGAGCGCCGCCCGTGCAGATGGTTTGCGACAACGACCACGAGCTGCAGGCCGCGATCGAGTACGTGTGGCCTACGCAGCCGGCACCTGCCGTGTTCCTCTGTCACGAACACCTACGCCAGTCCCTGCGACGCAAGATGCGCCGGCGCGTGCTCTATCCCGATCCGCTCTGGGACGCGATCAAGCACGAGCGCCCCAAGCTCGGGCCGTCCTGCAGCTGCGCGTTCTGCGATCTCGCCAGCTGGCAAGCATTCGAAGCGGCCGCGCTCGCGCGCGGCATCGTCCCAATCACACGCTGGGTCAACCGCCACGGCGCACGCATCACCTGGCAACTACAGGAGAAGCAGAGCCATCGCGCGATCGTCAGCGTCGGCCCGCTCGAGCAGGCGTTCGCCGTGATCCGCAACTCGTTCGAGCTCCGACGTGGTCGGTTCACGAACTTGGAGCGGATGAACCGTCGCCTCGCCCTGATGCAGCTCGAGCTGAACGGCCAAGCGAACCTGAGCCGCTACGCCCAGGACATCCGCGCCGAGCTCCTCCGTCGCAACGGTCACGGCGGGGTTCGCCGCGTGCTCGACGACGCCGGCGGGACGCACTCGCTACAGAGCCACCCCTAGCTTGGCGAAAGACGGCTTGAGCGATTGCGTCGATGCGACGATGTTGATGCAGTAACGATGTCGACCGAGCCCGCCCATCCGAACAACAATCCCCCTTCGGTGCTCCGAGGCGTCCCGGCCTGGATCGGGATCGCGGGCGGTCTTCTCCTCGCCGTGTCCTACGTCAAAGACAGCCCGACTGTCGGCGCTATCGGCGGTCTTCTATTCAGCGTCGGCGCGATCCTCTTCTTCGCCGGAGTGGTACGACAGCGACGGATGGAAGGCGTCGGCCTGATGACGGCCGTGCGTCGAGGTGTGCGGGACGCTGTGCGTTTCGTCTGGTACCTGATGCCCTAGCCGCGACCGGCTCGGGCCAGCGTCCTCCCAGCTGAACCTCGCCGCGTCCGAAAGGGCGTAGCTGGCGCGTTGCGCTGCGTTTACCACTTGTAACCCTCTCATCTCAAAACCACAGGTGGTAACAGACTGTTACAAGCTGCTGCGGGAGGCGTCTTGCCTCCACACCGATAGCGTCCGCTCAGGACCTGGCACCGCTAGTAACAGTCTGTTACAAGCCGACGTCAAGACCCGCAAGGAGCCGGGCGAGCACGTCGAGGTCGATGTTGCCGCCGCTCACGATGCAGACGCAGCGGTCGCCGCGTCGCAGCGCGGCCGCGAGCGCGAGCGCTCCCGCCCCTTCCGCAACGACGTGGGCGCGCGAGGCGAGGAGTCGGAGCGCTTCCTCCACCTCTGCCAGCGGCACCGCAACGGCTTCGTCGACGAGCTCGCGCGCGTACTCCCACATCCCCGGCAGAAGCGCGCGGCCGCCGGCGCCGTCGACCCACGACGGCTGGAACTCGATCCCGCGCGGCTCGCCCGCCGCGAACGCAGCTGCGAGAGGGGCGCCGGTCTCCGGCTCGGCGGTCACGACGCTTACCCCCGGCCGCAGCGCCTTGACGGCGCTCGCGATGCCCGTCGTCAAGCCGCCCCCGCCCCAGGGAATGACCACCGAGTCGAACTCCGGCGCATCTTCGGCGAGCTCGAGCCCGATCGTCCCGTTCCCGGCCATGACCGCCTCGTCTGCAACCGGGTGGACGAACAGCCCCTCGACGCCGGTGCGGCCGCGGTCGACCATCGCCTGCCACCACTCCTCGTGCGTGACGGAGACGACCTCGGCGCCCAGCGCCTCTATCCGGTCGAGCTTCGCGCGCGGAGCCTCCGCCGGAACTACGACCCGCGCCGGAACCCCGACCTCGCGTGCCGCCCAGGCGACGCCCTGCCCCATGTTCCCGGCGCTCGCCGTGACGACGCCGGCCTCGATCTCCGCCCGCGAGGCGGCTCGCACAGCCGACAGCGCGCCGCGGAGCTTGAAGCAGCCGATCGGCTGCAGACACTCGAGCTTCAGCCAGATCCTCCCCGCCTCGCCGATCGGGACGAGCGGCGTGCGCATGACGTCGTCGCCGATCCGCTCACGCGCCCGGCGGATCTCGTCGAGCGGGATCATCGGCGAGTTCGACCGGTGGCAGCCACCATCACAAAAGTGTTACGGCTGGACATTCGTCGCTACAGCTTCGTGCGCGCAACGGCCGCGAAAATGCTCATCTTCTCGGTGCACATCTGTGACGAGGACGCTCATCTTCTGTGCAGTGGCTGCCACCGGCCGTCAGTCGGACTTCTTGGCGAGCTCGGTGAGGTCGGTGCGCACCGTCCAGAGCTCCGGGAACAGCTTGTGCTTGATCAGCCCTGCGAGCAGCTCGACCGGGGTGCCCTGCGTGCCGATGACGTCCTCGCCGATCACGCGGCCGACCATCTTCACGTGGCGGAAGCGCCAGACGCCGACCTGCTCGTCCCAGTCGGTCAGCGCCTCGGCGAGCTGGTACAGGTCTTCGTGCTCGCGGCCCCGGGTGTAGACCTCGAGCAGGGAGAGGCCGCGCTCGCGGCGCAGCCCGTCGAAGGCGGCGTAGAGCCCGGGCGAGACGTCGCGGATCCCGCGGAACCCGGGCGAGTCGAATCCGGAGCCGTGCCCGAGCACGCGGCGCACCTCCTGGTACTCCCACGGCGACATGAGCTCGAGGTGCTCGAGGAACGAGATCACGTAGCGCATCGCGTGGTTCGCGCGGCCGAGCAGACGGAGCGCGCCGGCGACGTCGCGCGCCTCGATCAGCCGCGTCGCCTCCTCGACCTCCATCCACGCATGCTTGAGGAAGAGCTCCGACGACTGATGCACGGTCTGGAAGAGGAGCTCGTCGCGGTGCACCCATTCGTCCGGCCCCTTCTGCAGCGCGAGGAGCTCGTCGGTGCGGAGGTAGCGCTCGTAGTCGGTCGCGCCCCCGCCCGGAAGGATCGGGGTGAACTCGTCTGCGTTCGGGGCGCTCACCAGATCCGCATCTCCAGTCCGGCGAGGGGGACGCCACCGCTCTCCGTCACGTGCCAGGTGTCCTGCATGTAGAGGCATTCTCGGCCATCGGCGGAGATCGCGTGTGGGTGCATCGAGAAGATCATGTTCGCGGCGAGCTCGGTCTCGACGCCCTCGCCGATCTTGGGGTGCTCGATCATCGTCATGCCGATCGAGTGGCCCGTGACGTGGCCGAGGTGGTAGCCGCGCTGCGTGAACCCCGCCGAGACCGCGCGATGGACGTCGTGCGCGCTCGCGCCGGCTCGGAGCGCGGACTGCGCGACCTCGTAGTACTCGCCGTACGCCTCGAGCATCTTCTTCACCTCGTCGCTCGGGGTGCCGAGCGCGCGCGAGACCTCGACCCAGTGTCCACCGGGGCCGGCGATCTCGAGTGACGGGATGGTGAACTCGTCGAAGACGGTGTCTTCACGCGCGATCGCGAACTCCGCCCCGACGAGCACCATGTTCATCGTCAGCCGTCCGCAGCCGCGGTCCACGAAGAGCTTCTCCGCCGGCGCCATGACCTCGGCTGCGTTTCGACCCGGCGCCCAGGCTTCGCGGAAGGCGTGGAAGCCGGCGGTGTTGATCTCGACGCTCTCGCGCACCGAGGCGAGCTCGGCGTCGGACTTCACCGCGCGAACGAGATCGAACTCGACGTCCCACCCGACGAGCTCGGCGGCCGCCGAGAGCGGCACGAAGTCGCGCACGGTCGCCACGTAGTCGAGCCCGTAGACGCCGACGCGCCTCCCGCGCAGGCGGTCGGCGAGCCATTCGCCCGGGCGATCGGCGAAGACCTGATCCTCGATCTGCGAGTCGCCGTGGGTGCCGACGTAGCGCGCCTCCGCCGGGAAGACGATCGCCGGGTCTCCCTCACGCGGCACGAGGACGTACGCATAGCGGTGGACGATCTGAAAGCCCGAGAGATAGGTGACGGCGCCCTCGAAGCCCGTGTACTCGGAGCCGCAGACGAGCGCCGCCTCGAGCCCGTCCCGCTCCAGCGCCTCGCGCACCCGCGCGTGTCGTGCCGTCAGCTCTGAGTCCACGAAGCCTCCACTCCTTTGACGAGGGCCTGGATGGCGGCGTTGAGCGGCGTCGGCACGCCGTACTCGCCGCCGAAGCGGACGATGCCGCCGTTGAGGTAGTCGATCTCGGTCTGCCGCCGCGCCTCGACGTCCTGGAGCATCGAAGCCTTGTGGTCGTAGGCGACGTCCTTGCGCGCAGCGTGATCGATCAGCCCCTCGGGATCGGCATCGAGCTCGATCCCTTGAGCCGCGGCAACCGCCTTGCCTTCGTCGACGAGGCCGGTCACGAGAGCGCGCAGGTCAGCGCGTTCGCAGACCCGACCATGCGTGAGGCCGGTGAGCGCGCCGATCGGGTTCGTGGACGCGTTGAAGATCACCTTGCGCCACTGCGGGCCGCGCGCATCGGCGACCGCCTTGGCCGGCATACCGGCCCGCGTGCACGCGTCGGCGAGGCGCTCGACCTCGGCGAGCGCCGTGCGCTCGTCGTACGGGCCGAACGTCGTGTCGCCCTTCACGTCCCACTGCACGTGGCCAGGCTCGAGGAGCTTCCCGGCCGGGAAGGTCGTGCCGCGGATGACACGCTCGACATGACCCGCAAGAGTCTCCTCGTTTCCGAGGCCGTTCTGGACCGTCGCGACGTAACCGTCCGCGAAGGCGTTCGCGGTCGCGGCGATGGCCGGCTCCGTATGCATCGCCTTCGTCGCGACGATGCCGAAGTCGCACGGCGGCAGCGCAGCGGCGTCGCTCGTCGCGCGCGGCCTCCCGACGACGTCGCCGGCACCGGAGAGCCGCAGGCCGTCCCGGTTGATCGCGTCGACGTGCGCCTGGGCGAGGTCGAACGCCCAGACTTCGACGTCGTCGAGCAGCGACAGGTTGGCCGCGAACAGCGAGCCGACCGCCCCGCACCCCACGACACAGATCCTCACTCCGAGTAGCTCGCCTCCCTCGCCTTGACGAGCCTATAGACGGCGGTCTGGAGCGGAACGGGCACACCGAGCCGCACCGCCTCGCGCACGAGAGCGCCGTTGATCAGCTCGAGCTCGGTCGGCCGGCGAGCCTCGATGTCTTCGAGCATGGAGGGGAAATGCCGGTGGCCGCGCCGGGTCGCGAGGACGTTCATCTCCCAGGGGTCGTCGTGCAGCTCGACGCCCGCCGCAGCCGCAACTGCCTTCCCCTCGTCGACGAGGTCGCGCACGAGGTGGCCGAGATCCGCGAGCGCCGCGGTCTGCGCGAAGTGGGAGTCGTGCGGGAGGTTCGTCAGCGCGGCGACTCCGTTCACGGTCGCGTTGAAGATGAGCTTCGACCACTGCGCCGGGCGCAGGTCGGGGAACGCCTCGGCCTTCAGCCCCCCAGCCTCGATCAGATCGGCAACGCGCCGCGCATCCTCTTCGCCGGTGCCGCGATACGGCCCGATCCAGGTCGCCGTGTCGAGGACGTACTCGACGTGGGCGTCGCTGTGCCGCGTGCCGCTCATGAAGGTGACGGCGGAGAGGAGCGGCCAGTCCCCGTGCGCGGCGACGATCTCCTCCGCTCCGAGCCCGTTCTGGACCGTCATCACGGTGGCGGCCGGGAGCGCTCCCTCGAGGCGTACCGCGAGCGGCTCGAGATCCGTGCCTTTGCAGGCGAGGATCGCGAGCTCCGCATCCGTCGGCAGCGCACCCGGATCCGCCGTCGCTTCCAGTTGCGCCGTGAAGTCGCTCCGACCCGAGACCCGAAGTCCCTGCTCGCGCAGCGCCGCCGCGTGCTCCTCCCTCCGCGTCAGCACCGTCACGTCCGCGACCAGCGCGAGATGCGCGGCGAGAAGACTCCCGATCGAGCCGGCCCCTGCTACGACGACCTTCGTCACGCCTCGACCGCGACCGCCCCAGTCTCTCCTTGGATGACCGGGATCACGTGCTCGGCGAAGAGCTCCTGCGCCTTGATCGCCTTCCAGTGCTCGACGCCGCCCGGGTTCGTCGTGATCGCGATCTCGGTCAGCCCCTCGCAGACCTCGATCGTCTCGCGGATCCGCTGGATCACGTCGTCCGGCGTGCCGACCCAGACGATGTCGCCGCCGACCATCTCGTCGTACGGCGTCGCGGCCAGCTTCTCCATGATCCCCGAGGCGTAGAAGCCGTAGCCCGCCGCGTTGAGGGCGTCGACCGGCGGCACCGGGTGCTCTGTCAGCGGCGACGCGTTGCCCGCGAGGAAGCCGCGCATGTGCTTCTCCGCCTCGCGCAGCGCGAGCTCGCGGTCGTCGTCGATGTAGCAGGCGTGGATCCAGATGATGTCCGGCGTCGTCCCGTACTCGGCGCACTTCGCGCGGTAGAGATCGAGCTGCTCCTCGAGCGCGACATACGGGAGGAGCGGCGGCACCGCGACCGCCCAGCCGTGCTTCGCCGCGAGGTCGTACGTGCGATCGGAGGTGCCGCCGAGGACGACGCGGAACGTGTGGCCGCTGAACGGGATCACCCGGCTGTCCTTCACGTCCCAGTACTCGCCTTCGAAGCTGACGACGTCGGAGTGCAGCGCCTCGACGAAGAGGTCGAGCGCCTCCTCGTAGCGCGGTCGGGAGGTCTCGTCGAGCGGGAGCCCGGCCGGTGTCGGGATCCAGCCGTGGCCGCGGCCGACCCCGAACTCGTAGCGGCCCCCGGTGAGCAGCGAGAACTCGTGGATCATGGCGGCCAGAACGAGCGGGTTGTGGTACGGGAGGATGTGGAGCATCGTCCGGAAGTTGATTCGGCGCGTGCGTGCAGCGGCCATCCCGAAGAGCCCGAAGACGTTCGCCGAAGCGGAGAACTTCGGGAAGAAGAGGTGCTCGATCGCGGCGTAGGCGTCGTAGCCGAGCCGGTCGGCGTTCTCGATCTGCTCGAGCACCTCGCCGTAGAGCCGGTCGTACGACTTCCCGGGCCAGCTCTGGAGCTCGGAGTAGATGCTGAACCTCATGTCGTGACCCTCGCTTTCTCGGAGAGGTCGGCCGCGGCTCGCCGCCGTGGCAGGGACAGCTCGCGGCCGCCGGTGAGCCCGTTCGGCCGGAGGATGAGGACGATCGCCATCAGGGCCCCGAGGCTCAGCTCCGCCGTCCCCGACGGCACCGTCAGGCTCCAGCCGAACACGTCCACGGTGTTCGTCGCGGCCGAGAAGAAGGAGAAGAGCCCGTTCAGAGCCAGCGCGCCGACGACCGCGCCGAGCAGGCTCCCGGACCCGCCCACCACGAGCATCGCGAGCGTGATGAACGTCAGATCGAGCGATAGACCGCTTGCCCCCAGCGGCTGCAAATGGACGTAGAGACCGCCGGCGAAGCCCGCGAGCCCACCCGAGAGCGCGAAGGCGAGCAGGCGCTGTCGGTAGATCGAGATCCCGGCCGCAGCAGCCGCCGCGGGATCCTCGCGGCCCGCGCGCAACATCCGGGAGAAGCGCGTCCGCTGGTATCCGTAGGCCACCGCAACGCAGATGAGGCCGCCGATCGCCGCCTGCCAGATCCCCGTCGTCGCGGGGACCGAGGAGAATGTGTTCAGGCCAGGCCCGATCCTCTGCTCGTAGGTGAGCACGTTGTTCGTGATCTCGAGGACCCCGAAGGTCGCGATGCCCGCGGCGAGACCCGAGAGGCGCATCAACGGCAGCCCAACCACCAGCGCGAAGAATCCGCCGACCAACGCTGCGAGGGCGAGCGAGGCGGCGTTTCCCACATTCGTCGTAACGAGGAAGTGGGCCAGCCCCGGCATGATGAGTCGCTTTTGTTCCTCCGGCGTCGTGAGCACGCCTGCCGTCCACGCTCCGACGGCCACGAAGCTCATGTGCCCGAACGACAGCACGCCCGAGTTGCCGATGAAAACGTAGAGCGCAACGACGATGGCGACCTTGATCAGGGTGTCGAGGAAGTACGCCTGGAGGTAGTTCGAGACCGCGAGCCCGAGCAGCGCTGTCGCGAGGATGAGCAGCGCAGGAGCAAGAAACTCCGGAACCCGACGGACGAGGCTCATACGCGCTCCACCGCTCCGCCGCCGCGCGCGAAGAGTCCGTTCGGGCGGACGAGCAGCACGACGATCACCGCTGCGAAGAGGAAGCTCGGCAGGTACTGGCTCTGGTTCGACGGGAGCACGCCTCCGAGGATCCCGCTCGCGAAGCCGATCGCGAACCCGCCGAGCGTGGCGGGAATCGGGCGGTTGAGCCCGCCGAGCACGACGCCGGCGAGCACGAGGATCGTGTCCTGGGTGCCGAACGAGGGGGTGACCGTGAGCTCCGTCACGCTGAGCATCACGGCAGAGACGGCCGCGAAGAGCCCCGAGACGATCACGGCTCCCGAGATCACCCAGTTCGCGCGCACACCGAGCAGGCGAGCCGTCCGAAAGTCCATCGCCGCCGCCCGCATGTGGAGACCGAGCGGCGTGCGCGTCAGCAGCAGCTGCAGGATCGCGAGGCAGCCGACGGCGGTCGCGAACGCGATCACCGCGATCTTCTTGATGAAGACGCCGCCGATGTCCCACGGCGCGTTGAGGATCGCGAGCTGCCCGGCGCTCTTCCCCAGCGGGCCGAACGCGAGCAGCGCGATGCTCTGGAGCAAGAACGCGACGGCGAAGGTCGCCACGAGCATCACCGCGGGGGAATGCGTCCGCAGGGGCCGGAACACGAGCCAGTCCATCAGCACGGACAGCCCGAGCACCACGCCGAAACAGAAGAGGATCGAGGCCCAGTTCGCGAATCCCCACTGCGACCCGTAGGCGAGCGCGAACGCGCCGCCCATGATCAGCTGCCCGTACGCGAAGTTGACGAGGCGCAGGACGCCGAAGACGAGGCCGATCCCCACCGCCATGAGCGCATAGACACCGCCGAGCGCAAGGCCGTTCGCGAACGTCGGCCACGTGAGGTTGAGGAAGGCGAGGATCATGCGAGGTAGGCGGCGACGAGCCGGTCGGTGTCGCCCGCATCATCCGGGCCGAGTGTCAGGCGGAGCTCGCCGTTGGCGAGCACGTGCGACCTGTCTGCGAGCGCGACGGTGCGCTGCGCGCGCTGCTCGACGAGCAGGACGCCGAGCCCGGAGTCCCGGATCTGCGCCAACGCCTCGAAGACCACGCCGACGATCTTCGGCGCAAGCCCGAGTGAGGGCTCGTCGAGCAGGAGGACAACGGGATCGGCAGCGAGCGCACGGCCGATGGCGAGCTGCTGCTGCTGCCCGCCCGAGAGGACGCCCGCCTGCCGCGAACGGAACTCCCGCAAGACGGGGAAGAGGTCGTAGGCCCGCGCCAGGCCGGTTGGCTGGAAAGGTCGCCGGCCAAGCCGGCGTCCCCCAGCCGGTAGACCGGCGGCGCCTGCGGCGCCGCCTGGGTTGCTCCCTCGCCGCCGGCCCGCGAGGCCGAGGCGCAGGTTCTCTTCTACGGTCAGCTCGCCGAAGATGCGGCGTCCCTCTGGGACGAGCGCTATGCCGCGCCGGGCCACGTCCTCCGGCCGGCGGCCGACGAGCGAGCGGCCGTCGAGCCAAACGTCACCGCCGGCGATCGGCGCCGCGCCCATGATCGCGTGCAACGTCGAGGACTTGCCGGCCCCGTTCGGCCCGATCAGGCCGACGATCTCGCCGGGCTTCACCTCGAGCGACAACTCGCGGACGGCCTCGACGGCGCCGTAGCGGACAGTGAGCTTGTCGACCGCGAGCGCGGTCATTCGATCTCTTCCGCTTCCGCGCTCTCACCGAGGTAGGCCGCCGCGACCCCGAGGTGCGCGCGGATCTCCTGCGGCGTCCCCTCGGCCAGCGTCTTCCCCTGGTCGAGCACGTGGATCCGCTCGCAGACCTCCAGCACGAGGGCGACGTTGTGATCGACGAGCAGGACGCCGGCGCCGCGATCGCGGATCACCGCGACCGCCGTTGCGAACTGCGGGATCTCGGCCTCCGGGAGTCCTGCTGCCGGCTCGTCCATGAGCACGAAGCGCGGGTCGGTCGCCAGCGCCCTGGCCACCCCGAGCCGCCGCTCGTCGCCGTGCGCCAGCGAGCCCGCGGGTCGGTCCGCATACACATCGAGCCCGAGCAGCGCGAGCAGCTCTCGTCCGCGCCTCGCCGCCTCGCGCTGCGACGCGCCGACGCCGAGCGCGGAGACCTCGACGTTCTCCCGCACCGAGAGGCCGCGAAAGGCGTGACTGTGCTGGAAGGTGCGCGCGAGCCCGCGTCGGCCGCGTCGGAAGGCGGGCCACCGTGTCACGTCCCGGTCCTCGAGCAGCACGCGGCCGCTCGTCGGCCGGTCGAAGCCGCTGAGGATGTTGACGAGCGTCGACTTGCCGGCCCCGTTAGGCCCGATCAACCCGACGACCTCGCCCTGCGCGAGCTCGAGCGAGACGTCGCGGAGCGCCTGCACTCCAGCGAACGAGCGCGAGACGGCGGAGGCCCGGAGCGATCCTCCGGGCCTCCCCCTCAGCTGAGCTGCCTGCTGCGCTGCTGCCGTCAAGCCCCTAGGAGTCCGGGCTGTTCGGTACGACCTTCGCCGTGATCGTGCCCTTGGCGATCGGTGTGTTGTTGTTGATCTCCACGACGCGATACTGGCGACCGAAGACCGTGTGGAGCTTCTTCGAGAAGCTCACGTTGCCCGAGAGCGTCGGCACCTTGTGGAACTTCTCCATCACCGCCGCGAGCTTCGACCCGACGAGCGAGCCGTGCGCACGCTTGATCGCGGTGACGAGCCCGTCGATCGCGGCCGGGCCGGCGACGAAGCCACCGGTCGCGGCGTTGAAGGGGTTCGCCGCCCTGAGGGTGTTCGCGAGCTTGTTCACCGCCGGATTCGGGTCGTGCCCGAACGCGTTGGCGTACGTCACGTACCAGTAGTTCGTGACCTTGGGGCCGCTCTTCGGCAGCCAGTACGTCCCGTCGCCCGCCCACGAGTTCAGGATCGGGGTCTTGACGCCGGCCGTGCGCAGGTCGGTGATGAACGGGAGCTGGGCGCCGTACGAGCCCGAGGTCACCGTCACGATCACGTCGGCAGGATGCTGCTCGACGCCGCTGGCGGCGTTGTGGAAGTTCGTGGAGCCCTGCACGAGTGCCGGATCCTGGTACGTCGTCTCGTACTTGATCTTCCCGCCGAGCTGCTGGAAGCGAGCCTTGAATGCGGAGACGACGGCCCCGAAGTAATTGATCGTCGTGTCCTTGGCAAGGTCGGCCGTCTTCCAGCCGTGCTTCCACGCGAGCTCCGCCATCGCCGAGCCCTCGTCCTGCGCGACGTTGCCGAAGCTGAAGGCGAGCTTCCCTGCCTTCCCGAACGTCTTCGGCCCCATCAGGTCGGTGCCGATGCAGGGCGCGATCGTGAGAAGGTGGTGCTTGAGCGACTCCTTGACGACCGGCGTGGCGAGGTTCACGTCGCACGTCGTGAAGATGACGTTCGCGTGCTCGCTGATCAGCTTGTCGGCGCACGTCTTCGACGTCGTCGAGTCGTCGCCCTGGGTCTTGCAGGTCTTGATCACGATCTTGCGACCGTCCACGCCCTTCTTGTTGATCTTGGCGGCCTCGATCTTCGCCGCCGCGAGTGCGGGCGTGTCGAACGGCTGCATCGGGCCCTTGTTGTCGTAGGCCCAGCCGATGACGATCGGCTTCTTCGCCGCACTCGAATGCGTACGAGCCGCCGCGGTCGCCGCGAGGACGAGTGCCGCCGTGGCAACGATCACGAGCGCCCAGCGCGCCCGCATTTCTACCCTCATGTCTCTCCTCTCCGGCCCGCGGCGGTCGCCGGGACCCTCCTTTTCGACCAGCAGTTGAAGAAAGCCTCACGACCTCGGCGCGCCAGCTCGGCAGCGTCGAGATCCCAGAGCGAGTCGGGATACGCGGCGCCGAACGTGCCGTTGTCGGAGAAGATCTCGAGGTCGTAGAAGCCCTCCCAGCCCACGTCCTCTAAGACGCCGAAGATCCCCGGCAAGTCAGCGGCTCCGTCACCGGGGAGGACGCGATCGGCCCAGCCACGCGTCGGCTCCCGCCAGTCGCTCACGTGCACGCCTGCGATGAGGTGTGCGTAGCGCGGGATCTCGTCCAGCAGCTCCGGCGTGTTCCAGAGGGCCCAGGTGTCGAACTGGATCCCGATCGCGTCGCTGCCGACCTCGTCGATGAACCCGGCGGCATCGCCGAGCGTGTTCAGGATCGACCAGTTCTCGATCCCCTCGAGCTGGAACGGCTCGACCGCCAGCCTCAGACCGAGCCGCTCGGCCTCGCGCGCGATCTTCCGCACACCGCGCACGGCGGTCTCGCGGTCGCCGGGGCCGGTGAAGCACAGGACCGCCGAGGGCGCATACGGCGCGAGAACCTCGAGCGAGCGCAGCAGCGCGTCGATGCGCTCGCGCGGGGTCTCGGGGCCCGGCAGGAGCGGCAGCGCATGCACGGACGGAACGGCGGGAACCGCGGTCGCGCAGCGGAGGCCGCTCGCCTGGAACTCGTCGAGCGAGTCGCTGCCGAGCTTGATCTCCCACACGCCGACCCCGTCGGCTCCGGCGGCCGCGTACGCGCGCACGTCGTCACCGAAGCTCGCGGCGAGCGTGCTCACCTGCGAGATCGAGAACAGCGGCTGTTGCTGCGTGGCCCTCGACACCCGGAGCGTTGATCCTCCCATGCGTTTGACATCTGATCAAGAGTGGTTCACGCTCGATTTCGTGGAGTCGACGCTGACGCAGGGCGGCGTGCCGCGGCATCCGACGATGGCCGAGGCCGCGCTGGAGCGCCTGCGCGAGGCGATCATCCTCGGCGAGCTCACGCCCGGGACGCCGCTCCGGCTCGAGGATCTGGCCCGCTCGCTCGGGATGAGCATCTCCCCGATCCGCGAGGCCGTGCGCCGGCTCGAAGCGCTGGGCCTCGCCGAGCACGTCCCGCACCACGGTGCGAAGGTCGTGGCGCTCGACATCGAGGAGCTGCGCGAGCTGTTCTCGATCCGGCTCGCACTCGAGGCGATGGCCGTGCGGCGCGCGGCCGAGCTCTTCTCGGCGGAGGACGAGCAGGCGGCGCGTTCGCACCTCGCCGAGCTCGACGATGCGCGCCGTGCCGGCGACGCTCGCACCGCGGTGCGAGCCCACACGACTTTCCACTTCGCGCTCTACGAAGCCGCGCGCTCGGGCTGGCTCCTGCGCCTGATCCGGCCCGCCTGGGACAGCTGCGAGCGCTACCGGCCGGTGCTGCTCGGCTCCGGCTCGCCGCAGGACCGGCACGCGGAGCTCGACCAGGAGCTGCTCGACGCCTGCACGGCGCACGATCCCGACCGCGCCGCCGCCGCGCTCCACGCCCACCTCGAGCTGGCGACCGACATCTATCGCGTCGAGCTCGCCGGCCGAAGCATCTTCGCGTTCTAGAGAGGAGAACCATGGCAACAACGTCCAAGCCGTCCGTAGAAGAGTCGACCCGCGAGCTCGTCCCGTTCCGCGTCCGCACCGCGGACGGACGGGAGGTCGAGCTCGAGTACTCGTCGCCGCGGCCGGCGGAGGCCCACGACGAACATGCCGTCCTCGAGACGCTGCCCTGGTTCGAGCCGGGCAAGCCGCTCCGCAACTACATGCTCCACGAAAGCGACTTCTACGACGAGGTCGAGCAGGTGTGGGGTCGCCGCTGGGGTGCCGAGGGGATCGGGACTCTGCGCGAGGTGCTCGTGTCGCGGCCGTCCGAGAACGAGGTGCGGCCGGAGTACGCGGAGGAGTGGCAGTACTACTACTCGTCGGCCGCCGGCAACGCAGACCTGGGCCGGCTACAGGCCCAATTCGACGAGTACTACGCGGTGCTCGCCGAGAACGGCGTCCGCGTCAACTACATCGAGCCTCCGGTGCCGGCGATCGGCGCCTACGGCTGGATCAAGAATCTCGTCACGCTCGCAGGCGGCGGACTCGTCGTCCACGGCGGCGCGATCGTCCACCGCTACGGGCTCGGCTCCTGGCAGAAGGGCCGCGAGGTGATCTGGCAGCAGGTGCTCGCCGCGCTACAGGTGCCCGTCTACCTGACGATCCACGGCACCGGGGTCGGCGAGCCGGGTGCGGGTCGCTGGCTCGACGAGAAGACGTTCGTCTTCAACGAGTCGGTCGTGGCCAACGAGGAAGGACTCCGCCAGCTCGAGTTCGTCCTCTCGAACCTCGGCATCGAGCTGATCGTCTGCCACAGCCCGGGCTGGTACGACACGACAGGCCACGGGTCGATCGGCACGTCCCACATGGACATGGTCATGCTGACAGTCGACCACGGGAAGGTGCTGCTCGCGCCGCATCTCGTCAACTACGGCTTCGTGCGCGAGCTGAAGAAGCGTGGCTACGAGATCATCGAGGTGCCGGTCGAGGAGTACTGGGATCTCGCGCTGAACGGCGTGACGCTCTCGCCCGGGCGCGTGGTGATGAACGCGGGCTCGCCGACCGTGCTGCGGGCGCTCGAGAAGCACGGCGTCGAGGTGATCCAGGTCGACTTCTCGGAAAGCCACAAGTTCGCCATCGCGGGACTGCACTGCGCGACGCTCGAGCTGGTGCGCGACCAGCTCGGTCAGCGCTGAACCAGAGCACGTGCGCGCGCGACGGCGCGCTGCGTGAGCGGCGGCTCGAGGAGCTTGCGCGCGACGATCGTCCCGGAGCCCGCGCCCAGGCCCGGCCCGGGCCACGTGCTCGCGCCGATCTGCCAGAGGCGCTCGACCGGGGTCGTGTGTCCGGGGCTCGAGGCGAACGGCCGCCAGAGGAAGTTCTGGTCGAGCGCGAGCGAGCCGCCGTACGGATCGCCGTGCCGCAGGTTGACGTTTGCGCGCTGCAGGTCGTGCGGCCCGAGTGCAACGCGCCTGAGGATCGACGACTCGAGGTTCGGGATGTGCTGCGCGAGCCGCGCCTGGATCCGGTCCGCGTAGTGCTCGCGCCACGCGTCCGTCCACTCGCCGCGACCGAGATACGTCCCGCCGTCGGCGTCGCCCTTGATTCGCCACGGCAGCTCCTGCAGCTGGATCCAGAGGAGCCCTCGACCCGCCGGCGCGCGCGACGGATCGATCGTGAGCGGCTGGCCCACGACGATCGTCGCCTCGGCCGGCAGCAGCCCGCGCTCGGCCTCGTTCACGGCCCGCGAGACGCCGTCGAGGCCCGGCGTGACGTGGACGATCGCGGTCTGTCCCAGGCGCTCGTCTCCGCTCCAGCGCGGAGGCTCGGAGAGCGCGTAGTGGATCTGCATCTCGGAACGTCCGTAGCGGAAGCGGCGGGCACCTTCGACCACCGCGGCGGGCACATCGGCGTCGGCGAGCAATCGCTCGTGAAGCTGGGTCGGCGTCACGCTCGCGACGACCGCACGCTCCGCTTCGATCGTCTCGCCGTCGGTGAGCTTCACGCCCACGGCCCGGCCGGAGCGGACGAGCACGCGTTCGACGTCACGGTCGGTCTCGCACACTCCGCCGTGGTCGCGGATCAGCTTCACCAGCGCTTCGACGAGCTTCGCTCCACCTCCACGGGGCACCGGCATGCCGCCCTCCTGCACCGCGACCGCGATCACCTGCGTCATGAAGCCGGACGTCGCCTGGTCGGGCCCGAGGCCGGTGTGCAGCACCCACGGCGCGAGCAGGCCGTGCGCGCGCTCCGAGGCGAACGTCGTCTCGAGCCAGTCGCGGCTCGACTGGAGCACCTCGCCGAGGAAGGCGGCCGCGCCGGCTCTCCCGAGGCGGCGCACCGCCTTCGCGCCGAACGCGAGCCCTGCCGGCGACCACAGCTCGGTGCCGAGGATGCCGAAGGCGAGGTCGGCGTTCGGGAAGAAGCGCTCGAGCACACCCGGCCACTCCGGGCCGAGCTCCTGCGCATTTTCCTCCGCGGTGCGGAGCAGGAACGCCGAGCCGTCGTCCGGGAACACCGTCGCCGTCGGCAGCTCCGTGTTGAGGTGCTCGAGCCCGCGGGCGGCGAGCTCTTCGCCGAGCTCCGCATGCGCCGCCCCGCCGACCCAGAGCGGGTGCCACGCGCTGAAGGTGTCGTGGAGGAATCCCGGCTCCGTGAGCTCCTCGGTCTTGATCGCGCCGCCGAACCAGTCGTTCCGCTCCAACACGCAGACGCGCCAGCCCCCGCGCGCGAGCAGCGCCGCGCACGCGAGCGAGTTGATGCCGCTGCCGACGATGACTGCGTCGTACTCAGGCATTCACGAGATCCCGCAGCTCGTCATCGGTGACCAGACCGCCCTTGCTCGTCCCGAGCTCCTTCACGCGGGCGAGCAGCTCCGGCCACCGCTCCTCGGGCACGTCGAGGCCGAGCTCATCCACCTTGATCCGGATCGAGTCGAGCCCGCTCTTCTTGCCGAGGACGATCGCCCGCTCCGCGCCCACGAGCTCGGAGGAGTACGGCTCGATCGACGGCGGATCGTGGAACTGCGAGGCGACGGCGCCCGATTCCCGCCGGAACAGCGTCTCGCCGGTGAGCGGCTTCCACGGCGCGAGCCCGTAGCCCGAAAGCTCCTGGATGCGGGCGGATGCAGTGCGAATCCGGTCGAAGCGAAGCCCGGTCTCTACGCCGTAGAGCGCGCGGAGCGCGAGCGCGATCTCGCCGAGGTCGGCGTTTCCGGCGCGCTCGCCCATGCCGTTGATCGTGCCGTGGACCCAGGTGGCGCCGGCTCGCACCGCGGCGACCGCCGAGGCGGTCGCGACGCCGAAGTCGTTGTGGCCGTGGAAGTGGACGGGGAGCCCGTCCACGTACTGCAGCGTCGCGCCGACGAGATCCGTGACAGCCTCGGGCGATGCGATCCCGAGCGTGTCGACGACGGCAACCTCCTTCGCGCCCGCCTCGACGGCCGTCTCGTAGACCTGGCGGTAGAAGCCCGGCTCCGCGCGGGTCGAATCGACGCCGAAGAACGCGGCGTGGATGCCGTGCTCGGCCGCGAAACGCATGGCGCTCGCGATCCGGTCGAGCATCTTCTCGCGCGAGACGCCGATCGCCTCGAGCTTGAGATCGGAGATCGGCGACTCGATCACGGAATGGCTCACGCCGACCTCGACCAGGAGCTCCAGGTCGGCGGGCACCGCGCGGGAGAAGCCCCAGACCTCCGCCTTCAGCCCGGCGCCCGCGACCAGCTCGACGGCGCGGCGGTCTTCCTCCGACACACGCGGGAAGCCCGCCTCGATCCGCTCGATCCCGAGCCCGTCGAGGAGTCGGGCGATCTCGAGCTTCTCCTCGGGCGAGAGGACGACCCCGACGGTCTGCTCGCCGTCGCGCAGCGTCGTGTCGTAGAGACCGACCCGCCCGCCGATTCGGTAGCGGTCGTTCAGCGAACCGGTCCAGATCAGGTCGGGCACTGCACGACTCCGTCCGGGAATGACGAGAGCTTCTCCACGCCTTCGTTCGTGACGAGGAAGTTGTCCTCGACGCGCAGCCCGCCGCCGCCGGGCCAGTAGGCGCCGGGCTCGACCGCGAGCACCATCCCCTCCGCGAAGGTGCCGCCGCCCGCCTGATGCGGATACGGAGGCTCGTGGGCGCGGGCGCCGACCCCGTGGCAGATCGGATGCGTCGGCTGGCCCGGGTAGCCCATCGCGTCGATCTGCTCCCGCACGCTGCGGTCGAGCTCGGCCATCGAGGCGCCCGGGCGAATCGACTCCAGGGCTTCGTCGTAGACACCAATCAGCGCGGTCTCGAGCGCGGCGTAGTCCTCGCGCAGGTCGCCGATGACGAGATTCTTCGTATGGTCGGACCAGTAGCCGTCGGCGCAGACCCAGATCTCGAACAGGACGGGCTCACCCTCGGAGACGGGCTTGTCCCCCGTCGCCGTGAACGTCTTGATCTCGCGGCCCGCCCAGACGAGCGAGAACGGAAGCGCGAGGTCGACCTTGCCCTGCCAGCCGGTGCCCTCGCCGTGGACGAAGCCCTGCCAGAGCGCCGCGGCTGCGGCCTCCTTCATCCCCGGCCGCAGCCGGTCACGAACGTGCTCCATCGCCGCCGCCGCGATCTCGTTGGCGAGCCGGAGCCGCTCGATCTCCTGCTCGGTCTTCAGGGAACGAGCGCGGACGAGAACCGATGTCGCGTCGGCCGCGTCGGGAAACGAGTCGAACCACCCAGCCGTGAACGTCGTCGGCTCGCCGACCATCCGGTCCGCCGCCTGCGTGCCGAGCGACAGCTCGAGGCCGACACGCTCGTAGTCACGAGCCGCGGCGACGGCCGCGTCGAGCGTGCGAGCGATCGGCGGCCGCGGGTCCTCGGGGTCGTAGCCCCGGATCAGCCGCACGTCCTCCGTCCACGCCGTACGAGCCGCATCCTCCTCCGACGCCTCGATCGTGATCAGCACCGGGTCGCCTTCGCGCGGGAAGACGCAGGCGTCGTAGCCCTTCATCCCCCAGAAGCTCGTGAGGTAAAGGACGTTGTCGGGCGCGCGCACGACGAGGGCGTCGAGCTCCTCCTCCGCCATCAGGGCGCGCACGCGCTCGAGTTTCGCCTCGTCCTTAGGCCAACTCATTCGCGTGCCCAGCTCACGCCTAGCTCGGCTTGATGTTCTGGTTGAGACGGAAGAGGTTCTCGGGGTCGTACTTGTCCTTCAGCGCGACGAGGCGCGCGTATTTCTCGTCGCCGAAGGTCGCGCGTACGCGCTCGTCGCCCGTGTCCGCGCTGAAGGTGAGCGGCACGCCGGCGCGCGCATACGGCTCCATCAGTTCGCCCCACCGCCGGACCCAGGCCATCTCGCTTTCGGCCTCCTCCTCGGTCTCCCAGATGCCGAAGACGTGGAGGAACCACTTGCCGGCACTCGGGTTGATCGCCGTCGCAGCCGCCGGGATCCGGTCGAGCGCACCGCCCAGCGGCTGGAAGAAGCAGGCGTCGAACGGCGAGCCGACGCCCTTCCCATGCTCGAGGACGAGGTCGACCAGCTCGTCGCTGAACTCCTGCACCGCCTCGGCCTTCCAGTAGTTCCGGAATCCCCACGGGCTGCCGGCGTCCATCAGCTTCTGCACCTCGACGTACGGCATCGGCCCAGTGAGGTCCGCGAACGGCGTCCCGTACTCCCGGATCGGCCGGAGGAGCTCGGGGTCGCCGAAGGAGATCGGGATGACGGCGAACACGGGCTTCCCCTGCAGCTCGGTGGGAACGGATCCTTCGGGCGGCGCAGTGACGACCGCCGCACCGCCGCTGATCTCGTCCGGTGCGGCCTCGATCCAGTCGCGATAGAAGCGCAGCACCTCACCGGCCTGCTCGAGCGGCCAGAGGATCATCCCGCCGGTGACCATCGGGCCGACCTCGTGGAGGCGGTACTCGAAGTGGGTGACGACGCCGAAGTTCCCGCCGCCGCCGCGCAGGCCCCAGAAGAGGTCGGCGTTCTCGTCCTCGCTCGCGCGCACCAGTTGCCCGTCGGCGGTGACCATCTCGGCCGCGACCAGGTTGTGCGACGTGTAGCCGTACATCCGCTCGAGCCAGCCGCTGCCCGCGCCGAGCGTGAGACCCGCGATGCCCGTCGTCGTGATGCGACCGCCGGTCGTCGCAAGCCCGTGTGCCTGCGTGGCGGCATCGAACTCGCCCCAGGTCACGCCCGCCTGCGCGCGGGCGATCCGTGCTTCCGGATCGACGTCGATCCGCTTCAGCGGCGAGAGGTCGAGCATGATCCCGTCGTCGCAGACGGCATGGCCGTTGACACCGTGGCCGCCACCCTTGACGGCGAGCGGCAGGCTCGTCTCGCGCGCGAGCAGGATCCCCGCGACCACGTCGGCGGCACCCGAGCAACGCACGATCAGGCGTGGGCGGCGGTCGATCATCGCGTTGAAGACCGTCCGGGCCTCGTCGTAGCCGCCGTCACCCGGCTCGAGCAGCTCGCCTTCGAAACGGCCGCGGATGACCGGGATGGTGGACTCGTCGAGCGTCGTGCCTGCCATGGTCGCCTCCCTTGGCGTAGGGCTAGTCGGCTAATCCTTCCACTGCGGCCCCCCCACCGGTGCAAGGCTCACGCGTCGCCCCAGGGGCGAATGCGTGGCGGCGGAGGCTCCCCGTGGCCCTCCTGCCACGAGATGACCGGGTTCCGCAGCACGCCGATCCGCTCGATCTCCGCCTCGATCACGTCGCCGGGCTTGAGGTAGAGGCGGCGGCGCTCCTCCTCCGACTTGAAGCCGGCGACGCCCGCCACGGTGCCGGTGGAGAGGACGTCGCCCGCGCTGTAGCCGAGGGCGGAGAAGTTGCTCAGGATCTGCGGGATCGTCACGCTCATCCGGCTCGAGTGCGACTCCTGTCTGGGCTCGCCGTTGACGCGCAGCTCCATCGCGAGATCGTGGGGGTCGGGGATCTCGTCCGGGGTCACGATCCACGGCCCGAGCGGGCAGAAGGTGTCGATCGCCTTGCAGAAGCTGAAGACGCCGGAGCGCATCTCGCCCCGCTGGATGTCGCGCGCCGTGATGTCGTTGAAGATCACATAGCCGCCGATGTAGTCCGCGGCCTCCTCCGGCGAGAACCACTTGCCGGCCTTCCTGAGGACGACGGCGAGCTCGAGCTCGTAGTCGAGCTCCTCGGTCAGGTGCTCCGGGTAGACGATCGGCTCGTCCGGCCCCACGATCGCGTCGACGTTCTGGAAGAAGTTGATCCACGGCGCGATCTGGTGCGTCCAGTTGACGTTCTTCGACTCCTCCTCGTGCTCGCGGAAGTTGCCCGCGGTGTGGAAGAACTTCTTCGGGAGGATCGGCGCGCGGAGCTTCGCCTCGGCGAGCGAGGTGCGCTCGCCGGTCTCATCGGCGCCGCCCCGCTCGAACCACTCCCGCATCGTCGCCACGTCGAGCCGGACGATCTCCTCCCCGTCGACGTACCCGACCTTGCCGTCGTCGTAGGTGACGAGCTTCACGCGACTCCGCAGACCTGCAGCGCGACCCGCGCGTAGACCTCGGCGGTCTTGACCAGGCCGTCGATCTCGAGGTTCTCGCCGAGCTCCACGTCCATCAGGCCGGTCGAGGTGCCGTAGTTGACGGTCGGAACGCCGTAGCGCGTGAGCGCCGAAGCGTCGCTGAACCAGCGCGTCACGTCGCGGCCCGGCGGCTCGCCCCAGACCTCGGCGTGGGCGGCGTCGATCGCCGCGACGAGCTCGTGGCTCTCGTCTATCTCGGCCCCCGGAGCGGTGACGAAGACCTCGCCCTCGACGCCGTACCCGGGGAAGCGCTCGGCCAGGCCCCGCACCATGTCGAGCACCTCGCCGCGTGCGGCGGCCATCGTCTTCGTGGGCGGCACGCGGATATCGAGGAAGAGGTCGGTGTGGTGCGGGGTGCGGGACGCGCGCCAGCCGAAGCCGCCCTCGACCGCGCCGACGTTCACGATCGCCTTCGCACCCTGATAGGCGTTTGCCGGATCGCTCTCCCACATCGGGATCCACTCGAGCACCGCGTCGAGCACCTCGCGCGCGCGCAGGATCGAGTTGCGGTCGCGCCGCCCCTCGCTGAAGGCCGTGTGGATGAAGTCGCCGTGGACGCGGATCCGCAACCAGAGCGCACCGAAGTGGCCGAGCACGACCTTGCCCTCGGTCGGCTCGCCGAGCAGGCACATGTCGGCCACGCCGCCGTGCGAGACGAGGTACCTGGTACCGGCCGCGTAGCCGCGGTACTGCGCTCCCTGCGCTTGGCCCTGCTGCGTCTTCTCGATCTCGCCGCACACGGCCGCGATCAGGACGTCGCCGCGCAGGCGCACGCCCGTGTCCTTCAACGCCCGGACAGCCTCCACGTAACACGCGACAGCGCCCTTCATGTTCGAGATGCCGAGCCCGTAGAGCCGACCGTCCCGCTCGAACGCCTGCGGCTGGAAGCCGGGGACGGCGCGGAGCCAGGGCTCGCGGCCCGAATACGAGGTGTCGAGATGGCCGTTGAACATGAGGGACTTCCCGCCGCCGGCCCCGGACCAGATACCGAGTGCGTTCGCACGCCCCTCCTCGACCTGCTGCCACTGCACCTGCAGGCCGAGCGCCTCGTAGAGCTCGACCATGAGACGCGCCGCCGCCTCCTCATCGCCGGTGAAGCTCGGGACGTCGACGAGCCGCGTCGCGGTCTCGACCAGGCGGTCGCGGTCGACGCTCACCATGCTTCGTAGCCTCCGATCAGGTCGCCCGCATCGACGCCGAGGTCGACCAGCAAAGCGGCCGCGAGCGAGGAGGAATCCCCATGAGCGCAGACGAGGCAGAGGCGACGTCCCGCAAGCTCCTCGTCGCGCCACTCCGAGGTCTGGTCGGCTCGCCAGGGCAGGACCGACAGCGACACCGGCTTCGAGCCGGGAATGACGCCTTTGCGCTCGCGTTCGTCGTGCGAGCGGATGTCGACGACGAGCAGATCGGGGTCGGCGCGGACCTCGTCGGGCGTGTAGCGCACGATCCGCGAGCGGGCCTCGGCGAGCATGTCGTCTATCCGCGAAATTGCGGCAGCACCTTCTCGCCGAAGAGCCGGATCTGCTCGTGGCGGTCGGCGCCCCAGAGCTCGAGCATCACATGGCTGCAGCCGGCGTCGCGGTACTCCTCGATCGCCTCGATGCAGTCGGACGGCGTGCCCGCGATCGGCCGGCACTTGTCGAGGAGCGCGTCCGAGACCTGCGCCTTCGCCGCGAGCCGGCCGCCCTGCTCCATCGCCTCGGCGACGGGCCGGATCTCGTCCTGCTCGATCCCCGCGAGCTCGAGCAGTGTGTCGGCGGCGCCCTGGATGTTCTGCACCTTGTTCGCGAGATACATGCCGGCTATCTCGCGCGCGCCGTCGCGGCCCGCATCGCGATCGGACTCGTGGATCGACGCGACGACCGTGCAGCCGACGTCGATCGCGCCACCGACATTGTCGCGCGTGTAGCGGACGAACCCGGGCGTCGTGATCGAGGGCGTGAGGCAGCCGTCGGCGATCTCGCCCGCGAGCTGCTGCATCTTCGGCGCGGTGGCGGCAACGTAGAGCGGGGGGACCTCGCGCGGCGCATGCGCGTCGGGCGCGAGCGCGGGTACGTCTGCGCTCCACGTGTCGCCGTCGTAGTCGAACCGCTCGCCGGAGAGGACGCCGCGCGCGATCGTCACCGCGTCGCGCATCGGCCCGAGGGTCTTCTTCGTCTGCGTCTTCGTGTTGTTGAGGAAGATCTTCGAGGTCCCGAAGCCGAGGATGAAGCGGCCCGGGCCGGCGGCCTCCTGCACGACGCGCGCGTCCATCGCCGCCTGGACGGGATGGCGGGTCGAGGCGGCGATGATCCCCCAGCCGATCGTGATGCGCTTCGTCTCGCGGGCCATGATCGCCCCGACGCCGGAGGAGGACCGGGCTTCCATCCCGTGCTTCCGCCACCACGGGTACGCCTCGGCGAGCCAGACGGTGTCCAGCCCGGCCTCGTCCATGGCCCGCGCCGAAGCGACCATCTCGTCGAGCGGCTCCATCGTGAGCTGCATGACGCCGAAGCGGAGCGGCGGCGCCACTACTGCTTGACGGCTTCCTGGACTTGCGCGTCCAGCGCCGTGAGAACGTGCTGCACCTGCTGGTTCACGATCGGCTGCAGCACGCGCTGCCCCATCGAGCCGACAGGGCCTGCGAGCTTCACCTCGGCGGCCCACTTCATCAGCGTGCCGCCGCCCGCGTCGCTCAGGTCGAACTGCGTCTGCATGT
>JAICME010000064.1 GCA_025929425.1 Thermoleophilia bacterium | reverse complement strand
CCGCTCCGCCGGCACGATCGAGGGCCTCCTCACCTCTGACGGCGACTACTTCTTCATGGAGATGAACACGCGGATCCAGGTCGAGCACACGGTCACCGAGATGGTCACGGGGCTCGATCTCGTCCGCGAGCAGATCCTCGTCGCGCTCGGCGAGCCGCTCTCGGTGCGGCAGGAGGACGTCGAGCTGCGCGGCCATGCGATCGAGTGCCGGATCAACGCGGAGGACGCGGCGCGCGGCTTCCTTCCTGCCCCTGCGCCGGTGACGGGCTACCGCGAGCCGGCAGGGCCGGGGGTGCGCGTCGATTCGGGCGTCGCGGCCGGCTACGAGGTCTCCGGCTCCTACGACCCGATGGTCGCCAAGCTCATCGTGCACGGCGTCGACCGCGAGCACGCGCGGCGGCGGATGCTGCGGGCCCTCGAGGAGTTCTGGATCGAGGGGCCGACGACGCTCGTCGGCTTCCATCGCGCGCTGCTCTCGCATCCGTGCTTCGTCGCAGGCGAGACCTGCCACGGGGTCGCCGAGTCGGACGAGCTCGCCGCTCGCGTCGCCGAGCTCGCCGAGGAGCCCGCCGTCGCCGAGCCAAGTAACAGTCTGTTACGAGGAAGGACAGGCCCGGATGGGCGGACGCTCGAACGTGTCCGCACGGTGGAGGTGAACGACCGGCGGTTCGAGGTGCGTCTCTCGGAGCCCGAGCCGGAGTGGCGGGCACTTGCGCGCCGGCGGCACGAGCGGGTGCGGCAGGGAAGCTCGGGCGCGGGCGGGCGCGACGCCGTGGTCTCACCGATGCAGGGCACCGTCCTCTCGGTGCCCGTGGCCGAAGGCGACGAGGTCGAGCCGGGTCAGGTGATCTGCGTCGTGGAAGCCATGAAGATGGAGAACGAGGTGCACGCCCACCGGGAGGGCACCGTTCGGAGCCTCTCGGTCGAACCCGGCCAGCAGGTGACGACCGGTCAGGTCATCTGCGAGATCGTGGCCGAGTAGACGTCGGACAATCCGCGGCAGGTCGCGCCGCGTAGACATCGTCGAACCCAGAAATGAGTAGGAGGAGACGATGTTGAAGAAGAAAGTCGTGGTGGCCGTGATCGCAGCATTGGCGCTCGCCGCCGCAGGTGCCGCCGCAGCAGCCGCTGTGACGCATGCCCAGAGCTCGAGTGGAACGGTCATGCTCCGCACGACCAAGCTCGGGAAGGTGCTCGCGACCCGCACGGGCATGACCCTCTATCTCTTCAAGGCGGACAAGAAAGGGAAGAGCGCCTGCTACGGGCAGTGCGCCACGTACTGGCCGCCGCTCCTGAAGAAGGGGGCGCTCACTGCCGGCACGGGTCTCAAGGCGAAGCTGCTCGGCACGACCAAGCGGAAGAACGGGACACGGCAGGTCACGTATGCCGGCCATCCGCTCTACCGGTTCAAGCTCGACAAGCATGCGGGCGAGGTAGAGGGCCAGGGCCAGGACTTCTTCGGCGGCAAGTGGTACGTGCTCTCCGCCGCCGGTCGGACGGTCACCAAGTCGGCGACCTCGACGACGACCTCGAGCACCACAACCACCACAGGGCCGACGACGACCTGCGCGTACGGAGGTTGTTGAGAAGCTGAACTGCGCGGTCCACCGGCGTCGCCTCGCTAGTCTCCGGCGCCGGTGGACCTCTACGAGTACCAGGGCAAGGATCTCTTCGCGAGGGTCGGGATCCCTGTCTCCGACGGGCGTCTAGCCACCTCTCCGGAGGACGCGCGGAAGGCGGCCGAGGAGCTGGGCGGGCCCGTCGTCGTCAAGGCGCAGGTACTGACCGGAGGCCGCGGCAAGGCCGGCGGCGTCAAGCTCGCCGAGGATCCTGACGACGCCGAGGCGAAGGCGCGCGACATCCTCGGCCTCGACATCCGGGGCCACGTGGTCCGCACGCTCTGGATCGAGAAGGCGTCGGACATCGCGCGCGAGTACTACCTCTCGATCACGTTCGACCGCGGCGCAAAAAAGCCGCTCTTCATGTTCACGACGCAGGGCGGCGTCGAGATCGAGCAGGTCGCGGAGGAGAACCCGGATGCGCTCGTGCGGCTCCACGTCGACGCGCTCGAGGGCTTCCAGCCGTGGGTCGCACGTCGGCTCGTCTACGGCGGCGGTGTCGAGGATCCGTCCGAGCAGAAGCAGATCGCCGCCATCGTCGAGAAGCTCTACCGCGCCTTCGTCGAGTTCGACGCGATGCTCTGCGAGATCAACCCGCTCATCGTCACGCCCGAGAGCGAGGTGAAGGCACTCGACTCCAAGTTCACGGTCGACGACAGCGGTCTCTTCCGGCATCCCGACGTCGCGGAATGGCGCGATCCGACGGCGGCCGACCCCATCGAGACATTCGCGCGCGAGAAGGGCGTGACCTACGTGAAGCTCGATGGAAACGTCGGCGTGCTGGCGAACGGCGCCGGTCTCGGGATGTCCACGGTCGACGTCGTCGCGCACGCGGGCGGCCGCCCCGCGAACTTCTGCGATCTCGGCGGAGGTGGCAGCGCCGAGGGCGTCGTCGACGCGCTCGAGGTGATCACGCGAGACGAGCAGGTGCGCTCGATCTTCTTCAACATCTTCGGCGGGATCACGCGCTGCGACGAGGTCGCGCGCGGGATCCTCGCCGCGCTCGACACGCTCGACATGTCCCGTTACCCCATCGTGGTGCGGCTCGACGGGACGAATGCCGAGGAGGGGCGGCAGATCCTCGCCGACGCCGGCCGCGAGAACATCCATCCCGAGGCGACGATGCTCGACGGGGCGCGGCGCGCCGTGGAGCTGGCTGCGTGAGCGACGTCTGGAGCGAGCGGGTGCAGGCGTACCGCGAGAGCGCCACGCATGCGACCGGAGACGATCTCGACCTTGTCGTCGGGTGGTGCGAGCCGGGGCCGGACGTGACCGTCCTGGACGTCGCCACCGGTGGAGGGCATGTCGCACGGCGCTTGCGCGAAGCCGGTGCGCAGGTCGTCACCGTGGACGCGGCGCCCGGCATGGAGCCGGACGTGATCGCGCCGGCCGACCATCTTCCGTTCGCCGACGCGAGCTTCGACGCCGTGGCCTGCCGCATCGCGGCGCACCATTTCCCGGACGTGCTGGCGGCAGTTCGCGAGATGGCGCGCGTGGCACGGGACCGCGTAGTGATCTGCGACAACACGTTCACGAGCGAGTCGGCGGAGGAGGCCGACCGGATCCGCGATCCGAGCCACGTCCGCAACTACGGAGTCGCGGAATGGCACAGCTTCTTCGAGCTCGCCGGCCTCGAGGTCGCGGCCGAGGCGTCGATGCTGCGTGACACCGACTTCGAGGCCTGGCTCGACCGGACCGAGACGCCGGCGGGAGACCGCGAGCGCGTCCGCGAGCTGCTCGACAGCCGGATCCACGACGGCCGCCTCGATCTGCCCACTGTCGTCCTCAAGGGAACCAAGGCCGCCTGATGGCGATCATCCTCGACAACGACACGCGCCTCGTCGTCGCCGGCCTGACCGGCTCGGAGGGCCGCTTCCACGGCCTCCGCAACCGTGCCTACGGCACGAACCTCGTCGCCGGCGTCACGCCCGGCAAGGGTGGCCAGGACGTCGAGGGCGTCCCGGTCTTCGACACGGTCGCCGAGGCGGTCGACGAGGCCGGCGCGAACACGTCGCTCATCTTCGTCCCGGCCCGGTTCGCCGTCGACGCGATCTACGAGGCGGTGGACGCGGGGATCGGGACCGTGATCTGCATCACCGAGCACATCCCGGCCCACGACATGCTGCGCGCGTACACGTACTTCCGCGGCAAGGGCACGACGATGATCGGCCCCAACTGTCCGGGCGTCCTCTCCCCGGGGAAGGCGAACGCCGGGATCATCCCGGCCGAGATCTTCAGCGAGGGGAGCGTCGGGCTCGTCTCCCGCTCCGGCACGCTCACGTACCAGATCGGCCACGAGCTGACACAGCTCGGCCTCGGTAATTCGACCATCGTCGGCATCGGCGGCGACCCCGTCGTCGGCTCCTCCTTCGTCGACGTGATCGAGAAGTTCGAGACGGACGAGCAGACGGAGCTGATCGTGCTCGTCGGCGAGATCGGCGGCGACGAGGAGGAGAAGGCGGCCGCCTACGTCGCCGAGCACGTGACGAAGCCCGTGCTGGCCTACATTGCGGGCTTCTCCGCGCCGCCGGGCAAGACGATGGGTCACGCGGGCGCGATCATCTCCGGCTCCGCCGGAACGGCGCAGGGGAAGAAGGAGGCGCTCGAGGCCCGCGGGATCGAGGTCGGCACCACGCCGACCGAGGTCGCGCAGATGGTGGCCGAGCGGATGAAGTAATAGCCTCGCGGCGTGAGCGTGTGCGCTGCGTGTGGTCACGAGATTTCGGAGACCGCCAAGTTCTGCCCCGAGTGTGGTGCGCCCGTGGCTCCCGCAGCGGCGCCACGCGAGCAGAGGAAGACCGTCACGATCCTCTTCTGCGACGTCGCAGGCTCGACCGAGCTCGGCGAGTCCGCCGATCCGGAGGCACTGCGCGCGCTGCTCGCCCGCTACTTCGGGCGAATGAAGGAGATCGTGGAACGCCACGGCGGCAGCGTCGAGAAGTTCATCGGCGACGCGGTGATGGCGGTCTTCGGCGTTCCGATCGTGCACGAGGACGACGCGTTGCGCGCGTGCCGGGCAGCGGTCGAGATGCGCGACGCGCTGCCGGATCTCGGCATCCGCGGCCGCATCGGCGTCAACACCGGCGAGGTCGTGACCGGCACCGAAGAACGGCTGGCGACGGGCGACGCGGTGAACGTGGCTGCCCGTCTCGAGCAGGCGGCGGGGCCGGGCGAGGTGCTGATCGGGGGCGAGACGGTGCTTCTGACCGGAGACGCCGTCGAGCTCGGAGAAGAGCGGCAGCTCGAGCTGAAGGGGAAGTCGAACCCGGTCGCTGCCTTCCCGCTGCTCGCCGCGACCGGCGAGCTCTCGCGGCGCTCCGACGTCCCGATCGTCGGCCGCGAGCGCGAGCGGAGGGCTCTCGACGACACGTGGGAGCGCGTCCGCTCCGAGCGCGCCTGCCACCTCTTCACCATTCTCGGCTCCGCGGGCGTCGGGAAATCACGGTTGACCGCGGAGTTCCTCGGCACGCTCGAGGACGTGAGCGTCGTCCGCGGCCGGTGCCTCTCGTACGGCGAGGGGATTACGTACTGGCCCGTCGTCGAGGCTGTGCTCCAGCTCGGCCGGCGTCCGTCCGACCCCGCCGCGGCGGCGGCGATCGCATCGCTCCTCGGCGAGTCGGACGAGCCCGCGACCGCGGAGGAGATCGCCTGGGCCTTTCGCAAGCTTCTCGAGGAGTCGGCCCCGGTCGTCTGCGTGTTCGACGATCTGCACTGGGGCGAACCGACTTTCCTCGACCTCGTCGACCACGTCGCCGACTGGAGCCGCGACGAACCGATCCTGCTCGTCTGCATCGCGCGCCCCGAGCTCCTCGACAGACGCTCCACGTGGTCCGGCGGCAAGCTGAACGCGACGACGGTCCTGCTCGAACCGCTGACGGCAGAGGAGACGGACGAGCTGATCGAGCGTCTGCTCGGTGATGCCGAGCTCGACGATTCGCTGCGCGTGCGGATCAGAGCGTCCGCCGAGGGCAACCCGCTCTTCGTGGAGCAGATGCTCGCGATGGTTGCCGAGTCGCCCGACGGTGAGGTCGTCGTGCCGCCGACGATTCAGGCGCTGCTCGCGGCACGGCTCGACCAGCTCGATCCTTCGGAGCGAGGAGTCCTCGAGCGTGGTGCAGTCGAGGGGAAGACCTTCCACCGCGGTGGTGTCGAGGCGCTCGCGCCGGATGAAGCCGACATCCCGTCGAAGCTGATGGCGCTCGTGCGCAAGGAACTCGTTCGACCCGACCGCACGCAGCTGCCGGGCGACGATGCATTCCGCTTTCGCCACCTACTCATCCGCGACGCCGCCTACGACGGCCTGCCCAAGGCGGTTAGAGCCGAGCTTCACGAACGGTTTGCGGTGTGGCTCGACGCGCATGGCGCCGAGCTGATCGAGATCGACGAGATTCTCGGCTACCACCTCGAGCAGGCGCACCGCTACCGCGTGGAGCTGGGCCTCGGCGGCGAGGAAACCGCTGCGCTCGCATTCCGTGCGGCCGAACGGTTGGGCGCTGCGGCTGAACGGGCCGCGCTGCGACACGATGCGGCGGCGGCCGCGGCGCTCTACGAGCGCACGCTCGCGCTCGGTTCAGACCTGCCGCTCGCCTTCGAGCGTGAGCTGAGGCTCATTCGCATGCGTCTCGAGGCGGGAGACCTTCGTCGGGGACTGGATCACGCCGACCTCTTGATCGAGCGCGCGCAGCGTGAGCGTGATCGGCCGCGAGAGCTCCGGGCACAGCTCGCGAGAGCGAGCATCTCGTACCTGGCGATGCCGGAATCAATGGATGCATTCGGTCCTCTCCTGGAGGAGGCCGTCGAGGTGTTCGGGGCGCTCGAGGACCATGCCGGTCTGGCGGAGGCATGGTCGGTGACGTCCTCCCTCGACCACGCCGCTCTTCGTTGGCGCGCCGTCAGAGTCGCACTCGAGCGAATGCTCGAGCATGCTGAGCGCTCCGGCGACCGCCTCCTCACCTACGACGGCCACGCGAGGCTCCTCTCGGCATACATGTACGGTCCGTTCCCGGTCGACGAGGCCGTCGCCTGGTACGAGTCGCATACCAGCGACCATCCCTTCTTCCTCGCGAATCTCGGCCAGCTGGAGGCGATGCGCGGGAACATCGCTGTCGCGCGCGAGCACTACACGAAGGCGCGGGCAGGCGGCCTGGAGCGCGGTCAGCTCCTCCTCGCGGCATCGACGACGATGGAAGCAGCCGAGGCCGAGCTGGCTGCCGGCGACCCCGAGCGCGCTGCAGAGATCGCTCTCGAGGGCATTGCGGAGTTGGAGTCGCTCGGAGAGCAAGGGTGGCTTTCGACGGTCGCCGGATACGCAGCCCAGGCGCTGTATCGGCTCGGGCGAGACGAGGAGGCGTGGGGCTTGACCGAAAGGGCAGAGGCGGCCGGTGCGCCGAGCGACGTGATCACGCAGATGTTGATCCTGCAGGTACGGGGGAAGATCCTCGCCCGGCGGGGCGACCTCGAGGAGGCGGAGCGCCTCGCCCGCAAGGCGGTCGCCCTGGGTGACCCGACCGATTCGCTCGAGGTGAAGGCGAACTCGAAGTGCGATCTCGCCATCGTGCTGGTAGCGGCCGGGAAGCAGGACGAGGCTCTCGATGCGCTCGCCGAAGCGCAGGCGTTGTTCGAGGAAAAGGGTCACACCGCCGGTGTCGCTCGCGTCGAGGAGCTGCGCTCCGAGCTCACCGCTAGTCTCGGCGCATGATCTCGTTCGCCCGCGGCGCGCCCGCGCCGGAGTGTCTCAACGTCGAGGAGCTCGCGGACTGCGCTCGTGTGGCGCTCGAGCAGGACGGCGTCCCGATCCTCAGCTACGGCCCGGGCGGCGGCTACGGTCCGCTGCGCGAGCGGCTCGCAGAGTGGCACGGCGTCGAGCCCTCCCGCGTCGTGATCACGAGCGGCTCGCTCCAGGGCTTCGCCTTCCTGGCCGAGCAGCTGGTCGCGCCGGGCAGCCGCGTGCTCGTCGAGGCGCCCACCTACGACCGGCCGCTCAAGATCCTCACGCGGCTCGGCGCCGAGATCGTCGGCGTGCCGATGGACGAGGAGGGGTTGATCCCCGACGAGCTGCCGGACGGGGAGTTCGCGTTCCTCTACACGATCCCGACCTTCCAGAACCCGAGCGGACGGACGCTCTCGGTCGAGCGGCGGCGCCGCCTCGCCGAGCTCGCCCGGGAGCGTGGGCTGCTCGTGCTCGAGGACGATCCGTACGGGCTCGTCCGCTACGACGGCGAGCCGCTGCCGAGCGTGTTCGAGCTCGCGGGAGGCGAGCAGATCGCATACTGCTCCTCCTTCTCGAAGACGGTCGCGCCCGGCCTCCGCGTCGGGTGGTACGTCCTGCCGGCGCAGCTCGCGGCCGACATCGAGGCGCTCGCCGTGTCGACGTACATCTCGCCGCCGTACCTGACGCAGGCGACCGTGCTCGAGCTCCTGCGGCGAGGCAACTTCCTGCCGAATCTCGAGCGCATCAACGGCCTTCTGCGCGCACGCCGCGACGCGATGCTCGACGCCCTCGCGCGAGAGATGCCGGACGACGCAAGCTGGACACGGCCGGACGGCGGCTACTTCGTCTGGCTGGAGCTTCCGTCGGGCCCGCCGAGCAGCGAGTTACTCGTCGAAGCGGAAGCGGTGGGGGTCACGTTCGTCAAGGGAACCGACTTCTTCGCCGACGGCGAAGGCGAGCACGCCCTGCGGCTCGCATTCAGCTTCGTCTCGCCGGACGAGATCGCCGAGGGCGTGGCGCGGCTAGCTGCTCTCGTGCGAGCGGCGTCGCCGGCGACGCTCTAGCTGCGCGAGCAGGATCCCTCCCAGCAGACCGACCCCGAGCGCGAGCAGGATCAGCCAGACGAGCGAGACACGCGCCGTTGCCAGCACGAAGTGGACGCTGACCTGCTTCCGGTTCTCGAGCACGAACGCGATCGCATAGGCGACGAGCACCCCGAGGACGATCAGGCGCCCATAGAGCCGCGGCTGCCAGCGGTCGGAGACCTCGTCGGTGTCGATCCGTGGACGGCGCGGGAAGTGCACGCCCGAATCCTACGAGTGGTCAGGCAGCTGCGTGCGAGACCGCACGCGGCACGAGCCGCGGCTGGGGCGGAGGCGTCAGCCGCCGGCCGACCGACTCGACGCGGAACGTCGGGCAGATCGTCTCGGTCTGGAGGGCGCAGAGGCCGGCTCTCCTGAAATAGCAATCCGCACAGGTTGGAGTGGAACGTTTGCCCATTCTCTTCTTTGCTCTAGAAGTCCGCCCCGATCCGAAGGTGCGATGATAGGCGGAGGGACGGGGCGAGCAGGCGTTGTCGCGGACGAAAACTGACGAATTTCCGCCAGTTTCTATCCGGCCTTCGGAAGCGTTGCCAAAGCCCGCAACGCCTGGCCGAAGGTGCGCACCGGGATGACACGCAAATGACTGTCGGCGTAGCGACGCGCAGTCTTCGCGTTCTCCCCGGCGGGCACGAGCAGGACGTCGACGTCGGCCTTGTGCGCGTCCACGACCTTCTGTCTCACGCCGCCGATCGGCGCCACGGTTCCGTCGAGCTCCATCTCGCCGGTCGCGGCGACCTTGTATCCGTGCGTCACGTTGCGCCCGAGCTTCTGCATCACCTCGAGCGCGAAGGCGAGACCGGCCGACGGGCCGCCGACGTTGCCGGCGTCGATCGAGACGCGGACCGGGAGCTTGAACGTCGCGGCCTGCTCGGGTGCGAACCCGACGAGCGCCTGGCCCGACCCGACGTCGACGGTCTTGACGCGAACCGTGAGGAGGCGGCCGGCTCGCCGAATCCGGAGGGCGACGACCTCGCCCGGCTCGACGTGCTCGAGGACGCGGTGCAAGTCCGTGGTCGTCGGCGTGGAAGTCCCGTCGACCGCGACGATGATGTCCATCGGCTGGAGCTTGCAGGGTGCGTTCGTGCCGGCGATCAGCTGCGAGACGACGACGCCGGTCGCGTGCACGCGGACGTGGTAGCCGAGCCGGCGCAGTGCGACCGTGGCCGCGACTCGCTGGGAGAAGGCCATCTCCTGGAGCTGGGCCTGGATCGCCTGACGGTCGGTCGAGCACGGAGGGACGACGTCGTTGGCAGGCTCGAAGGTCGCGTCCGAGTGGATCCAGGGGAAGAGCTTCTCGAGCTCGCTCGCCTTCTTCTCGATCACGTCGAGGAAGTAGATCGATCCCGCGCCCTTCGGCGTGCGCGCGCCCTCGACCTTGACGAGCGGTGCGACAGGGTGCGCGATGTCCGGAAGCAGGACGTACTGACCGGACGGGATCCGGGCCAGGATCAGAACGGTGATGACAAGCAGAACCACGAGTGCGCCGAATGCCCGCCAGGGCGTGAGATGGCGCCTCAAAACAGGAACCGCTTGAGCCCGCCGTCGACGACCACCGTCTGGCCGGTGACGTAGCGCGCGCGCTCCGAGGCGAGGAAGCAGACCACGTCGCCGAACTCGCGTGGCGTGCCCCAGCGGCGCAGGGCGATCTCCTCCAGTTGCTCCTCGGTCGGACCGTTCGGGTAGAGCTCGTCGAGCCGTGCGGTCGCGATTCGTCCCGGCGCCACGCAGTTGACGGTGATGCCCTTCGGCCCGACCTCCCGGCTCAGCGTCTTGAGCCATCCGTGGACTCCGGGACGGAACGTGTTCGAGACGGCGAGATGAGCGGACGGCTCTTGGGCGGCGAGTGACGTGAGAGCGACGATCCGTCCGGCCGGGCTGCGCTCGAGGTGCGGCAGGCAGAGCCGGACGAGCGTCACAGCCGGCCGCAGGACAAGGCGGTAGCCGGCCTCGAGCGATTCGTCGTCGATCGCCTCCGCCTTTCCCGGGGGCGGGCCACCACCGTTCCAGACGAGGATGTCGAGGCCGCCGAACCGGTCGACGGCGGTCGCCACGGCACGCTCGAGGTCGGTGTCCTCCGTCAGGTCCCCGACGACCGCGACTCCTCCGAGACGAGCCGCGTTCTCTTCGAGCTGCTCCGCGCGCCGCGCGAAGAGGACGACGTTCGCGCCCTCCTCCGCCAGCGCTTCGGCGGTCGCGAGGCCCAGGCCCGACGACGCGCCGGAGACGAGCGCGGTGCGACCGGTCAGCCCGAGATCCACGGCTGCGGAAGTTCGCCGGAGCTCGCCACGACCCGGGTCGTCATGCCGCCGCGTGCGGCAAACTCGCCCTCGACTTCGACGAACCGCGGCGCGCCGTCGGCGACGAGCTGCTCGAGTACCTCGTTCACGACCTCCTCCTGGAAGATCTTCCGCTCGCGAAACGAGGTCAGGAAATCACGGAGCGACTTGAGCTCGTAGAGCTTCCCGTCCGGGACGTAGCGGATCGTGAGCTCGCCGAAGTCGGGCGCGTCGGTGAGCGGGCAGATCGACGTGAACTCCGGCGCGCCGAGCTCGACGAGATAGTCGCGTCCGGGGAACCGGTTCTCGATCGTTTCGATCACTCAGCTGGAGAGAACGCCGACGACCTCGCGCACGGCCTCCGCGCTCTTGTCGAGCGCTTCCCGCTCGTCGTCGGAGAGGTCGAGCTCGACGATCTCCTCGATTCCGCCCGGGCCGAGCTTGCACGGGACGCCCATGTAGAGGCCGTCGATCCCGTACTCGCCCTCGAGGTACGCGGTGCACGGCAGAACGCGCTTCTCGTCGAGCATGATCGAGTCGACCATCTGCGCGGCCGCCGCCCCCGGCGCGTACCAGGCCGACGTGCCCATGAGGTTGACCAGCTCGCCGCCGCCCTTGGCGGTCCGTTCGACCATCGCCTGGATCTTCTCGTCCGCGACGAGCTTGCGCAGCGCGATGCCGCCGACCGTGGTCGCGGAGACGACGGGAACCATCTGGTCGCCGTGGCCGCCGAGCACCATCGCCTGCACGTCCTTGACGGACGCGCTCGTCTCCCACGAGATGAAGGTGGAGAAGCGGGCGGTGTCGAGGATGCCGGCCATGCCGAAGACGCGCTCCTTCGGCCGGCCGGAGACGCTCTTCGCAACGTGGCACATCGCATCGAGCGGGTTCGAGACGATGATCAGGATCGCGTCGGGGCTCTGTGCCACGACCTGCTCGGTGACCGAGCCGACGATCTTCTCGTTCGTCTGGACGAGGTCGTCGCGAGACATGCCGGGCGAGCGCGGCAGGCCGGCCGTGATCACGACCACGTCGGATCCTGCCGTCTCCTCGTAGGTGTTCGAACCGGTGCAGCTCGGCTCGTAGCCGAGGACGGCGCCCATCTGGTTGATGTCGAGCGCCTTGCCCTGCGGCAGTCCCTCCTTGATGTCGACGAGGACGATGTCGGCGTAATCGCGGGTTGCAAGAACCTGCGCGCACGTGGCGCCGACGTTTCCCGCCCCGACGACGGTGACCTTTCTCCTGGCACTCATACCGCTACCTCAGCCTCCAGTTTCTCGATGACCGCGTCCGCGACCTCGCTCGTCCCGACGGCTGTCGGGTCGTCGCGGCTCGGCTTCATGTCGTAGGTGACGCTCTTTCCCTCCGCGATGACGTCGGCAATCGCGCGCTCGACGCGATCAGCCGCGCCGCGCTCGTCGAGGTGGCGGAGCATGAGGACACCCGACAGCATCTGCGCGATCGGGTTGACCCTGTTCTGGCCGGCGTACTTGGGCGCCGAGCCGTGGGTCGGCTCGAACACGGCCACCGTTTCGCCGTAGTTCCCGCCCGGCGCGACGCCGAGCCCGCCGATCATCCCGGCGGCGAGATCGGAGAGGACGTCGCCGTAGAGATTCGGGAGCACGAGGACGTCGTACTCCTCGGGCCGCTGCACGAGCTGCATGCACATGTTGTCCACGATCCGGTCGTCGAACTCGATATCCGTGTTCTCGGCCGCCACCTCGCGCGCGACGCGCAGCCAGAGGCCGTCGGTGAACTTCATGATGTTCGCCTTGTGCACGGCCGTGATCTTGCGCCGGCCGTTGCGGCGGGCGTAGTCGAACGCAAACTCGAAGATGCGGCGCGTGCCGGTCACCGAGATCGGCTTGATCGAGATGCCGGCGTCCGAGTGGCGCAGACTGCCGCCGCGCCCCTCGATCCACTCGATCAGCTCCGCGGCCTCCGGTGTTCCCTCCTCGTACTCGATGCCGGCGTAGAGATCCTCGGTGTTCTCGCGGACGATGATCAGGTCGACGTCCTCGAAGCGGCTGCGGACGCCGGGATAGCTCTTGCACGGGCGCACCTGTGCGTACATGTCGAGCTCCTTGCGGAGCGCGACGTTGACCGAGCGGAAGCCGCCGCCGACCGGTGTCGTGATCGGGCCCTTCAGCGCGACGCCGGTCTCGCGGACCGCGTCGAGCACGTCGGGGGGCAGAGGGTTGCCGCCGTGGCGCTCCATCACATCTGCGCCGGCTTCGCGCACGTCCCACTCGAGCTCTGCACCGCTCGCCTCGAGAACGCGCCGCGTCGCCTCTGTCAGTTCCGGCCCCGTGCCGTCGCCGGGGATGAGGACGACCCTGTGCGCCATCGGTGGGTGAATCTAGCTGCGAGGCCGCTAGAGTCGCTGCAGTGGGCGAGCGGGAGCTATTTCGACAGGCAGCGGACTACGCCGCCGATTTTGTCGAGACGCTCGATTCGCGGCCGATTCGCGACTCGGCGGAGGCCGAGGAGCTGTACGCCGCCCTGGGTGGGCCGCTCCAGGAGGAAGGGCTCGAGGACAGGGCTGTTCTCGCCTCGCTCGTCGAGGCTTCCGAGGCCGGCCTCGTGGCGAGCCCGTCGGGACGCTACTTCGGCTTCGTCGTCGGCGGATCTCTCCCCGCCGCGACGGCCGCAGACTGGATGGCGACGGCGTGGGACATCAACGCGGGCGGCTGGACTCTCGGCTCCGCGGCGATGGTCGTGGAGGAGGTGGCTCGCGGCTGGATCGCCGAGCTGCTCGGTCTTCCGCCCGGCGTTTCCGCCGGGTTCGTCACCGGCTGCCAGATGGCTCACGTCACCGCTCTGGCCGCGGCGCGACATCACGTGCTCGCACGCGTCGGCTGGGACGTGGCGGCAGACGGCCTCGCGGATGCTCCGAGGCTGCGCGTGGTCGTCGGTGAGAAGCGCCATGTGACCGTCGACCGAGCGCTTCGCCTTCTGGGGATCGGCGCTTCGTCTCTTCTCGTCGTCCCGGCGGACGACCAGGGGCGATTGCGTGTCGAAGAGCTGCCGGATCTCGCCGGTGGGCCGACGATCGTGTGCGGCAAGGCAGGAGAGGTCAACACCGGCTCCATCGACGACCTGGAGGCGATTGCGGACGCCGTCGAGGGAACCGGCGCGTGGTTCCACGTCGACGGTGCGTTCGGCCTCTGGGCCGCAGCGTCGCCGCAGTTGCGTCATCTCGTACGCGGGGTGGAACGCGCAGACTCGTGGGCCACCGACTGTCACAAATGGCTGAACGTTCCCTACGACTCGGGCATCGCCTTTTGCGCGCATCCCGAAGCGCACCGGCAGGCGATGGCAGTCACAGCCTCATACCTCGTGCTGCAGGACGACCCTCTCCGGCGCGACGCTCTCGACTGGGGACCGGAGTTCTCGCGCCGCGCCCGCGGCTTCGCCGTCTACGCCGCGCTTCGCTCGCTCGGCCGCAAGGGCGTCGCCGAACTCGTCGAGCGCTGCTGCGCGCATGCCCGTCTCTTCGCCGAGCTGCTCGAGGCGAGTGGAGCGACGATCCTCAACGACGTCGTCCTCAACCAGGTGCTCGTGCGCTTCGGCGACGGCGAGACGACCCGCGCGGTGATCCGCCGCGTACAGGAGGACGGCACCTGCTGGCTCGGTG
>JAICME010000185.1 GCA_025929425.1 Thermoleophilia bacterium | reverse complement strand
TCGCCGTACACACCCGGACGATTCATTCGCAAGACACACACGACGCGGTCCGACACCTGATGAGTCACGAGCGGCACGACGACAACCAGCCTGGCAACGGCCCCTGACGGACCGACCCCGCGACTCTCACAGACCCCTGAGCCGCTGCTCCTCGAAACGTTAAGTTCGCGCGGTGGACAGCCAACTTATGCTGCTAAACGGGCCGCCCAGCGCAGGCAAATCCACCCTCGCGGAAGCGGTTCAGCGCGTCGCGGAAAGGCCGATCTTTCATCGCTCGCTCGATCACTTCCTGAGCGGCCTACCGCCGAACTGGCGGGAGCAAGATCGGTCGCTGTTCGAGAAGGTCATGACCGGCTACGTCCACTCGCTTGCCGCGCTCGTCCACGCGGGCTGCGATGTCGTCGCCGAGGCGGTAATCATCCCTGAGCGGCTGAACCTCTACCGGACCGCCCTGGCGGACGTGCCTGTTCTACTAGTGGGCGTGCGCTGCGCCCTGGCTGTTGCGAAGGCCCGCGAAGAAGCACGGACTGATCGACCCCACCTCGAACTCGATGTTCCGTGGTTCGAGACGGTTCATCAGGTTCCGTACGACGCAGAGGTCGATACAACCGATGATCCGCTACCCGAAGCGCTTGCCGCGCTGGTCGTTCCGCTGTTCGACGAGCCGCCACAAAGCCGCGCGTTCGGACGGCTCTGACGAAAGGACGCACGGCTGGGCCAGTGTTCCGGAATGAACCCTGAGTAGGTTGGGGCAGAATCATCCCGTGGCGATCACGCACAGCTTCGCCGGGTTGCCGGTTGCCGACTACACCGCCGCTCATGACTGGTACATGCGTCTCCTGGGTCGAGAGGCCGACATGTTCCCGCACGCGACAGAGTGTGTCTGGCAGTTGACTCCGACCAGCTCGATCTTCGTGGCGCAGGACTCAGACCGAGCCGGAAGCGCGCTTGTGACACTCGCCCTTGACGACCTCGACGCCCAAGAGAGACGGCTATGCGAAGCCGGGTTCACGTTCACAGAGGAAGCCAGCGGCGCTGCCCCACGGCGACTCGTAGTCAGTGACATCGACGGCAACAGGCTCGTCTTCTTCCAGGATCCCTCGCCTACGGAGACATGACGCTCGCCTGGGCCAGTGTTCCGGAATGACCCCTGAAGGCACCTCCGGGCGCGCGCTATGTCACCCAGACGGAGAACGCCCAGCCGACGTAGAGCACGCCCACGAGCCCAGCGAACGCCACGAGAACCTTGCGAGGAAGGGCCGTCAAGCTGAAGAGGAAGATCGCAAGACTCAGAAACGCCGCCACGGGCACGAGAACAGTCGGCTGGCTTCCGTTTAGCGTGCAGGTCGCCGGATGATGAGGATTGTTCTCCGCGTCGCACCTTGTCTGACCGAAGAAGAACGCGACGTAGCACAGACAAAGCGTCGCCAGCCCGACGCCGAACCCCAATGCTGGATGCTGCCTCCGACTCTCGATACGCAAATGATCGGTCGCAACCGCCGCCAGCCTTAGGCGAATCGAGGGGTGGGTCTATCGCATGATCCAGCGTCCTCTCTGTCCGAACCGAGCGCTGCTCCTAGGCGCTCGACTCGCGCCGCACGATCTGCGTGCAGCGCGCGCTCGCGATGAGCTCGCCGTCCTGGAACAGCTCCGCTGCGCAGAAGACGACCCGCCGGTTCCGTTGTACGACGTGCCCCTCCGCGCGCAGCGTGCCGGGCCGCGCGGAGCGGTGGAACTCGGCGCGAAGATCAGCGGTGAGGAAGTCTTCGTCGTCTTCGACCAGCGTCCAGCAGGCTCCGCCCATCGCCGTGTCGAGGAGCGCGGCGACCATGCCGCCGTGCACGATCGGCCCGCTCTGCGCATGGAAGCAATACTCCGGCGGCGCGTCCCACTCGATCACGCAGCGACCGTCGGCCTGCTCGACCCCGCGGTAGCCGAGCGTGTTCCAGACGTGCGGGTCGGGCGGCGGGATGTCGCCCCACGGCTTCCGCAACCTCGGGCTCAACTCTCGACGCTTGCCGGTGACTCGGCGGCGAACCGCTCGCGCAGCGCGATCTTGCGGAACTTGCCCACGCTCGTCTTCGGGATCTCGTCCACGAACTCGAACCGGTCGGGCAGGCACCACTTTGCGAACTGCGGCGCGAGATGCTCGCGCAGCTCGTCCGCCGTCGCGGACTCGCCCTCGCGCAGCACGACAGCGGCGAGCGGGCGCTCGCCCCACTTCTCGTCGGGCACGGCGATCACCGCCGCCTCGGCCACGGCCGGATGCGCCATCAGCGCGTTCTCGAGATCGACCGAGGAGATCCATTCGCCGCCCGACTTGATCACATCCTTCGAGCGGTCCTTGATCTGGATGAAGCCGCGCGGGTGGATGGACACGATATCGCCGGTGCGGAACCAGCCGTCCTCCGTCCAGCGGTCGGCGCACTCGGGCGCGTCGTAGTAGCTCGCCGCAACCCACGCTCCCCGCACCTCGAGCTCGCCCATCGCCTCGCCGTCCCACGGCACGTCGTCGTCGCCGGCGCGGGCTCGGATCTCGACGAACGGGAGCGGGAGGCCCGCCGTCGCCTGAAAGTCCCAGCGTGTCTCCGCGTCCGCCTCGGCGAGGTCGTACGGAAGGGCCACGGTCGAGGCGACCGGCGACGTCTCGGTCATCCCCCAGCCCTGGCAGATGCGCAGCCCGTGCCGCTCCTCGAACGCGGCGATCAGCGCCCGTGGCACCGCCGAGCCGCCGATAAGCATCGCCTTCATCGCCGACAGGTCCCAGCGACCCGGCTCGGCGTCGAGCCGCGCGAGGATCGCCATCCAGATCGTCGGGACGCCCGCGGCCCACGAGACCTGCTCCTGCTCCATGTTCTCGAGCAGGCTGTTGGGATCGAGGTGCGGGCCGGGGTAGACGAGCTTCGCGCCCTGCATCGTCGCGAGGTACGGGTAGCCCCAGGCGTTCGCGTGGAACATCGGCACGACCGGCATGACCGCGTCATCGATGCCGAGGCCCATCCCGAGCGGATTGTTCGCCCCGAGGCCGAACGCGTGGAGGACGGACGAGCGGTGCGAATACACGACGCCGCGCGGCCGCCCCGTCGTGCCGCTCGTGTAACACATCGCCGCGGCCTCGCGCTCGTCGAGCTCCGGATCCCGCCACTCGTCGGGATCGGCCGTCTCGAGCAGCTGCTCGTACGAGTCCTCGACGACGAAGACGTGCTCGATCTGCGTCCCTTCGCGGAACTGCTCGAGCAGCGGCAGGAGCGCATTGTCGACGATCACTGCCCGGTCGCCGGCGTGGCTCGCGATGTAGTTCAGATCGCTCGGGTGGAGGCGGAGGTTGAGCGTGTGGAGGACGAAGCCGCCGCACGGGACGCCGAAGTACGCCTCGTGGTGCTGGTGGTGGTTCCAGCACAGCGTCGCCACCCGGTCGCCACGTTCGAGGCCCAGCTTCTGCAGCGCGACGGCGAGCCGGCGCGCGCGTCGCAGCGTCTCGCGGTAGGTCGTGCGGTGGAAGCTCCTGTCGGGGAGGCGGGCGACGATCTCCCCGTCGCCGAAGAAGGTCTCCGCCCGGCGCATGACATGCGTCAGCGTGAGCGGAAAGTCCATCATCAGGCCTTCCATCC
>JAICME010000177.1 GCA_025929425.1 Thermoleophilia bacterium | reverse complement strand
GTCGCGCAGCCGCAGCAGGTGGTCGACGCGCTCCTCGTAGGTCTCGACGTGGCCGTAGAGCATCGTGCACTGCGTCGTGATCCCCATCCGGTGCGCCGTGTCGTGGACGTCGAACCACTCGTCGGGATGCTCCTTGCCCGGCGCGATCAGCGCGCGCACGCGGTCGGCGAAGATCTCGGCGCCGCCGCCCGGCATCGAGTCGAGTCCGGCATCGCGGAGCGTGCGCAGGACCTCTTCGTGCGAGCAGCCCTCGAGGCGGGAGATGTGGTGGATCTCGGACGCCGTGTAGAACTTGAGATGGACGTCCGGCAGCGCCTCCTTCAGCTTGCGGAGGAGGCCGGCGTAGTACTCGAGGTCGACGTGCGGGTTCTCGCCGTTGACGGTGTGGATCTCGGTGAAGCCGTGGATCGCGTGCTGCTGCACCGCGTCCTCGACGAACTCCTCAGCGGTCAGCGTGAAGGCGTCCTCCTGCTTGCGCGTCTTCGCGAAGGCGCAGAACTTGCACTTCACCCGGCAGACATTCGTCTGGTACAGGTTCATGTTCTGGACGAAATAGACCTCGTCGCCGCTCCGGGCGCCGCCTTTGGCGCCGCGGTCTTCCTGCCGCGCGGCGTCGGCTTGGCCGGCAACGCTTGCAGCAATCCGCTGCCGGCGCGCGAGGTCGGCGAGCTCGCCGAGCGCGAGCAGGTCGTCGGTCTCCATCAGCGCGACCCCGTCGTCGAAGTCGAGCCGCTCGCCGGCGAGCACCTTCTCCCGGATCGGGGCGAGCGTGTCGAGAGTGTCCAGAACCGCCATGCGGCGCTTACCTTTCCCGGTCGACGACTGCGTGCGTCAGGGCCTCGAGCTCGTCTCTGTGTAGCTCGCCGTCGAGCCGTCCCCTGGCTTGCCTAGCGTAGTCGAGGGCCACCCGGCGGGCTTCGTCGAGGGCGCCGGTCGCCGCAACGCGCACGAGGGCTCCGTCCATGGGGCCGCCCGCGAGAGCCGCCCGTACCACGGCGTCCTGCTGCGCGGCGAGGAGGAGCGGGAGCGTCGGCGTCCCGTCGCGGAGGTCCGTGCCGGCGATCTTGCCGGTCTCGATCGTGGCGCCGGAGCAGTCGAGGACGTCGTCGGCGATCTGGAAGGCGATACCGAGCGCGAGGCCGTACTCGCCGGAGCCTCCCCCGAGCCGGCACGCGGCCTCGAACAGCTTCCCGGTCTTCAGCGCGCACCGCTCGAGGTACGCCTCGACCGTGGTCGCTGGATCGTTCGTCTGCGTCCGCTGCAGTGCCTCGCCGCGGGCGAGCGCGAGTGTCGCGTCGGCCAGGATCTCGACCGCAGCGGCATCGCCGGTGGCGCTCAGCTCCGAGAAGGCACGTGCGAAGAGGTAGTCGCCCGTCGCGCGGGCGGCCGCGGGACCGTAGATCGACCAGGCAGCCGCCTTGCCGCGGCGGAAATGCGCCCGGTCGATCAGGTCGTCGTGAACGAGGGTCGCCATGTGGACGAGCTCGACCGCGACGCCCGCGGCAAGCGACGGCTCCCGTCCCGGCGGAGCCGAGAGGAAGACGAGGGTCGGCCGCAGCCGCTTGCCGCCCGCCGCGAGCGCCTCGTTGCCGACCGCGGCGACCAGGCCGGGATGGGTCGCGACGGTGCGGGCGAGCCGCTCCTCGAGCGCATCGAGATAGTCGTCGAGACCGGGCACGGCCCGGATGTCCGCGAGCGTCGTGGCCACTACGCCGCCTCCCCCACGTGGAGCGCCACGATACCCCCGGCGAAGCGGCGGAACCTCACGTTCTCGAAGCCGCAGGTGCGAAGCAGGTCGGCGAGCTCCTCGGGGCCGGGAAAGCGCCGAACGCTGGCGGGCAGGTACGTGTAGGCGGCACCACCCGGGAGAACGCGGCCGAGCAGCGGCACGATGCGGTCGAACCAGAGCTTGTAGAAGACCGCCAGCGGCCCGCGCGGCTTCGTGATCTCGAGGATCCCGAGCCGTCCACCGGGCCGGAGCACACGGCGGAGCTCCTTCAGACCCGCCGAGAGATCCTCGACGTTGCGGACGCCGAAGCCGACCACGGCCGCGTCGAAGCTCGCGTCGTCGAACGGCAGCGCGAGCACGTCCGCCTGGATCCACTCGACCTCGGGCGCCTTGCGGCGCGCGCGCTCGAGCATCCGCTCCGAGAAGTCGATGCCGATCACCTCTCGGGCCCCGGCCTTGCGAGCCGCGACGGCGAGGTCCCCCGTCCCGCAACAGGCGTCGAGGACGCGTTCGCCGGGCAGCACCGCCTCGCGCACCGTCGCGCGTCGCCACCGCTGGTCGAGCCCTGCGGTCATGACGCGGTTCATCGCGTCGTAGACCGGCGCGATGCGGTCGAACATCCGCTGCACGCCTTCGGCCGGAAGGCGGCCGCTCTCGACGCTCATGTCGTCTGACCCCAGCGCGGCGTCAGGGCGTGGTCGAGCCCGAGCTGGTCGAGTGCGCGCGCGACGACGAAGTCCACGAGCTGCTCGACCGTCTCGGCGCCGTGATAGAAGCCCGGCGCGAGGAACAGAATCGTCGCTCCGGCCTCGCGCAGCGTGAGCATGTTGCGGAGGTGGATCGCGGAGAGCGGCGTCTCGCGCGGCATGAGCACGAGCCGGCGATCCTCCTTCAGCGCGACCGAGGCGGCGCGGTGAATCAGGTTCTGCATCGCGCCGGAGGCAACAGTCCCGAGGGTGCCCATCGAGCAGGGACAGATCACGTAGGCGTCGACCTTCGCGGAGCCCGAGGCGTAGGGGGCGCTCCAGTCCTGCGGGTCGTAAATCCGCGCCGCGCCGTTCGCGTGCTCGAGGAGCCGGGCGAGCGTTTCGTCGCGCGGCAGCCGCGGATCGCCGAAGAGCTCGGTACCGAGCACCTCGATCCCCGCACTCGAGGCGCAGACGCCGATCTCGCATTCCGCAGCTGCGAGGGCAGCGAGCAGCCGGGCGGCGTAGGGAGCACCCGAGGCGCCCGTGATGCCGAGAAAAACGTGCATTCCTCGGGGATTGTCGCTGCTAGTGCGTGCCCTTGGACGCGTCAAGGAAGACCGCGAGCTCGTGCAGTCGCTTCTCTCCGAGCGAACGGAAGGCCGGCATCGCCGAACCGGAGCGGATGCACGATGGGCACTGCAGCTGCCTGACGAGGAATCTGATCCCGTACTTCCGTCGGCCGATCGCCGTCAGGTCGGGCGCACCGAGGTTCGAGTTGCCGGAGCCCGCGTAGGTGTGACAGGCGGTGCAGCCCGACGTGGCGAAGACCACGGCACCCCGAGTCGCCTGCTTCGGCAGGTGCTCGAGCTCGATCCAGCGCGGAACGCTCGAGGGCAGCGTCGACCCGGTGGGGGGCGGAGCTCGAGTGACCGCACGCGGCAACGAGCGGGACGAACACTCCGAGCACGACGAGACCCGCGCATGGCGCGGACTCTACGCTCCTCCTACTGCTTGCCCTTCGAGGCCTCGAGGAAGATGGCGAGCTGGTTCAGCCGTGCGTCGCCGAGCGACGCGAACTTCGGCATCGGCGAGCCCGGGTTGACGCACGACGGGCATTTCAGGTGGTTGATCTGGAACTGGATCCCCAGGTTCCGCGTGCCGATCGAGGTGAGATCAGGCGCACCGAGGTTCGAACCTCCCGACCCGTCGTAGGTGTGACACGCGGTACAGCCCGCGCTCGCGAACAGCTTCGCCCCGGGCTGAGCGTTCGCCGGCAGGCGCTCGTCCGCCACCCACCTCGGCACGTCCTGGATCACCTCGGACGCCAGTGCCTCCTTCGCGGTCGCGCCCTTCCACGTCAGCACGCCCATCGAGACGATCGTGAGCACGGCGGCGACCATGGCCACCGGGCGGGCCGAGATCCGGCGCGTGCGGCGGCGGTCGAGGAAAGGCAGTCCGATGAGCAGGATCAGCGCGATCGTCGGCACGCCGACGGTGCCGAGGAAGACCGACTCCGGCCATTTGAAGATCCGGAGCAGGTAGAAGAGGAAGTAGAAGTACCAGTCCGGGCGCGGCACGAAGCTCGTCGTGCCCGGGTCGGCCGGCGGGTCGACCTCCGGCCCGAGGAGACCCTTGTGCGTCGGGTCGTGGTGCGGCCCGAACGCCGACCACTTCCAGATCGCGGCGAGCCCGACGATCGTGACCACGACGACGAGGCTCATGATCGTGTCGTGGAACATCGCGTACGGGTAGAACGGCTTGCC
>JAICME010000153.1 GCA_025929425.1 Thermoleophilia bacterium | reverse complement strand
GGAGACGCTCGAGGGCGAGGCCTCCGTCGAGGTGCTCGACCTCCGTTCGCTCCGGCCGCTCGACGAGGACGCGCTGCTCGCGTCGGCGGCGAAGACGGGTCGCGTCGTCGTCGTCCAGGAGGCTCCGCGCACCGCCGGCTTCGGCGCCGAGATCGCTGCGATCCTCGCCGAGAAGGCGATCCTCGACCTGCGCGGGCCCGTGATCCGCGTGACCGGCTTCGACGTCCCCTATCCGTACTGGAAGATCGAGGATCGCTACATGCCGTCGGTCGAGCGCGTCGTTGGTGCCTGCAGGCGACTCCTCGAGTTCTGAGCGCTTACGAATCTGGCTCGAGCGCGGCGAGTCGGGCTACTGGCTGCGCGACGCGGCGAGCGGCGATGCGATGAAGTGGGACGACCCGCGCGTGCGCGTCGTCAAGCTCGCCGGCGCGTCGTATCGCGGCGAAGCCCTCCAGGACGCCGCGTTCGCGCCCGGCCGGCGGCTCGCACTCGTCCGCGAGCCGGAGAACGAGCACGATCCGAACGCGGTCGCGGTCTACGACGCCGGGCGACGGCTGCAAGCCGGATACGTGCCCGCCGACGTGGCGCCGGAGCTGGCCGGGGACGAGCAGGCGGTCTCCCTCTGGGAGTTCCTGGACGAGGGCGGGCGACGAATCGGGCTGCGCATCCTGCTTGCACCCGCCGACGCCTGGGTGCAGGAGCCTCGCTAGGCTCCGCGCCCGTGGCGTACGAGTTCAAGCTGCCCGACCTCGGTGAGGGACTGACCGAAGGCGAGATCGCGCGCTGGCTCGTCGAGGAGGGGCAGGACATCGCCGAGGACGACCCGCTCGTCGAGATCGCGACCGACAAGACCACCGTCGAGATTCCGTCTCCGGCGGGCGGCAAGGTGTCGCGAATCCTCATCGCCGAAGGCGAGGTCGTCCCGGTGGGGACGGTGCTCGTCGTGATCGGCGGGGACGGCGCGGCACCGGAGACTTTCTCCGAAAGGGAGCCGGCCCGGCCGCCGCGTGCCCCGACGGCGACACCCGCCGGCGAGAAGGTGCGCGCCACGCCGCTCGTGCGCAAGGTCGCGGCCGAGCTCGGCGTCGACCTGGCGACGGTCCCCGGCACCGGGCCGCAAGGGCGGATCACGGAGGACGACGTGCGCAATGCGGGCGGTGGGGCGGCCGCGCCGCCGGCCGAAGGCGAGAGGGTGCCGCTGCGCGGCGTTCGCCGGCAGATGTTCGAGCACCTGACGCGCGCGCACCGTGAGATCCCGGCCGTGACCTGGGTCGAGGAGTGCGACTTCTCGGACGTCGACCTGAGACGGCTCGTCCCGCTCGTCCTCCGGGCCGTCGCCGAGTCGCTCGCCGAGTACCCCGAGCTCAATGCGCGGGTCGAGGACGGAGAGCTGGTGCTACTCGACCGTTACGACATCGGGATCGCTGTCCAGACGGAGCAGGGACTCGTCGTCCCTGTCGTGCACGGCTGCGAACAGCTCTCGCTCGACGAGCTCGATGCCGAGGTTCGCCGTCTGGCGGAGGCGGCGCACGCGGGAGCGCTGAAACCGGAGGAGCTGCGCGGCGGGACGTTCACGGTGACGAGCGCCGGCAAGGCGGCCGGCCTCTTCGTGACGCCGCTCGTGAACCATCCCGAGGTCGCGATTCTCGGCGTGCACCGGATCGAGGAGCGGGCCGTCGTCCGCGACGGCGAGGTCGTCGCTCGCCGGATGGGGAACGTCTCCGTGACGTTCGACCACCGCGTCATCGACGGCAAGCGCGCCGCCGACTTCGGGCTCGCCGTGATCGCGCGACTCGAGAGCTAGACCGCGACCGGCTCGTCCAGGTGCGGCTCGAGCATCGACTCGATCCGCGGCGCGGTCGCGCGGCCTTCGAGCCGGGAGACGACGCGGTTGTCGACCACGAGCGCGAGCGACGGCACCTGGTCAACGCGAAAGCGCTCGGCGAGCTCCGGCCGGTCCTCGACGTCGACCTTGCTGACGCGGAGCCGCTCGCGCTCCTTGCGAGCGATGTGGGCGAGCAGGCTCTCCATCCTGCGAGCCGGTCCCGAACGGCGGGATGTGAAGAACACGAGCAGCGGGCGTTCATCCGGGGTCAAAGCAAGCTCCTCCTCATACGGCCTGGTCTGCGCCACAACGGACGAAAGGCGCGCGCGGTTACGGTTCTGCCATGGGATCGTGGTACTGGATCGGCGTCTCGGTCGGGGTCGGCGCGGCGGTCGGGGTGCTGTTCGTGAGCCTCGCCGGCACCAGGCGGGCGGCGCTGGTCGTTGCCGTGATCGCTGCCGCCGGGACGGCCGCCGCTCTCGGGATCGCCATCGCGTCGTGGCAGACCGGCGGCTGGATCGATCGCCTCGGCGGCATCCTGGGAGCGATTCTCGGCAGTTTCGGTGCCTCGCAGATCGTGGCGGGTGCGCTCAGGCGCGGAGGGACGCGCGGCGGGACGGCGGCGCTCGTGGGCGGCGCGGCGCTCGTCCTCGCGGCCGCAGCCTGGATCCCGGCCGTCGGCTATCTCGAGGCGCTGGCCCTGCCCGCCCTCGCGGCGCGCCTCCGGCGGGCACGTCCCGAGCGGTACGCGGGTTTGCGAACGCTCGCCCGGGACGAGTAACCCGCGGCATGCAACGCAAGCTCGTCCTGATCGTCGTCGACGGGATGACCCCGGCTGCCTTCGAGCGCGCGGTCGAGAGCGGCCGGGCGCCGGCGCTCTCCTTCCTTGCCGAGCATGGCGAGTACCGGCGGGCGACGTCGGTCTTCCCGTCGCTCACGCCCGTCTGCCTCACCTCGATCGCGACCGGAGCCGGGCCCGGCGTGCACCACATCCCCTCGCTCGTCTGGTGGAACAGGCAGGAGCGGCGGATCGTGGAGTACGGCTCGTCCTTCGCGGCTCTCCGTGCCGCCGGCCTCTCGCAGTCGCTGCTCGACCCGATCTTCAACATGAACGCGCGTCACCTCTCGCGTGACGCGGTGACCGTCTACGAGGCGCTCGAGGACGCCGGTCTCGTGACGGCCGCGGTGAACATCACCTGCTACCGCGGCAAGAACCGCTATTCGCCGACGCTGCCGGGAATGCACCGGGCGGCCTACGGGCCGCGTCGCTTCTTCTTCTACGGTCTCTTCGAGTCGGATCGGACGGGAGCGCCGTTCGCGGTGCGGAGCCGCCGCGGCGGTTCGGTCGATGCGTATGCGGCTGCGACCGGGCGCTGGCTCGTCACGCGCGACGGGTTCGACTTCCTCGCGTACTACCTCTCCGGCTTCGACTTCGCGTCGCATGCTGCGGGCCCCGACGGCGCGGCTGCCGGCCTCGCGCTCAAGCAGTGCGACGCGGCGATCGGCGCGCTGTTCGAGGCGGCAGGCGGGCCCGACGAGTTCCTCGACCGTTACGCCGTCATGCTCCTGTCCGATCACGGCCAGACCCCGGTCGAGCGCGTCGCGCGTCTGGAGGAGCGGTTCCAGGACGTTGCCGGGGAGGTCGTGGTCACGGCTTCGAACCGCGCGGCCCAGGTCTACCTCCTGCCGGGAGCGCGAGTGGATGCGGCCGAGCTGGCCCGGCGCCTCGACGGCTTCCCGGCGGTCGAGGTCACGCTTCGTCGCGACGGAGACGACGTGGTCGCTCGCCGGGACGGAGCCGACGCACCCGTGGAGAAGCTCGACCAGCCGGACGCGGCCTGGCGGGCGCGTTCGGCTCTCGCAAATCCCAACGCCGGGGAGCTGCTCGTCTCGGCGGCGGAGGGCTGGGAGCTCGCCGACCTCGGCGGCCGTCACCACGCCGGGGGCGGCAGCCACGGCTCGCTCATCGTCGGCGACTCGCTCGTCCCGCTCGTGACGGTCGGGCTCAGCGGGGAGCCACGCCGCATCACCGACGTCGCGCCGGCTGTGCTCGAGCACTTCGGCGTCCCCGTGCCCGCGTCGATGGAGACACTCGCCGGTGTCGGCTGACGAGCGCTCCCAGATGGTCGAGTGGCAGCTTCGCCGGCGTGGCATCGACGACGAGCGGGTGCTGGCCGCGATGGAGCGCGTGCCGCGCGAGCTCTTCGTGCCCCAGCACCTGCGGGAGGAGGCGTACTCCGACGCCGCGCTTCCCATCGGCGACGGCCAGACGATCTCGCAGCCGTACATGGTCGCCCTCATCTCCGAGCAGCTGGCGCTCCGGGGCGACGAGCGCGTGCTCGACGTCGGCACCGGCTCGGGCTACGGGGCAGCGGTGCTCGCCGAGCTCGCCGGCGAGGTGCACACGATCGAGCGGATCCCGAAGCTCGCGGAGTGGGCACGCGGGAATCTCGCCGCGGCCGGTTACGCGGACCGCGTGCACCTCCACGTCGGCGACGGCACCCGCGGCGTTCCAGAGCATGCGCCCTTCGCCGCGATCGCGGTCGCAGCCGCGGCCCTCGAGGCGCCGCCCGCGCTGTACGAGCAGCTCGAGCTGCGTGGCCGGATGGTCGTCCCCGTCGGCGGCTCGAAGGGGCAGTGGCTCGAAGTCGTCGTCCGGACTCCGGAAGGACCGGCCGTCGCGCGCACCGTCTCCTGCCGGTTCGTTCCCCTCGTGGCCGGATGATGGGCGGCGTTTCCGGTACCGCCGATCGGTTAGGACGCACGAGGCGCATGGGGTCGAGGTCTGCCATCGAGTTGCTGCTGCTTCCTGTGTGTCTGCAGGACATCCGTCTCGGCCGCCCGGTGGACGTGCTGCTCGACTCGGAGGAGTGGCGGGTGCTCGGCTTCGTCGTGCTCTGCGGAGACGAGAGCCGGCGCTTTCTTCCCTACGCCACGGCGGACCCGCGGGAAGACCAGATCGCGGTGTCGTCGGCCCTCCTCCTGCTCGACGACGTGGACTTCTACCGGAGCCGCTCGCGCTCCCTGCGCGCGCGTCTCGGTGGCACGGTCGAGAGCGTCCGGCACGAGCTCGGCGTGCTTCGCGATCTCCTGATCGCGCCCGACGGCACGGTCGTCACGCTGATGGTGGATCAGGACGGGGCACTGCGCGAGGTCGAGCCCGTCGGCCTAAGAATCGAATATGTCTCCACAGCCTGAGGCACAAGAGGCGCTACTCTCGCGGGCGACCGTGGAACGTCCCGCCGCCCCGCTCCCCACGCAGCACCGGCGAGCATGGGCGTCACTTCGCTCCGCGGTCCGCTCCGTCCGAAACTGGCAGGAGCTCGGCAAGTTCTGCGTGGTCGGGGCGCTCGGTTACCTCATCAACCTCGCGGTCTACGACGCGATCCTGCACGGGCACGTGCACTACCTCGCCGCCGCGACCTGCTCGTTCCTCGTCGCGGTGACGAGCAACTACACCTGGAACCGGCTCTGGACGTTTCGCGAGCACCGGGGACATGTCGGGATCCAGGGGATGCGCTTCTTCATCGTCTCGCTCGCCGCGCTCGGCGCGAACCTCGTCGTGCTCCACCTTCTGATCGCCTACGGCGATCTCGGCAAGCTCTCGGCACAGGCCGCGGCGATCGTCCTCGTGACGCCGCTCAACTTCGTCGGGAACAAGCTCTGGTCGTTTCGCCGCACGGCTGCTGAGTAGCCTTTCTCGGGTGAGGGGTCTCCTCGCCGTCGCCCTCGCCGGGCTCGCAACCGCCGCGTTCGCCGCCTCGGCGTTCGGGTCGACGCGCACGACTCCGACGGTCCCCGCCTACGACGGGAAAGGGCACCTCGTCCAGACGCCGTTCGTTCCGCGGAAGCCGGGCGCGTCGCTCACGCAGCAGCAGGCGCTCCGGATCTTCGAGCACTACCCCAAGGTCGCCGGCTGGCTGTCGCGCTATCCGCGCCCGGGGATCAGCGACGAGGCGACGTACGACGCGAAGTCCGGGCAGTGGAGCCTCAAGGT
>JAICME010000085.1 GCA_025929425.1 Thermoleophilia bacterium | reverse complement strand
GCGGACAGGTCCTCGCGTTAGCGTGCAACTTCATCCGGATCACCCTCCTTGGAGCTGGTGGCTTGGCAGCTCCAGCCTCCAAGGAGACCCGGATGGAACAACGCTCTCAGGAACTACATCTAGATCGCGGCGAGGACCCGGTCGCGGGCGGCGTCGACGAGAGAGGCGAGGAGAAGCGCGCCGTCGTCGGAGCCGAGCAGCGGATCGACAGCATGCTCGGGATGCGGCATGAGGCCCATGACGTTCCCGGCCTCGTTGCAGATTCCCGCGATGTCGTCCACGGAGCCGTTCGGGTTGTCGACGTAGCGCAGGACGACCTGGGCGGGGTCGAGGTCGGGCGGCGGCAGGTAGCGCCCGTCGCCGTGCTTGACCGGGAGCACGAGCCTGCGGCCCTTCGTGCATCGACTCGTGAAGGGCAGATCGGCGCGCTCGACCGTCACGGCGACGTCCCGGCAGACGAAGCGAAGCGACTCGTTCCGCAAGAGGGCTCCCGGCAGGAGCCCCGCCTCGCAGAGGATCTGGAAGCCGTTGCAGATCCCGAGGACGAGCCCACCCGCGGCGGCGAACTCGACCACCGCCGCCGTCGCCGGCGAGAAGCGCGCGAGGGCGCCGCAGCGGAGGTAGTCCCCGTACGAGAAGCCTCCGGGAAGCACGACTGCATCGACGTCCGGGAGCTCGGCCTCGTCGTGCCAGACCGGCACGGCCTCGGCGTCGAGCGCCGCAAGAGCCCAGAGCGCGTCGCGGTCGTCCTGCGAGCCGGGATACGTGACGACGCCGATACGGGGCTGGGGGCTAGCCAAGGATCTCCACCTCGTACGACTCGATCAGCGGGTTGGCGAGGAGCTGCTCGCACATCCGCTCGACCTCCGCCTTGGCGGCCTTTTCGTCGGCGGCCTCGACCTCGAGGTCGATCACCTTGCCGATGCGAGCGTCCTGAACCTCGAAGCCGAGGTGGCCGAGCGCCGAACAGACCGCCTCGCCCTGCGGGTCGAGGATTCCCGGCTTCGGGCGGACGAGGACGGTCGCCCTGCGGACGGCAGCCCTCATCCGAGCACCACGTTCGGGTCGTCGAGGTACGCCGGGAACGGGATCGTCGTCAGCCGCTCGAACGCCTCGTGGTACTTCGCGCGGGTGACCTGCACCACCTCGTCGGGCAGCTCGGGGCCGGGATCGGTCTTGTCCCAGCCGGTCGTCTCGCAGTAGTCGCGGACGAACTGCTTGTCGAAGCTGTCCTGCGCGCGGCCGGGCTCGTACTCCTCGCCGGGCCAGAAGCGCGACGAATCGGGCGTGAGGGCCTCGTCGCCCAGCACGAGGTTGCCGTCGGGATCGAGCCCGAGCTCGAACTTCGTGTCGGCGATGATCAACCCCGCGCGTAGCGCATGGTCGGCCGCGGTCTTGTAGAGCCGCAGCGAGACCTCCTCGACCTCTCGCAGCCGCTCCTCGCCGATGAGCTCCGCCGCCTGGTCGCGCGTGATGTTCTCGTCGTGCCCCTCCTGCGCCTTCGTCGCCGGCGTGAAGATCGGCTCGGGCAGCTTGTCCGATTCGAGCAGCCCTTCCGGCAGCCGGTGTCCGCAGACCTCGCCGCTCGCGCGGTAGTCCTTCCAGCCGGATCCGGCGAGATAGCCGCGGACGACGCACTCGATCGGAAGCATCTCGAGCCGACGGCATTCCATCGACCGCCCGTCGTCGCGGATCGCGAGCATGTGGTTCGGGACGATCGGCGCGAGGAGCGTGAACCAGTAGCCCGAGAGACCGGTCAGGACTCGTCCCTTGTCCGGGATCTCGGTGGGCAGGACGACGTCGAAGGTCGAGATCCGGTCGGAGGCGACGAGCAACAGGCGCTCGTCGTCGATGGCATAGATCTCACGCACCTTCCCGGACGCGATGTGGGTCTCAGGCATGTAGGGGCTCCTCCTTGAGGGCTTCGAGGCGGGCGAACACGGTGTCGACGTGACGCGTGTACGCGTCGATGTCGAAAGTCGAATCGAGGTCGATGCGCGAGGCGATCTCGTCGTCGCTGCGGCAGAGCTCACGGAAGTCGAGCTCCTCCTCCCAGGCCCGCATCGCCGCACGCTGGACGAGACGGTAGGCGTCGTCGCGCGCGAGGCCCGACTCGACGAGCGCGTTGAGGACACGCTGGCTGAAGAAGAGGAAGTGGCTCGCCTCGAGATTCCGGCGCATCCTCTCGGGACGGACGACGAGGCCTTCCACCAGCCAGGCAAAGCGGTCGAGCATGTAGTCGAGCGCCAGAAAGGCGTCGGGAATCGCGATACGTTCGGCCGACGAGTGGGAGATATCGCGCTCGTGCCAGAGAGCGACGTTCTCGAGCCCGACGAGCGAGCAGGCACGGACGACGCGCGCGAGCCCGCAGATCCGCTCGGCGACGACGGGGTTCCGCTTGTGCGGCATCGCCGACGAGCCCTTCTGCCCGCGGCCGAACGGCTCCTGCACCTCCCCGACCTCGGTCCGCGCGAGGTGCCTGATCTCGAGTGCGAACGCATCGAGTGACGAGGCGACGACGGCGAGGGCCGAGAGCAGCTCGGCGTGCCGGTCGCGCTGGAGGATCTGGGTGGAGGTCGGTGCCGGCTCGAGGCCGAGCCGCTCGCAGGCGAGCCGTTCGAGCTCGGGGTCCGTCGCGGCGTAGGTGCCGACGGCACCGGAGAGCTTGCCGACGCGCATTCCTTCGAGCGCGCGCGCCACGCGCTCGCGGCCGCGGGCCAGCTCGAACGCCCAGCCCGCGAGCTTCAGCCCGAACGTCGTCGGCTCGGCGTGGACACCATGCGTACGGCCGATCTGGAGCGTGTCGCGGTGCTCCTGCGCGCGCGCCTCGACGGCCGCGAAGGCACGGTCGAGGCCCGCGACGATCAGCGCGCCGGCTTCGCGGATCTGCACGGAGAGCGCCGTGTCGACGACGTCGGACGATGTGAGGCCGTAGTGAAACCAGCGGCCGTCCTCGCCGAGCTGCTCTGCGACCGCATCGACGAACGCCGCGGTGTCGTGGTGGAGCGTCGCCTCGAGCTCGGCCACGCGCTCCGGTGACGGCGGGCTCGCCCCCGCGATCTGTGCGGCCGCGTCCCTTGGCACCACTCCGAGCTCCGCCCACGCCGCGGTCGCCGCAAGCTCGACCTCGAGCCACGTGGCCAGCTTCCCCTCGTCCGACCAGATCCTGGCCATGGCCGAGCGCGAGTAGCGGGCGATCACGGCACCAGTCTAGAGCCCTCGTCCGTCGGCGTTCGGTGCATGTAAACGCGTCCTGCGACTCGCGGAGGACACCGCTACTCTGGCGCGGCTTTACCCCTCTAAACCTGTATGAAGATGCTTTCGAAGAGGTACGCGTTCTCCGTTGCAACTGCCCTCGCGGCCACCCTCGCCGGTGCGAGCGCCGCTCTCGCCTTCGTTCTTCCCGGCCATGGTGCAAGGAGCCTCGACCCGAGCTTCGCGCCGCACATGAGCGCGCCGGCAGCGGCCTGGCATGCGACGGCTCGCAAGCCGAAGTCGTCGCACCGGCGCCCGGCGGCGGCGCATCGCCAGCCGTGGGAGTTGCATCGCCTCCGCGGCACTACGTCGTCGATCTACGAGCGGACGACGAAGCCGTGGATCCTCGCGCGCCAGGGCTGCCTCGCTGCGCAGCGCCACGAGACAGGCATCGTCATCCTCGACTTCGGCAAGCCGGCGCACAAGCACCACGGCTACGGGACGATCCTCTTCTCGAATCGCTTCGCGCCGAACCACAAGATCACGATCGCGACGGTCGGCTACGCGCGCGGATACGTCCGCTGCCTCCACCGGGGGTCGCGGGCGCACATCACGCTCGCGCGCGGCACGAGCAACTATCACCCGCACGTGCCGAGCGCGTACGCCGCCGGCGTCCGCTGGGCCCGCGCCACCAACAAGGTCGGCCGCCTGCTGCGCCGGTACGGCCTGGCCGCGCACGTCGAGTCGGCGGCCGCCGACGACGCCGAGCCCGCCTGGGACCGGAGCTTCCGCCGGACGAAGCAGTTCTTCCACGGCTTCCGCGCGGCCGTTCACGGGCACACGCTCTACGACTACGGCTCGCTCGACGGCGGCGTCGGCGCGATCTGGAGCGCGCGACAGATGTGGTACGTCGCGGGCGGGCTCCGACACACGAAGGCGCTGCCGGAGATCTACTACTCCGCCATGGCGCGGCAGTGGGCGGAGCTGGCCCGGATCGCCCACAGGCGCTATCACCGGGACGTCGATTTCGCCGGCGTGACGACCCAGGGCGGCGCGAGCTGCCACTGCGGCTACACGCAGCTCGCGGCGCATCGCGTCCTCGCACACGCGCTCGCATCCCAGGGAGTCGGCCACCTCGCGCTTCCGCGCGGCGGTACCAACATCGTGGGCTGAGCGCGCTACGCGTTCAGGATGCGGAGCGCGAGCGCGGCGGCGTTCTTCGCGTTGTCGACGCCCACCGCGGCGACGGGCACACCGGGCGGCATCTGCGCGATCGCGAGCAGCGCGTCGAGGCCGTCGAGGACGCTGAGGCTCGAGCGAAGGGGGACGCCGATCACGGGGAGGTCGGTGTGCGCCGCGACCGCGCCCGGTAGCGCGGCCGCCAGACCGGCGCCGCAGATGAGTACGCGGAGTCCACGGTCGCGGGCGGTCTTCGCGTACTCGGCGACCGCGTCCGGCGTCCGGTGTGCCGACCGCACCTCGAACTCGTAGCCGACGCCGGCCTCGTCGAGGAGCGCCGTCGCGCCCTGCATCCGCTCGCGGTCCGAGTCGGAGCCGACGAGGATCCCGACGCGGGGGCCGTCAGCCACTCGCGATGTCCTTCCGGAATTGCATGCCGGCGAAATCTATGCGCGACGCCGCTTCGTAGGCTGCGGTTCGCGCTTCGGCGACCGTCGCGCCCACACCGACGACGTTCAGGATGCGGCCGCCGTTCGTCACGAGCCTGCCACCGTGTAGCGCCGTCCCCGCGTGGAGGACGAGAGCGCCGGTGGCCTCCGCGTCCGCGACTCCCTCGATCGGCGTGCCCTGGTCGCTGCGCTCGGGATAGCCGGCGCCGGCGAGCACGACGGTGACGGCGGCTCGATCCGCGACCCGGGGCGCCTGCGACAGGTCGCCGGCGAGAAGTGGGATGAGGTCGCTCTCGAGCCGCGGCAGGAGCGACTGCGTCTCCGGATCCCCGAAGCGGCAGTTGAACTCGATCACCCGGAGGCCGTCGCCGGTCTGCATCAGTCCCGCGTACAGGAGGCCCTGGAACGGGCTGCCTCGCCGCGCGAGCTCGCGGAGCACGGGAAGGTGGACGAGCTCCACGATCCCGTCGGCCGCCCCGTCGGGAACGTCGGGAAGCGGCGAGAACGAGCCCATGCCGCCGGTGTTCGGGCCCGCGTTTCCGTCGCCGATTCGCTTGTAGTCGCGCGCCGGTGGGAACGCGACCGCGTCCTCGCCGGCGCAGAGGGCGAAGACGGAGAGCTCGGGCCCCTCGAGCAACTCCTCGACGTGGAACGGCTGCCCGAGCGCCTCGGCGGCCGGGAGCGCCTCGTCCAGCTCCGCCCGCGTGCGACAGACCCAGACGCCCTTGCCGGCGGCGAGCCCGTCGATCTTGACGACGCACGGCGGCCGGGCGACAGGCAGCGTCTTCGCGGTCGGCACTCCGGCAGCCTCCATCACCTCCTTGGCGAACGACTTCGAGCCCTCGATGCGGGCCGCCGCCGCGCTCGGGCCGAAGACGGCGACGCCGCGGTGGCGCAACTCGTCCGCCAGGCCCGCGACGAGGGGAGCCTCCGGGCCGACGACGACGAGGTCGATCCGCAGCTCCCGGGCGAGCGAGACGAGCGCCGATTGGTCGTCGGCTCGCACGGGATGGCAGTGCGCGAGCGCCGAGATCCCGGGATTCCCCGGCGCGGCGTGAAGCTCGGTGAGGCTTCCGCTCCGCGAGAGCGACCAGGCGAGTGCGTGCTCGCGACCCCCCGACCCGACGACAAGCACGCGCACGGACCGATCCTAAGCCTGCCAGCGGCGCGCGGCCGAACTTCCGTTATTTGCCGCGGGCGCCGGCCCGCGTTTCGATTCCGGGCCGGCGGCGCAGGATTCGGCCATGACGGAACCTGGTCTCGACCGCCATGCGTGGGAGAGCGAGTGGCAGACGCTCGAGGACAGCATTCGGGCGAATGCGACCGACGCTCTGGGAGAGCTCGACCGGCTCGTCGCGCGGATGCTCGAGGAGAGCGGCTACGACCTGACCGACCCGGTTGTGCGCGAGGGGGAGGAACGGGAGGTCGTCGCCGAGTACCTCGCCGCTCACGACATCGTCGAAGCGGCCGAACGTGGCTCCGAGGAGCTCTCGCCCGGAGATGTCGCCGCAGCGATCAACGGCTACCGCGCCGTCTCCGAGCACCTCGTCGCGACCCGCGCCGTCGCCGACGCAGGGCTCGACACAGCCGACAGCGCCTGACACCGCGGTTACGCTGCGGGCGCTGATGCACGCGCCGCCCTACTCGGCCGCCGTGGTCGACGTCCTCCGGCTCCCGGCCGGCGCCACCGAGCGCGACCGGGTGGCGGTCGAGGAGCCGCTGGAGATCCGGATCGGCGGGCAGCCGGTCGCGGTCACGATGCGGACGCCGGGTCACGACGAGGAGCTCGCGCTGGGCTTCTGCCTCTCCGAGGGCCTGCGGCCGTCCGGGGCACGCCTGCCGGACGATCTCGCCGCGAACAGCGTCGACGTCGACGCGCCCGGCTTCGATCCCGCACGCCTGCAGCGGAGCTTCTACACCTCGTCCTCGTGCGGGGTCTGCGGCAAGGGAGCGCTCGAGGCGGTCGCGGTCGAGGCGCCGAGGGTCGAGTCCGAGCTGCGGCTCGCGTCGGGGCTCGTCGCGTCGCTGCCCGACCGGCTCTGCGAGGCGCAGGCCGCATTCGCGGCGACCGGCGGCCTCCACGCGACGGGGCTCTTCTCCGCGGCCGGCGACCCGCTGTGCGTCCGTGAGGACGTGGGCCGGCACAACGCGATGGACAAGGTCGTCGGCTGGGCGTTCCGGGAGGGGCTGCTGCCGCTCGCCGAGCACGTGCTTTGCGTCAGCGGGCGCCTCTCGTTCGAGCTCGTCCAGAAAGCTGCCGTCGCCGGCTGTCCGGTTCTCGTCGCGGTGGGCGCTCCGTCGAGCCTCGCCGTCGACCTCGCCGTCGACCGCGGCGTGACGCTGTGCGGCTTCGTCCGTGGCGGCTCCGTCAACGTCTACACGGAGCCGTGGCGGATCGAGCACTGACCGGGATCCTGCTCGCCGGCGGCGCGAGCACCCGGTTCGGATCTCCGAAGTCCCTCGCCCGGTTCGGGGACGAGACGCTCGGCGAACGCGCCTGGCGGTTGCTCGGCGAGGTCTGCGAGGAGCGGTTCGTCGTCGGCGGCGACGGACTGGCCGATCCCGGCACCGGCCCGGTCGCCGCGATCGCGGCCGGCCTGCGGGCCGCGACGAATGAGGTCGCGATCGCCATTCCCGTCGACATGCCGCTCCTGACGGCCGGCGCGCTCCGGTCGCTTGCGGATGCCTGTCGGGAGGCGGCCGTCGCGCAGGCTGGACCACTCCCCTGCGCGGTCGCACGCGGGGCACTGCCGGCGTTCGAGACCGGCGAGCGCGCGCTTCGCACCGTCCTCGCGCGGCTCGACACCGCCCGGATCGAGCTGGACGAGAAGCTACTCGCGAACGTCAACACACCGGCCGATCTCGATACCCTCGCGTCGTGAATTCGCAGTTCCGGGTCGACAGCGACGCGTACGACGACTTCATGGGGCGCTACTCGAGGCAGCTCGCCGTGCGTTTCGCGGAGTTCGCCGGCGCGAGCTCGGGCATGCGCGCGCTCGATGTCGGCGCGGGCACCGGCGCTCTGACCGGAGAGCTGGTCGCGCGGGGTGCGTCGGTGGCCGCAGTGGATCCGTCGCCGGAGTTCGTCGCCGCGTTCGGGACGCGCTTTCCCGACGTCGAGGTGCACGAGGCGCCGGCGGACGAGCTGCCGTTCGAAGACGGGGCGTTCGATCTGGCGCTTGCGCAGCTCGTCGTCGCCTTCGTGCCGGACGGGCCGGCCGCGGTTGCCGAGATGGCGCGCGTCGCCCGGCGGATCGCGGTGTGCATGTGGGGCGTCGCGGAGGTCGACATGTTCGTGGCGATCGACCGAACCGCGGAGGCGATCGGCGCGTCGAACCTCGCCGAGCCGCGCCGCTACCGGACGCGGCACGAGATCGACGGCCTCCTCGCTCCGCTGGGAGAGGTCGAGTCCGCCGAGCTCGACGTGACCACTGCGTACCGGGACTACGACGAGTTCTGGCAGACCCTTCAGCGCGGCGTGGGCCCCGCGGGGCACTGGATTGCGTCCCTCGACGCGGAAGCGCATGAGCGCGCCCACGACGAGCTCCACCGTCAGCTCGGCAGCCCGGACGGGCCCTTCGAGCTCAACGCCCGCGCCTTCGCCGCCGCTGTTACGCCCGCGTGAGCACGGAGGAGCGTTCGGCTCCCGTGCCGACGAGCGTGACCTCGACCTCGAGCTCGCGCTCCACGAACTCGACGTAGCCTTGCGCAGCGGCCGGTAGCTCGGCGACGGACGAGCACTCGTCGAGTGGCTCCTGCCAGCCGTCGAGCACGTCGTACACCGGCTCGGCGGCGTGGAAGTCGCTCTGGTGCGCGGGGAAGTCGCGGGTCTCGCCGCCTCCGCGCGTGCGGTAGCGGACGCAGATCGGCAGCTCCGCGAAGTGGGAGAGGACGTCGAGCTTCGTCAGCGCGAGCCGGTCGATTCCGTTCAGGCGCACCGCGTAGCGGAGGGCGACGAGATCGAGCCAGCCGCAGCGGCGCTCGCGGCCGGTCACCGTTCCGTATTCGCCGCCGAGCTCGCGCAGCCGTCCCTGGTCGGGACCTTCGATCTCGGATGGGAACGGCCCCTGGCCGACGCGGGTCACGTAGGACTTCGCGACGCCGATCACGCTGTCGATCCGCGTGGGGCCCATCCCTGTGCCGACTGCGGCGCCGCCCGCAACGGTCGGCGACGAGGTGACGAAGGGGTACGTCCCGTGGTCGAGATCGAGCAGCGTCCCGTGGGCGCCGTCGAAGAGGACCCGCTTCCCGTCCCGGAGCGCCGTGTCGATGACGAGCGACGCATCGACGATGAGGGGGCGGAGGCGCTCTGCGAAGGCTTCGTGCTGCTCGACGAGCCCTTCGAGGGAGATGGGCTGCTCGCCGTAGACGCGCTCGAGCCAGAGGTTCTTCTCGGCGAGCGCGACCTCGATCTTCTGGCGGAGGATCTTCGGGTCGAGGATGTCCTGGACGCGGATCCCGAGCCGCATCGCCTTGTCGGCGTAGCAGGGGCCGATGCCGCGCTTCGTCGTGCCGATCGCGAGCTTGCCGAGGCGTCGCTCGCTCGCCTGGTCGATAGCGAGATGCCACGGCATGATCAGGTGCGCGTTGCCGGAGAGCCGCACGAGGTCGGTCGCGACGCCGCGCGAGCCGAGGTCGTCGAGCTCGGAGATCAGCACCTCCGGGTTGACGACGCACCCGGCGCCGATCACGCACTCCTTGCCCTGCAGGATCCCCGAGGGGATGTGCTTCAGCTTGTACGTCTCGCCGTCGACGACGAGGGTGTGCCCGGCGTTCGGGCCGCCGTTGTAGCGGCACACGAGGTCGGAGTCCCGGGCGAGCAGGTCGACGATCTTGCCCTTGCCCTCGTCGCCCCACTGCGCGCCCACGATGACGGTGGCGGACACGGCGGAGAAGTATGCCCTCGTGCGGCGGCGCTTACGCCGCTTCGCGCTCGCGGTAGTCGCCGCGGGCGTCCACGTGGACTTCGCGCGCCAGCCGCCGCAGACGACTCGCGGTCGGCCCCCCGACCCGGCCCGCGAGCTCGCGCCACTCGTGGTTCGTCGTCACGATCACGAGCCTCCGCTGCTGCTCGCGCTGGTTGACGAGGTTGTAGATCCGGTCGCGGGCCCAGCTCGACCAGTCCTCGGCGCCGAGGTCGTCGAGGACGACGAGGCCGTAGCCCGATGGGTTCGGCGGTGGCTCGCCGTCGCCGTAGCTCTCGCGCAGGGCGTTCAGCCAGGCGGGCACGTTGAGGAAGAGCGCGGTCGGCCTCGGCTCGCGGTCGCTCCAGATCACCTCGCGCAGGATCGCGACCGCGAGATGCGTCTTGCCGGCGCCGGGGTTGCCGCGCAGGAGGAGTCCCTGGCGCAGGTCGGTGCCGGCACGAAACTCCTTTGTCCACTGCCGGCAGACGGCGATCGCGTTGCGTGTGTCGGGAACGGGCTCGAAGTTCTCGAAGGTGCAGTCGTCGTACGCCGACGGAACCTGGACGCGCGCCCACCGTTCGTCCGCGCGGCGCTGCTGATCGACGACCTGCTCGGTTGCGCGGCACATCCGGCAGTAACGCTCGGCCGGAAATCGCTGACCGAGCAGGACGACCTGCTCCGTCTCGAACTCGCGCCCACAGCCGAGGCAGCGAGCTTCGAGCGGGCTACCGCTGGAGGCTGGCGAACTTGGCATAGCGGCTGATGAAGGCGACGTCGAAGTTGCCGATCGGTCCGTTGCGGTG
>JAICME010000082.1 GCA_025929425.1 Thermoleophilia bacterium | reverse complement strand
CGTGCATTCTCGCACCGGCCGTTGGCAGCGTGGTCAGGGCGAACCCGGATCGCCGGTCAGGGAGAAGACGCACGCGGCCAGCAACGCGTTCGCAGCAGAGTGCGCCGCACCCCCCAGCAGCGCCGCTAGAAGAGCTGGTTCTCGCCGCCGAAGATCGCCGAGACGGAGTCGTCGGCGAAGACGTTCATGATCGCCTCCGCGAGCAGGCCGGAGACGCTGAGGACGGTCATCTTCTCGGGGCGGTTGCGCGGGTCGATGGGGACGGAGTCCGTGACGACGATCCGGTCGACCTCCGACTCGTCGAGCCGCTCGAGCGCCTCGCCGGAGAAGAGGGCGTGCGTGACGAACACGTTCACCTCGGTGGCGCCGTGATCCTTGAGCGCCCGCGCGCCGGCGATCAGCGTGCTTCCGGTCGTCGAGACGTCGTCGCCGACGATCGCGATCCGGTCGCGCACCTTCCCAGTGACCTCCGTCATCTCGACGTAGTCGGCGGTCACCCGCATCTTGTGCATGATCGCGAAGCTCGCCTCGATCATCTCCGCGAAGCGCACCGCGTGCTTCGCGCGGCCGGCGTCGGGCGCGACGGCGACGACACCTTCGCCGGTGAGCCCGAGATCGCGGAAGTGAGTCGCGAACAACTGCAGTGCGGTCATGTGGTCGACCGGAATCGTGAAGAAGCCCTGGATCTGGCCGGCGTGAAGATCCATCGTGAGCACTCGGTCCACGCCCGCCAGCTGGAGCATGTCCGCGACGAGGCGCGCCGAGATCGGCTCGCGTGGCTTCGCCTTCCGGTCCTGCCGCGAGTAGGGGAACCACGGGATCACGGCCGTGATCCGCTTGGCGGAGGCGAGCTTCGCCGCCTGGATCATCAGGACGAGCTCCATCAGGTTCTTGTCCACCGGCGGGGAGCCCGTCTGCACGATGAAGACGTCGGCACCGCGGATCGACTCGAGATAGCGGCAGTACGTCTCGTCGTTCGGGAACGTGCCGAGCTCGACGTCGCCGAGCTCCACGCCGAGCTTCTCGGCCATCGCGGCGGCCAGCGCCGGGTGCGAGCGGCCCGCAAAGACCATGAGGCGCTTCTCGGGTCCGCGCACGATGTAGTGCTGCGGCGAAGGTTCGCTCATCGCGACTTTCCCCTCCAGGCCCGGCAGGGCCAGCTCAGTCGTCGCCGTCGGGCTTTCCATGCTTCTCGTAGACCCAGCCTTCCTTCGTTTCCTGCCGCGGGGCGAACCCGGCCAACGAACCGGGAGGGACATCATCCGTGATGACGGAGCCCGCTGCAATCCAAGCGTCGTCGCCAACCTCGACCGGAGCATCGAAGACAGTGTCCACGCCGGTCCTGACGTTGCGGCCGATCTTCGTCCGCGCCTTCGGCTCGCCGGGCGGATGCTTGAAGTTGGCCGTGATGTTGCCGGCCGCGACGTTCGACCCCTCCCCCACCTCGGCGTCACCGACATAGGAAAGGTGCGGGATCTTCGCCCGCGCTCCGAGCGCGGCGTTCTTCACCTCCACGAACGTGCCGATCTTCGCCCCCTCGCCGATCACGGTCACGGGCCGAACATAGGCGAACGGTCCGATCTCTGCGCCGGTCTCGATCCGCACGCCGCCGCGGATCACCGAGTACGGATGGATCACGACGTCCGGGTCGATCTCCACGCCCGCCTCGATCCACGTCGAAGCCGGGTCGACGATCGTCACGCCGGCGAGCATGTGGGTCTCGTTGATCCGGTCACGGAGGGAAGCTGCTGCGAGCGCGAGCTCGGCGCGGGTGTTGACGCCCTCGGCTTCGAGCGGATCGGCCGCACGCTGCACGGCGCACCCCTCGCCGTCCGCGACGAGCAGGCCGAGCGTGTCGGTCACGTAGAGCTCGCCTTGCGCGTTGTGCGCGTCGAGCCGCTCGAGCGCCGGCCAGAGCTTCTCCGAGCGGAAGACGTAGATCCCGGAGTTGACCTCGCCGAGAGCAAGCTCTTCGGCGGACGCGTCGCCGGCCTCGACGATCTTCGCGAGCCGGCCGTCGACGTCGCGAACGATGCGTCCGTAGGCGCCCGCGTCGGGCGGCTCGAAGGAAAGGACGGTGGCCGCGGCGCCTGCCGAGCGGTGCGTCTCGACGAGCTCGCGAATCGTCTCCGGCCTGAGCGCAGGGACGTCGCCGTTGAGCACGAGGACGTCGCCGTCGAAGCCCTGGAGCGTGGGGCGCGCGCAACGGACTGCGTCGCCCGTACCGAGCGGCTCGTGTTGTACGGCGACCTCCACGCCGTCCAGCAGGTCGCTCGTCTGCGGCGAAGCGACGACGACGAGCCGCTCCACCCCGGCGCCCCGCGCTGCCTCGATCACCCAGTCGACCATCCGCCGGCCGAGCAGCGGGTGCAGGTGCTTCGGCGTCGCGCTCTTCATGCGCGTGCCGATTCCGGCGGCCATCACGACTGCTGCGAGTTCGTCTGCCATGTCAGGGAAAGGTGGCTGGGGCGCCAGGATTCGAACCTGGGATCACGGGACCAAAACCCGTTGCCTTACCACTTGGCTACGCCCCAGGGGCACGGAAGTCTAGCGACGGTCGAGTAGCAGAAGACCCAGGGCGATGAGCGCGAAAATCACGAGCAGGACGATCAGCGCGCCGATCAGGATGTAGCCCGCGGCGACGAGGATCGTGGCCCCGAGCTGCGACGCCGCCAGCAGCCACGTCGCCTCGTGCAGGAACGCCGACTTCGTTCGCTCGGTCGTGTAGCGGTAGAGGATCAGGCAGGCAACGGCGATGACGCCGAGGACGATGATCGTCCCGATGTGTAGGCCGTGCGTCGCCCAGGCGAGCAGGCCCTCGGCGACCGCGACCCAGAGCACAATGCGGAAGCGGTGGCGGTGGAACCACCCGTCCTGGTTGCCCGGACGCTCGACGGCGTGCGACGACATTTGCGTCAACCGTACCAGGCCGGTGCCGCGAGCCAAGTCTGGCCGAGCCGACGCAGCGTGCGCCTCGCAGCGTCGGCGTCGCGCCGATGGTGGAAGAGACCGTACAGCGCAGGACCGGCGCCGGAGACGTCGGCGCGGAACGCGCCGGCCTCCAGAATCGTGTCCGCCAGCGGCGAGCTCACGAGGTCGTTCGCGGGCAGCGCGGCGAGATCCCGCGGGCGTTGCACCTCGGAGAGCCGGTCGAACAGAAGCTGGCGGCGCTCGGCGAAGCCGGCCGCGCCGTGGCGCGCGTCGAAGGCCGCGTAGACGTCCCGTGTCGACGCCTTCACCGCTCCCCGCGGAAGGAGGACGAGTACCCAGAAGTCCTGCGGCAGGTCGAGCGGTTCGAGCTCGCTCCCGTCGCCGCGACCGAGCTGCGGGCCGTCCGAGAGGAAGAACGGGACGTCGGCCCCGATCCCGGCTGCGATCGGGAGCAGCTCATCCAGGGGACGTGGCTCGTCGAGCGTGTCGTTGGCGAGCCTGAGAGCCGTCGCTGCGTCCGAGCTCCCGCCGCCGAGGCCGGCGGCGACCGGGATCGCCTTCTCGATCCGGACGCGCCACCGCGGCTCGAGGCCCGCGCTCCGAGCGAGCTCCTCGAGCGCGGAACGGACGAGCGTGTCGTTCGGAAACCCTTCGATCTGCAGCGCCCGTGCGTTGTCGAGCTCGATCCGGTCGACGAGGTCGATCCGTTGCAGGACGGTCAGAACCTCGTGCTTGCCGTCGTCGCGGAGAGGGCCGACGACGAGCGTGAGGTTGATCTTCGCCGCGGCGGGTGCTCTCACTGCAACGCCTTCGCCAGGGCAACGAAGTCCGGCGGAGCCAGGGCTTCCGCGCGCGCGTCGGAAGGTCGACCGATCGTGGAAAGAGCCTCCGCTGCCCACTCGCGGGAGGCGAGGCCCGCGAGCGCGAGCGAGTTCGGAAGCGTCTTGCGGCGGTGCGCAAACGATGCCGCGACCACCTCCTTCAGGCGACCGAAGTCCGCAGGAAGCTCTTTCCGTCGAAACGCGACGAGAGCCGAGTCGACGTTCGGCGGAGGCTGGAAGACCCACCGTGAGACCGGATGGAAGCCGGTTCGCTCGGCAGCGAGCTGGACCAGCACGGAGACGGCGCCGTAGTCCTTCGTCCCGGGGCCGGCGAAGAGACGGTCGGCGACCTCCCGCTGCACCATGACGCACCAGAGGCGAACGTTCGGCAGCCCGTCGAGGCTCTCCACGATCAGCGGCGTGGCGATGTTGTACGGGAGGTTGGCCACGAGCTTCGTCGCGTCGTGCGGCAGCCCGATCCGAAGTGCATCGCCGAAGACGACGTCGACGTTGTCCGCGAGCCCGGTGAGATCGGGCTCGAGCGCGCGGTCGATCTCGACGGAGTGGACATGTCGGACGCGTTCGGCGAGATAGCGCGTGAGCACTCCCTGCCCGGGGCCGATCTCGAGCACGACGTCGCGCGGCGCGAGCTCCGCGAGGCGGCCGATCACCTCGAGGATGTTCGGGTCGCGCAGGAAGTGCTGCCCGTACTCCTTCTTCGGACGCGTGCTCATGGAAGCGAGAAGCATTCGGTCGCGTTCCGCTCGATGCGGCGCTCGAGGTCGTTCTGCTCCTCGTCGCGCGCGCGGGCAAGCGTCGCAAGCGTGTGCACGACGTTCGCAGGCTCGTTCCGCCGCCCGCGGACGGGCTGCGGTGCGAGGTAGGGCGAGTCGGTCTCGGCGAGCAGCCGTTCCGCGGGAACCTCCGTCGCGGCGAGGCGGAGATCGACGGCCTTCGGAAAGGTCGCGTTGCCCGCGAACGAGACGTACCAGTCGCGGGCGAGCGCCGTCGGCAGCATTCGTGGCGACGAGAAGCAGTGGAGGACGACCGTTCCCGCGAAGTCGCCCAGCGCCTCGAGCGTGTCGTCGTCCGCAGCGCGGGTGTGGATCACGACGGGCTTCCCGAGCTCGGAGGCGAGCGCGAGCTCGGCTGCGAAGAGGCGACGCTGATCGTCGCGCGGCGCGTAGTCCCGGAACCAGTCGAGCCCGGTCTCCCCCACAGCGATCGCCTTCGGATGCTGGAGCAGCTCCCGCAACTCGGCGAGGTCGTCCGCAGTGGCCGTCCCCGCCTCGTGGGGGTGGATGCCGAGAATCGCGAAGACGCCGTCGTGCCGTTCGGCGAGCGCAAGCGCCCTGCGGCAGTCCTCGATGTCGGTGCCGACGGTGAGGATGCGTGTCACGCCCACTCCGGCGGCGCGTTCGACCACCTCGTCGGGATCGTCGAGCGCGGTGAGGTGCGCGTGCGTGTCGATCACGCAGCAGCTTGCGGCAGCTCGATCCGCGGGAAGAGCGGCTTGGCGGCGGCGATTCCGTCCACCTCTTCCGCGACCCCGGTTCGGACTCGCTCCCACGCGAGATCCTCGGACTGGTTGAGCGCTGCGAGGATGCGCGGCGCCGTCTCCGGCAGGAACGGCGCAAGCGCAACGGCAATGGCGGTCAGTCCGTCGACCAGGTTGTAGAGGACGCCGTCGAGGTGGGCCGCGTTCGCCTCGTCCTTTGCCAGCTGCCACGGCGCCTCGGCGGTGACGTACTGATTGAGTGCGCGCACTCCGTCCCAGACCGAGTCGAGCGCGCCCGTGACGTCGAAGCCGTCCATCCGCGCCGCGACGTCCTCGCCCAGCGTCGTGAAGTCGAAGGGAGGCTCGCCGTCGCCGCGCCGCAGGCTCCCATCGCGATATTGCGCGACCATCGCCGTCGTGCGCGACAGGAGGTTGCCGAGATCGTTGGCGAGCTCGTTTTCGTACCGTTCGCGGATCCCTTCGATCGAGACGCTGCCGTCCTGGCCGAACGAGATCGCCCGCGCCATCCAATACCGGAGAGCGTCCGCTCCGTAGACGTCGACGAGCTCGAGCGGGTCGATGGCGTTTCCGGCCGACTTCGAGATCTTGCGGTCATTGAGGAGGAGGTAGCCGTGGACGAAGAGCTGCTGGGGCGGCTCGTAGCCGGCGGACAGGAGCATCGCGGGCCAGTAGACGCAGTGGAAGCGGATGATGTCCTTCGCGAGCAGGTGGTGGACGGCCGGCCAGTAGCGCTCGCGGAGATCGTCTCCCGGACGCGCGTAGGTCAGAGCGCTCACGTAGTTGACAAGCGCGTCGGCCCAGACGTATGCCACCTGGCTCTCGTCCCACGGAAGAGGGATTCCCCACGGCTGGCCCGCGCGCGAAATGCTGAAGTCCCGGAGCCCGCCCGCGATGAACGAGCGTGCCTCGTTGTAGCGAAAGTCGGGCAGGACGAGATCGGGGCGCTCGTCGTAGAGCGCGAGCAGCCGATCCTGGTAGGCAGAGAGCCGGAAGAAGTAGTTCTTCTCCTCGATCCACTCGGGCTTCATGAGATGGATCGGGCAGAGCTTCTCGTCGGTGAGCTCTTCCTCGCTCTTGAACTCCTCGCAGCCCACGCAGTACCAGCCGGCGTAGACGTCCTCGTAGACGTCTCCGTTGTCGTAGATCTGCTGCAGGAACTCACGCACGAAGCGCTTGTGGCCCTCGTCACTCGTGCGGAGGAAGAAATCGACCTCGGCGTTGACCCGAGGCGCGAGCTCGCGCCAGGGAACGGCAATTCGGTCGGCGTACTCCTGCGCTTCCAGCCCTTGCTCTTCGGCCACGCGCCAAACCTTCGTGGCGTGCTCGTCCACGCCGGTGAGGAAGAAGGTGTCGGCCCCGCGCTGCCGCTGGTGGCGGACGAACATGTCGCCGATCGAGGTCGTGTAGGCGTTGCCGATGCTCGGCGTCGAGTTGACGTAGTAGATCGGCGTTGTCAGGTAGAAGCGCACGTGGCCATGATACGAGGGCCGGTGCGAAGCTCAGGCCGCGCGGCGCTGCTCGAGCCGAGGGCTCGGCAACGGAACGACCTTCGCGCCTGATACCGGTTTTGGCTGGGCGCGGCGACGGCCGGTGGTGAACGCTGCTGCCAAGGCGACGAGCGCGGCCGCGCTGTTCAGGATGAGCGCAACGAGCTCGCCCGAGTCCAGATCTCGGGGCCGCTCGTCATTCGCGATGCTCGTCTTCGGCCGCACCGCGTGGCCGGCGTCTGGGTCAACCGCCTCGTGTGGAGCCGTCGTCCCGTGCGGAACCGTCGCCTCGACGACCGCCCGCCGTGAGGCGCGCACCGGCTCGCTGACGCGGCGATGTGGCGTTCGCGGGCGGTGCTGCGCCGGCCGCTCGGCCTGCGCGGGTTGCGACAGCTGCGACCGGCGCGAAGAGCCTTGCGGGCGAGCGTCCGCGTGCGGCGACCGCTGCGCGCGCCTCTGGACGTGCCGCGTGACGCTACCCGAGCTTGCCCGGACGGGCGACCCTTGCGAGGTGGCCGCCGGGGTGGTCGCGGTCGGGGCGGGAGCGGGCTGGCTCGCCGGCGCGGGCGAGGCCGCAGCCCCTCCGTTTGCGACCGGCTGTGTCGCGGTCGAGCCGTTGTCGCTCCCACCTGTCGCCGCCGCCGGTACCGGCAGAAGGCTCAGCGGATCGAGGTAGCCGTTCGGATCGGACGCGACCCGAATCCCGAGATGGACGTACGGCACGTCCGTTTCGGCCGTTCCGCTCGGACCGATCATGCCGACAAGGTCCCCCTCGGCAACCGCGGCGCCCTCGGCGACGACGATCGAGCCGAGGTGGGTCAGCGTGACGGAGTAGCCGTCCGCGGTCTCGATCGTGAGCGACCTCCCGCTCGTCGGCACGGTTCCCGCGAAGCTCACCGTTCCGTCTGACGGCGCCACCACGGCCTCACCCGCGGCGTCGGCGCCGATGTCGATGCCGCGGTGCTGGCTCGCGGCGTACGGGTGCGCCTCGTCGTACGCGAACGGCTGTACGACCGGCCCCTGCACCGGCCAGCTCCAGGCGTGCGCGACCGGCGTCCAGACGAGGAAGGCGAGTACCGGCAGAACGATCCGGCGCGTGATTGTTGTCAATCTGAGCAACAGAAGGCGCAGGATAGCGTGGCGGGGCATCGTTGTCAAATCTGCTTACAGCGATTCCTCGTAGAGCCGGTTGCGCGGGAGGTCCGTAAGTCTTGAGACGATCTCCACTGCACTCCGTCGCGGCACACCGGCCGCCACCAGCTCGGCCACCGCAGCGAGAGCCGACGTCGCGCTCCCTCCGTCGTCCCGCACCGCCGCCGGCCCGAGCACGAGCGTGATCTCGCCCTTCGGTGGCGCATCGAACCGCCGGGCGAGCTCGGCTGCCGTCCCACGCGCGACCTCTTCGAACCGCTTCGTGAGCTCACGGCAGACGGCGACCTGCCGCTCGGGGTCGACAGCCGCGAGCGAGCGCAGCGTTCCCGGAAGCCGTTGCGGCGACTCGAACGCGACAGCCGGCCACGGCCAGGCACGCAGCTCCTCCCACAACCCCGTCAGCTTCTTCTCTCCGCGCGAGAGAAAACCGAGGAAGCGATACTGCTCGGCGACGAGCCCCGAGGCGACGAGTGCCGTCTCGACCGCAGACGCCCCGGGCAGCACGGTCACGTCGACGCCCGCGTCGAGAGCTGCCCGCACGAGCCGCGCCCCGGGATCGGAAACCCCCGGCAATCCCGCATCGGAAACGAGCGCGATCCGCTCCCCCGCCTCGAGCCGCGGCACGAGCGCGGCGGTCCGGTGCGCCTCGTTGTGCTCGTGGTACGAGAGGAGACGCGCAACGATCCCGTGCCGGTTGAGGAGGACACGCGTGTGGCGCGTGTCCTCGCAGAGCACGACGTCCGCCGCGGCGAGCTCGGCGAGCACGCGGAGTGTCACGTCCTCGAGATTGCCGATCGGGGTCGCGCAGATCGCGAGCGGCATCAGGAGCCCGCTGCGTCCAGCGCCTCGAACCCGACGAAGCCGGCGCCGATGAGGCCGGCCGCCGTGCCGAGCTCGGCCTTCGCGAGCCGCACGGCGCTCCGCATCGGCTCGAGCGCCTCACGTCGCATCACCTCCTCCGCCGGCCCGCAGAGATAGTCGTAGGCGGCGACGCCGAAGCCGCCGCCGAGGATCACGAGCTGCGGCCCGAAGATGTTGACGAACGAGCCGAGGCCGGAGCCGAGATGGCGGGCGACGTCCTCGAGCAACTCCTTCGCCTGCACGTCGCCCTCGTTCGCAAGCCGCACGAGCCTGTGCGCGTCTGCGGAGGGCCCGAACGCCTCGCGGGCTGCGGCCGTTGCAGCGCTCCCACTCGCGTACGTCTCGAGGTGGCCTCGCCCGGTGCACGCGCCTTGGCAGGGCCTGCCCTCGTGGACGATCACGACATGGCCGAGCTCGGCGCCTGCACCGTTCCGGCCGCGGAACGGCGTTCCGCCGGAGATGACGCCGCCGCCGACGCCGGTGCCGAGCGTGAGCATCACGATGTCGTCCGCACCCCGGCCCGCGCCGGCCCGCCACTCGCCGTGCGCGGCCGCGTTCGCGTCGTTGTCGAGTCCGACCGGGACGCCGAACCGCTCGTGCATCCGGTCGCGGAGCGGCGCGTCCTCGAGCGGCACGTTGACGCAGCGCACGACGACGCCATTCGCCTGGTCGATCGGCGACGGCACGCCGAAGCCGACCGCGCCGACCGAATCGTCCGTGAGCTCGGCGACGGCCGCCTCGAGCTCGGCAAGGACGTGCTCCTGGGAGTCCTGCGGGGTCGCGCGCTCATGACGACGGACGATGCTCCCGTCGCGGTCGATGACCCCGGCGAGGATCTTCGTGCCGCCGAGGTCGACCCCGATCGCATGGCTCGCCTGCACTGTGGGTACCGTAAACGTCCGCATGGCCGCCTCCGGGGAGAAGCCGTATCGCGTCTATCGCGGCGGCCGCACCAAGGGGAAGGTGCCGCTCGCGCGGCGCGAGCGCGAAGCCCGGCGGGCCGTCCGCAGCGACGGGCAGGGCCCCGGCCGGATCGTGGAGCGCCAACCACGGCGCCGGCTCTGGCGCGGCTGGACGTGGCGGCGCTGGACGCTCGTCACGATCCTCGTCGCGATCGTGTTCTTCGCGTTCTGGGGGGTTCTCGGCTACCTCTCCGTGTCGAGCGGCGTGAGCGATGCCAACAAGCGCCTGCCGGAGAACGTGCGGCCGGTGCTCACCCCGGACAACGGGCTGCTCCTCTCGAACTCGACGACGATCCTCTTGCTCGGCACCGACCATGCGACCGGCAAGGGGAGCCAGGGCCGCGGCGCCGACCAGCACTCCGACTCGATCACGCTCCTGCACACGGATCCGGGCCACCACCGGCTCTACTACCTCTCGATCCCGCGCGACCTGCGCGTGAACGTCCCCGGCTACGGCTACCAGAAGATCAACGCGGCGATGCAGTTCGGCGGGACGAGGCTCGCCGTCCGGACGCTCGACGTGCTGCTCGGCAAGTCCCTGCCTGTCAACCACGTCGTGATCGTCGACTTCAACCAGTTCGAGAAGCTCATCGACGCGGTCGGCGGAGTCACGGTGAACGTGCCCCGGAACATCCTCTCGAACCGGTTCGACTGCCCGTACTCGACGCAGCAGAAATGCCTGCAGTGGCAGGGCTGGCGCTTCCACGAGGGCCCGACCCACATGAACGGGCACCAGGCTCTCATCTTCTCGCGGGTGCGCGAGAACCGGCTCGACCCGTCCTGGACCGACTTCGACCGCCAGCACGACCAGCAGCTCGTCCAGCAGGCGACGCTGAGCAAGCTGTCGAGCCCCTCGCAGTTCTTCTCCCTGCCCTTCGACGGCAGCTCGCTGCTCAAGCCGATCGCCACCGATCTCTCGACGTGGGAGCTCATGCAGCTCGCCTGGAACAAGTTCCGCGCGGGCAAGGCGATCCACTGCCGGCTCGGCGGCACGTCGGAGACGATCGGAGGCAGCGACTACATCGTCGGCAGCTCGGAGAACATCCGCGTGATCGACGAGGTGCTCGGGCAGTCGGCTCCCCAGCCGCCTCCGAAGGGTCAGCCGTACGCGCCGGGCTGCATCGTCGGTAACGGCGGGTACTAGCTGTAGGACCCGAGGAGGTTGTTCCGGTTGAGCGTGTGTAGGCGCTCGAGCGGGGTTTGACGGCTGAGGCTGCGGTGTGGTCGTCGTCGATTGTAGAAGTCGAGCCAGCCGGCGAGCGCGTGCTGTCGCTCGTCGCT
>JAICME010000189.1 GCA_025929425.1 Thermoleophilia bacterium | reverse complement strand
GTGCGTACTGCCACCAGACCAGGTGCACCATCGCCATCACGACGAACGTCGCGGAGTACGCGAGCACGGCCGACTTCTCATCGCCGGGAGGGACGCCGTGGTGGAGATCCTCGGCGACGAGCCTCGTCGGGAACGGCAGGAACACGATCGTCAGCAGCAGCAGGTTGTTGATGAACAGCATCGTCCGGTTGGAACGCCCGAGCAGCGAGACCGTGTGGTGGTGATTGATCCAGATGATCCCGATCGTGACGAAGCTCGTGGCGTAAGCGAGGTAGGCCGGCCAGAGATCGAGGAGCTGCTGGCCCAGGCCGATCTTGCTGTGGTGGTTGCCGTGAACTCGAGCACGAGCACGGTGGCGGCGACCGCGAACACGCCGTCACTGAAGGCTTCGAGCCGCCCCTTGTCCTCCACGGCCGGTGATCCTCGCCTACGGGCAGGACGGCGTTTTCGGCTCGGCCGGCCCGGGGACGAGAGGCGCGGTGGCGAATCTCCGCCTCACCCGGCAGCTCGCTGATCTCGCGGAGCCGCTCGATGCGGTTGCCGAGCCGGTGCAGGGAGCGGTGAGGGCCGTGCCTCAGTCGGTGCGGAACGTGCTCGACGGAGTCTGGCTCGGCAATCCACTCCATCCGGCGCTGACGGACGTGCCGCTCGGCGCATGGACGGCGGCGCTCGTCCTCGATCTGGCGGGCTCCGAGGCCGCCGACCAGGCGCTCGCCGTCGGGATCCTGGGCGCCGTGCCGGCAGCGCTCACGGGGCTCAACGATTGGAGCTATCTCAAGGACGACGCGCGACGGATCGGGACCGTGCACGCGCTCGTCAACACGATGGGGCTCGCACTGAACGTAGCCTCCTACATGGCTCGCCGCGACGGCCATCGCGGCCTCGGCCGAGCGCTGTCCGGCATCGCGTACGCCGGCGCCGCGTTCTCCGCACACCTGGGCGGCCACCTCTCGTTCGGTCTCGGAGTCCGCGTCAACCGGACGGCCTTCGAGAGCCCGCCCGACCGGTACGCGCCCGTCTGCGACGAGAGCGAGCTGAACGGCGGCGCGCTGGTCGGCCTCGAGCTCGAGGGCGAGTCCGTCGTCGTCTCGCGCTCGGCGGAGACCGGCGAGGTCTGTGCGATCGCGGCCACGTGCTCGCATCTCGGCGGCCCGCTCGCCGAGGGCGATCGGGACGGCGACACGGTGGTCTGCCCGTGGCACGGCTCCCGTTTCGACCTCTGCACGGGCGAGGTGCGGGCCGGCCCGGCGGTCTACCCGCAGCCGCGCTACGGGGTGCGTACGCGCTCCGGCAAGGTCGAGATCCGGGCTGCGCAGGACTAGCCGAACGGCCAGTTCAGTCCCGCCGACGCGACCCTATATTGAGCCCAGACCTGTAGATCGTACTACGAACTAGAAGGTCCCGACGGCGGGGACGGAGTCGAGTTTCCAGGCCAGCTCCGTCCCACGCTTCCGGCGTACGGCCTGGGAGTTGGGGGTGCAATCGAATGAAGCGGACAATCCTTGCGCTGGGCGTGATTGCCCTTGCGCTCGCGCTCGCGGGCGGCGCGTGGGCAGGGAAGCGGTACCTGATCACGTCGTCGTCGCAGGTCAAGCCGGGCTCGCTGACGGGGGCCGACATCAAGAATCACTCGTTGACGCTCAAGGACATCTCCTCGGGCGCCAAGGGCGCGTTCGAGCCACCGGTTCCCCAGGGTCCCAGAGGCCCGGCCGGCCCTCGCGGGCCGAAAGGCGCCACGGGTGCGACCGGCCCCACGGGCCCGGCGGGCCCCGCCGGTCCGGCCGGCCCCACCGGGCCGCAGGGGCCCGCCGGCCCCAAGGCTCCGGCTCTGCAGTACGCGGAGGGAGTGGTGCTCGTCAAGCGTGGCAGGGGCAGCTTCACGCCCTGGGCGACGGATTCGACAGTCCTTGGCTCGCCGCTCGGATTCGGCGATACCGCTTCCGGTGAGTTCAGGTTCACCTGCTCGACGGCGAACGACCCGTGCGCGGTGTCGCTGGCGGGGGAGGCCACCGAAGTGGGGGTCACTGTCTACCCCCGGATTCTGATCTACAAGTCCGACATCAACACCGGGCAGGTCTTCGGGCAGTGCGAGTACGGGGATGGTGCCGATAACAGCGGCTCGTACGAGCCGGTCGGGAACACCACTTCCAGCCCGTTGACGGTCGGCATCGGCGGCTCGCTCGACTGTGGTAGCTCCCAGGCGTATCCATCGAACGGCGTCGCGTCGGAAATCGACGTGCCTGCCGGGTACTACGACGTGTTCACCACGTTCTACTTCAAGACCAGCTAGGCAGTGGTTCCAGGGGCGGCTTCGGCCGCCCCCGGCCCCGGCTACGATCGAGCGGTGGCCGCGACGACGCCGGAAACCTACCTCGCCGACCTGAATCCGGCGCAGCGCGAGGCCGTCCTCCACACCGAAGGGCCCGTGCTCGTCGTCGCCGGCGCAGGCTCCGGCAAGACGCGCGTCCTCACGCGCCGCATCGCGCACCTGCTCGGCGCGGTCGGCGTCAAGCCGCCCGAGATTCTCGCGATCACGTTCACGAACAAGGCGGCGGGAGAGATGCGCGACCGCGTCCAGGACCTCGTCGGCCCACCCGCCACGGCCGCCTGGGTGATGACGTTTCACTCCGCGTGCGGCCGGATCCTCCGCAGAGAAGCCCAGCGCCTCGGCTACCGCTCGAACTTCACGATCTACGACTCGGCCGACCAGGTCCGCCTCGTCAAGCGCTGCCTCGAGGAGCTCGAGCGCGATCCCAAGCGCTTCACGCCGCGCGGCATCCACTCCCAGATCTCGAACGCGAAGAACACCCTCGTCGGGCCCGTGGAGTACACCGAGCGCGTCTCGAGCTTCTACGACCAGACGGTCGCCGAGGTCTACGACCTCTACCAGAAGCGCCTCTACGCCTCGAACGCCGTCGACTTCGACGACATGCTCTTCCTCACGGTCGACGTGCTCGAGCGCTTCCCCGAGGCGCGCGAGAAGTGGCAGGACGCGTTCCACTACATCCTCGTCGACGAGTACCAGGACACGAACCACGCGCAGTACGTCTTGTTGAAGCTGCTGACGGACGTGTCCAAAAACCTCATGGCCGTTGGCGACCCGGATCAGTCGGTCTATTCGTTCAGAGGGGCCGACATCAACAACATCCTCGACTTCGAGCGCGACTTCCCG
>JAICME010000080.1 GCA_025929425.1 Thermoleophilia bacterium | reverse complement strand
GGTACTTCTCGCCGTCCTCCTGCTCAAGCCGTCCGGCCTCCTCGGCCGGAGCGAGGTGCGGCGCGTATGAAGAGCGTGCTGCCCCCGCTCGTCTCGCTCCTGACGGTCGGCGCGGTACTGGCGGTACTCCCGTTCACGTTGAGCGACTACAACGTCTCGCTCGCTGCACAGGTCGGGATCTACTTCATCGCGGTGCTCGGCCTCAACGTTCTCACGGGCTATTCGGGCCAGATCTCGATCGGCCACGGTGCCTTCATGGCGATCGGCGGCTACACGACCGCGGTCATGTCGCGGGACCACCATACGAACCTCGTCGCGACGATGGTCATCGCCTTCGCGATCTGCTTCGTCGTCGGCCTGCTCGTCGGCCTCCCCGCGCTCCGGCTCTCGGGCGTGTACCTCGCGCTCGCAACGTTCGCGCTCGCGGTCTCGGTGGTGCAGCTGCCGCTGAAGTGGTCGAACTTCCTCGGCGGGAGAGACGGTGCCCAGACGTCGCAGACGGTCAGCCACCTCTGGCTCTACGGCGCCGCCTGGACGGCGTCGGCGATCCTCTTCGTGCTCGCATGGCTGATCCTGCGAGGCCGGGTGGGCCGTGCGTTTCGTGCCGTCCGCGACAGCGAGATCGCGGCCGTCGCGTCCGGGATCGAGCTTCCCGTCTACAAGACGCTCGCGTTCGGGATCTCGGCGGCCTACGCCGGAGTCGCAGGCTCGCTGTTCGTCCTGGCGACGAACGGCTTCGCGGCGCCGGCCGAGTTCGGCGTCGTCCTCTCGCTCCAGCTGCTGGTCGGCGCCGCCGTCGCAGGGCTCGGCTCACTCTGGGGCGTCCTGGCCGGTGCGGCCTTCGTCGGGCTCCTACCCTCCGTCTCGAGCAGCGTGCCCGTCGTCGGCTCGAACCACGGACGCGACGTCGTCTTCGGGGCAGCGGTCGTCCTCGTCATGCTCGTGCTCCCCGGCGGCTTCGCCGGCTTGCTCGCACGACTGCGTCGATTTGCGGGCGCTTGAACGGCCAGTCAAACTCCATCAGACTCTCTTCTCGAGTCGTCTCTACGGACACCATCGAACGCAGGAGGGCGCATGGCTGTCAACCGTAGGAAACTGGGAGCGCTGCTCTGCGCACTCCTCGTCACAGCCGCAGCGGCAAGCGCGGCGGCTGCATCACACACGAGCACGCCGGGCGTGACGAAGACGCGAATCACGATCGGTGGGACTTTCCCGCTCACGGGGTTCGCGGCGGCGTACAAGACGATCCCCGCCGCCGAGCAGGCGTACTACGCCTACGTCAATGCCCACGGAGGCGTCTTCCACCGCAAGATCAACGACATCGTCCTCGACGACCAGTACGACCCGTCCCAGACGGTGCCGCAAACGACGAAGCTCGTCGAACAGAATCACGTCTTCGCGGTCGTCGGCAGCCTCGGCACCGCGCCGATCCTCTCCACCTGGAACTACCTCAACAAGAACAAGGTGCCGCAGGTGCTCGTGGCGACGGGCGACGCGTACTGGGGCAACTGTGTCCACCACGGCTGCCAGGGCTCGACCAAGCCGTGGACGATCGGCTGGCAGCCGGACTATCCGGGTGAGGCGAAGCTCTACGCGAAGTACATCCTCGCGCACAAGCCGAGCGCGAAGATCGGCGTGCTGTACCAGAACGACGCCTACGGCAAGAACTATCTCGCGGGACTGAAGACCGGGCTCGGCTCGAAGACGAGCCAGATCGTCGACGCCGAGTCCTACAACTTCGGCGATTCCGCGCAGGTGATCGCCGCTCACGTCGTCGCGCTGCGCTCACACGGTGCGGACACGTTCGTGATCTTCGCGACGCCGACCGCGACGATCCAGGCGCTCGTGGCCCGGACACTGACCGGCTGGACCAGCGCGTTGACGCTCGTCAACAACGTCTCGGCGAACCGGGTCTTCGAGCTCGCGGCCACGAAAGCCGGGGCGAACCTCGACGGGATCATCTCGACGAGCTACGTCGCGAGCCAGACGCTGCAGCCGAACCTGCCCGGGATGAAGCTCGCAAAGAGCATCATCCATACGTACGCACCGGCCCTCGACGGCGACTTCGCGGCCGGTGACCTGAACCTCGTCTACGGGCTCGGCTCGGCATGGACGTTCGTCTACGCGCTCAAGCACGCGGGCAAGAACCCGACTCGCGCGAGCCTGATGAAGGCGCTGCGCACGATGAACACCTCGAAGAACCCCTTCCTCTATCCGGGGATCACGCTCAAGACATCGAAAAAGCGCACCTTCCCGATGGAGCAGCTGATCATGATCAAGTGGAGCGGGGGCGCCGCCGGAGACTGGCACCACTTCGGCAAGCTCCTGAGCGGCGTGCGCTAGGGACAAACGGACATGGCCGGTACTCAAGGTACCGGCCATGTCCTTTCAGGCGAGCTCCGCGGGGTCGGTGACCGGCGTGCGGCAGGCGAAGCGCTCGCAGACGTAGACCGCGGGCCTGCCCTCGACGAGCGTCTTGCCCTCGAGCAGCGGCACGTCGTCGGCCGGCCCGAAGGCGACGACGGCGTTCGGGTCGAAGCCGGCCAGGGCGGCGCGGGCGACGTCGGTGTCGGTGCCGCCGATGATCGCGAGCTCCCGCGGCGGCGAGAGCTGGAGGTCGAGCGCGCAGAGCGCCCAGCCGAACGCGCTCGGCGCTCGCGGGAGAAGGTCGCGGACGAGGCGCAGGGCGCCCACGGCCAGCCGTTCGAGCTCGTCGTCTCCCCAGATCCTCGCGAGGCGCAGGAGGACGAACGCGAGCATCGAGCTGCCGGCCGGCGTCGGGTTGTCGTCGAACGTCTTCTGCCGCGCGACGAGCTTCTCGCCGTCCGCCGGCGTGAGGAAGAAGCCGCCGCGCTCGGGATCGCCGAAGCGCTCGACCGCGGCGACCGCGATGCGCCGCGATTCTCGTAGCCAGCGGAGATCGCCGGTCGCCACGTGCAGCTCGTACAGCCCGTGCGCCACGTTCGCGTAATCGTCGAGATAGGCAGGGAACTTCGCACGACCGTCGCGCATCGTCCGCCACAGCGGATCCGCGGCGAGGAGTTCCCCGAGCTCCTCAGCCGCTTGCAACAGTCCGTTGCTCGCAAGCCTGCGCGCGCCCTCCGCGAGCGCGGCGAGGGCGAGCCCGTTCCACGAGGCGATCACCTTGTCGTCCAGCGCCGGCTGCGGGCGCTGCTCGCGGATCGCGAGTAGCCGCATTCGCGTCTCCTCGTCGAGCTCGCCACGCAGGATCGAGCGCCCGTGCTCGAACGGTTGCAGCAGCTCGGCCGGCGCCCCCTCCTCGGCCGTCCACGTGTAGGTGAGCCCCTCGACGCCGTCGGTGTCGGCGTCCTGCGCGGACGCGAATCCGCCGCTCGGGAGGCGCAACTCTCGCACCATGTAGTCGAGCGTCTGCTCCGCGACGACCCGGTACCGCTCCTCCCCGGTGAGCAACCACGCATGGAGGTACGGCGGCACGAGGAGCGCGTTGTCGTAGAGCATCTTCTCGAAGTGCGGCACGAGCCACTCGCCGTCCACCGAGTAACGATGGAAGCCGCCGCCGACGAGGTCGTACATCCCGCCGGCAGCCATCCCGTCGAGGGTCAGCCGCGCCGCGTCGATCCGGCCACGCCGCAGGAGGAACTCGAGCACCGACGCGGGCGGGAACTTCGGCGCGTGCCCGAAGCCGCCCCACCGCGGGTCGAGCTGCGAGAGCAGTCCGCGTTCCGCCTCGGCGAGCAGTGACTCGGTGAGCGGCTCGCGCGAAGGCTCGGTTTCCGCCGAGCGCCGCAAGGCGCCGACGAGGGCCTCGGCCTGCGCGGCGACGTCCTCCGGCCGCTCTCGATACGCGTCGGCGACCGCGCGCAGCACCTGCCGGAACGAGGGCAGGCCGTGTCGCGGCTCGGGCGGGAAGTACGTGCCTCCGTAGAACGGCTCGCCGTCCGGCGTGAGGAAGACGGTGAGCGGCCAGCCGCCCTGGCCGGTGAGCGCGACGACTGCGTCCATGTAGACGGCGTCGACGTCGGGCCGCTCCTCGCGGTCGACCTTGACGTTGACGAAGAGCTCGTTCATCACGGCCGCCGTCGCAGGGTTGTCGAAGGACTCGCGCTCCATCACGTGACACCAGTGGCAGGCCGAGTAGCCGATCGAGACGAGCAGCGGCTTGCGTTCTCGCCTTCCCTGCGAGAAGGCCTCTTCACCCCACGGCTGCCAGTCCACCGGATTGTCGGCGTGCTGGAGGAGGTAGGGGCTCGTCTCCTGCGCGAGCCGGTTCATCGGGGTAGGTTAGGCGCCCATGGCCACCCTGCCCGGCGGCACCGTCACGTTCGTCTTCACCGACATCGAGGGCTCGACGCGCCTGCTGCAGGAGCTCGGGGACGAGGCGTACGGGCGCGTCTCCGGCGACCACCGCCGCCTGGTGCGCGAGGCCTTCGGCGCGCACGGCGGCACCGAGATCGACACCCAGGGCGACGCGTTCTTCTTCTCCTTCCCCCGCGCCCGGGACGCCGTCGCGGCAGCGGTCGACGCGCAGCGGGCGCTTCGCGACCACGAGTGGCCGGACGGTCGTGCAGTGTCGGTGCGGATGGGGCTCCACACCGGCGAGCCGCACGTCGGCGAGGAGGGCTATCTCGGTCTCGACGTCGTCCGCGCGGCGCGCATCTCGGCCGCCGGTCACGGTGGGCAGATCCTGATCTCGGAGACGACCCGCGCGCTGCTCGGCAACCAGCTCCCGGAGGGAGTCGCGGTGCACGATCTCGGGGAGCAGCACCTCAAGGACGTGCAGCACGAGCACATCTACGAGCTGACGGTCGACGGACGCGCCGTCTCCGCGAAGCCCTTGAAGACGCAAAGCCCGAAGTCACGCCAGGAGGACATGGCCTCGCGGTTCGAGGAGCGCATCACGGCCTATGTCGAGCAGCAGCTCGAGGCGGCATTCGACCCGAAGAGCGGCGCCCCGAAGGTGCCGACGAAGCTCGCCGTCGGCGGTGCGGCGGTCGGATTCGGCGTCCTGCTGATGATGGGCGTGGTGATCGTCGCAATCGTGCTGCTCGTCAAGGTCGTGTTCTTCTGAGCCGAGCGAGAGCGAAGTCTCGCCCTCGGCGCGGAGCGCGGTGGGTGCAGGCGGTCGCGCTCGCCTTCGTCGTCGGTGTCGTGGTCGTGCTCATAATCGTGCTCAGCGGCAGCTCGTCGCCGACCACCGGTTACGACGCCTCCTATCCACAGTGCTCGGGTTCGTACCCGTCGAATCCGCTGTTCGGGATCGTCGGTGTCAACGGCGGGCTGGCGAACAACGTGAACCCGTGCCTCAGCGGCGAGCTGCACTGGGCACGCGACACGCCGGGGCAGAAGCGCCCAGAGCAGCCGTCCCTGTCGCTGTACATCGACACCGGAAATCCGGGCGGACATCACGTCGCGGACTGGCCGCGCGGCGGCAGCGCGCCCGCCTACGGTTCGTGTAACGGCCTGTTGACCAACGCCTGCTCGTACCTCTACGGCGAGCAGCGCGCCGCCCACTCCTACCACCTGGTCGCCCCGCTCGACCCGGTCGCGGCCAGGACAGCGCCGTGGTGGCTCGACGTCGAGCTGACGGCGAGCTGGGCCGGGACCTACGAGCTCAACATCGCCGCGCTCCACGGCTTCATCGCGGGCCTGCGCGGCGCCGGTGCGACCGGTCCGATCGGGATCTACTCCACCAGCGCCCAGTGGAAGGACATCACGGGGCTGACGGCGCAGACGACACCGAGAGCCTTCAACGGCCAGCTGCCCAGCTGGGTGGCCGGAACCGAGGCCACGCTCACGCAGGCGCGGCGGAACTGCACCGGCGGCGGCTTCACGGGCGCGGCTCCGACGCTGGCGCAGTACCGCACCGGGCCGCTCGACGCCGATCTGCGCTGCACCGGCGCGCGCTGACCGGTGGGAGCAGCGTCCTCTCACTCGACCTGGGTCGGGCAAACCTCGAAGATGACGCGTGTGGGCCGGTCGTATCAGGAGCTGGAGGTCGGAGCCGTCTACCGGAGCCGCCACGGACGCACCGTGCTCGAGGCCGACAACGTCTGGTTCACGCTGCTTAGCGTCTACCAGTTTGGAAGTCGAGGCTGAGCCTGGCGTGGCCCGCTCGTTCCAGGAACTAGAGGTCGGAGCCACCTACCGGAGCCGCTTCGGGCGGACGGTGCTCGAAGCAGACAACACGTGGTTCAGCCTCTTGACGCTGAACTCCAACCCCATCCACTTTGATGCTGAGTACGCCGCAACCACTGAGTGGGGACGGCCTCTCGTGGACTCCACCCTGACGCTGGCTCTAGTCACGGGCCTCTCGGTCGTGGATGTGTCGGAACGCGGCGTCAACCTCGGCTGGCGCGAGGTGCGCCTCCCGGCTCCGGTCTTTGCCGGTGACACCATCCGCGCCGAGACCGAGGTGCTCGCGAAGCGGGAGTCGCAGTCGCGCCCGGACTTCGGCATCGTCACCGTCCGCACGCGCGGCCTCAACCAGCGCGACGAGACCGTGATCGAGTTCGAGCGCTCGATCATGCTCCCCTTGTGACGGCTCTGGGACGCATCGCTGCCTAGACGACTGAGGGCCGCTACCAACGGCCCTCAGTCAAGCCCTTTGAGGCAGAGCAGGGCGTTCGCAGACGGAACGGCGCTGACCGTACCACGTGGGGAACACGGATCCGTCCGACGCCGCAACGATTCTTACCGCGTCGGCCACGACGGTTGACCCGACCTCTACCACCGGCTCACCGCGCCGGGGTCGGATGCGCAGACGGAAAGGAGACTCGCGGTGAAAGTCAACTGGTTCCTTGCCGATGCGGCTCGTGTCGCGGAAGGCAAGCTCAATGCACTTGGCGGCGGCTGGGATCTGATTGCTCCCGGTGCGCCGTTCGCGGTGTGCGGTGTGATCGGTATCCCGTGGCATCAAGGCACCGAGTGGCACCGGCTACGGCTCGAACTCATCGACGGTGACGGCAATCAGTTCTGCGTGCCGGTCGAGGGTGACGAGTCGAAGCCGGTCGTCTTCGATCCTCCGCCGTACCGGCCAAACATCTCGCCACACGTGAAGCCGGGCACGACTCTCGGCTGGCCGTTCGTATTCAACGTTGGGCCGGGCATGCCGCTCGCGCCGGGGACGATCTACGAGTGGCGGCTCAGCATCGACGGCCATCACGAGGAGGGCTGGACGCTGCCGTTCACGACCTTCCCGGTCGCGGAGATGCCGGAAGCGGCCTAGACGCCTCTGAGGGGAGGCCGAGGTGTTCTAGTCCTCGGCCTCCTCGAAGCTACGGCTGGCGGGTGCCCTCAAGGCGGCAACTTTCGCAAGCGCTTACGCTGGAACTTCCAGGGTTCCCACATCCTCAGATTTCTGGGAGACCTCATTTCGATTCTTCTCGGAGATCGACTAAGCGGACTCGGCTAACGAATCCAGCGGGGAGCAAGAGAGTTTCGGTGTTTCCTCCATCTCGTCTGGTAGGTGCCGCCAGGTCTCTCGCCGCTCGATCTGCTGGACGGTCGTGCGGCTGACGCCGAAGCGCTCGGCGAGGTCTTGCTGCGTGTGACCCGCAGCACGCAGCCGCCTGATCTCGATCACGTCTGCCGCTTGGAGCTTCTTGCTCAAGCGGCCCTTGGCCGAGGCGTCGGCCATGTTCTCTTGATGGCTTCCAACGCGAAGGTGGTTCGGGTTACAGCACGAGGGCCGGTCGCACATGTGGAGCACGTACTTGCCGCTCATCTCATCCCAAGGCAGGAACAGTGCGGCCACCAGTCGGTGGACGTACCTCGCCTCACCGTCGAGCCAGAGCGCACCGTATCCGCCTGCTGTGTGAGCGCCTGTCCAGATCCAGCACCCGTCGCTTTCGTTCCGTACCACTCGTGCAAGCAGCCGCTCCAGGAGGAGCACTTGCTCGCGGTCTGCTTCTTCACTTGGTTGCATCTCAGCCTTCCGTAAGCGGGACGGCTCACCCGTCCCACCTCTTACGGAGCAGAGGTGGCAAGAAAGAAAGGAACGTAGGGAAGCGACAGGGCCACTACCTCGGCTGGGCCAGGGTTCAGGAATGACCCCCTGACGAGAAGCTACGACGAGAGCCGGTAGCGGGAAGGTCGTAGACGGGCGGCCAGGTCAGGCCGCCGCCTTAGGGCGAGGATCAAGCCTGCGAGGAGAACGGCTGCGATGCCGCCGCCGACCGCCCAGCCAGTCGGGAAAGTTGCGGTCGGGCCGGTGTCGGTCGTGACCGTTCCGTTCTTGAGCGCGGCGGTCATAAGGCGTTGCATTCGAGGCGTAACCACTCGCCAGTCGTCCCATGTCCGCTGGCCGACTCCCACTCCGCCTGGCATAACGAGATACGGGAGAGCCATGCCGCTGGCCGGGTAATAGATCATCGGCGCGTCGTAGGGCGGATGGCTTCCGGCTTGAACGAGCATGCCGACCGGCCAGCCGCCGCTCAATCCGCGCCAACGCCGCATGAGTCTATTGACGAAGGTCGCCGCAGCATCCGGCGAGTTGCAGGGGCAGTCTGCGGGCTGCCCTTTAGCAAAGTCGCTCCACCAGAGCTTGGCGGCGGCTCCACGGATCCAGCCGACCTTGCCCGACGCGGCGACCATGCGAATCGGATCGGAGCCTTTCGCGCTCGCGACCTGCGGCAGCGCGAGCATCAGCAAGACGACCAGTAACGCGCCCGCGATGTGCGACCGTCGCATCGTCCTTAGATTCTACGACCGTTCCTGCTCAGCGCTCGACCTGGGCCAGTGTTCAGGGGATGACCTCTGAGGAAGCTGCTTTTAGCGCCTGGGGACTACTTTCCCCGTCGCTGGGTCGATCACGATTTCTGTGCCATGCTGGAGGATGGCCCCCGTCCTCGGGTCGATCGCAACTGCTGTCCCACTGTTCGCGGCAGGAGGCACCCGCATGGTCTGGCCGAACGGCGGGGCGTGTGCGACGCGGAGCGCACCGAGGGTCGCTGCGATCAGGACGACGAGGACACCAGCAATGCCGCCTGCGACTCGACCGAGATTGCGGTGTCGCGGCGGATCGCCACTGACGATCTGATGCACTCGCTGATGCGAGAGTCCAAGCTCCTTCGCGATTTCACGTAGCGGCGTGCCGCTGCGGTAGAGATCGAGCACCGCCTCGTGGTAAGCGACGCGGTGAGCTTCAGCCGCGTCAAGTGCGCGTTCGTACTCCTCCCGCAGCTTCTTGACCTGATCCAGCGCATCCATGTCTATGCCCTCTAGACAGGCTACGCGCTCCTCGCCACAGATGCAAGCGAATCCGCTCACGGGGCCTGACGCTCGCCTGGGCCGGTCTTCGGAATGTCCCGTGAGGCGTATCATCGAGTCCTCATGACGAAGTGGTGGTTAGTGCTCGCCACGCTTGTGGTGATGCTCTTTCCGGCGGCGGCGTCAGCGAAGGACATCACCAAGATCCTCGTGGTCGGCGCAAACGGTCACTCCGTGAATCTCGGTAGCGGTTGGACTGTTCTGGACGACTTCCGACCGGAAAGTGCCGCCTCGCCGGTTTCACAACCCAAGGGCACGTACCTACTCCTGTACCCGCTGATGGAGCAGGGTCTGCCTATGGAACCTGGGCGTTTCTATCCGACTGCTGGAGTCTCCTGCTGGTCATGGTCGCCCGGTGCCAGCGATTGTTTCCGGATTGCTCGTCTGCCGAAGACCTGGGGGCAGACGCGGGGCTTGACGTGGTTCGCGGCCGAGCAGACACGTCTGCGAAGCCTCACCTGGAAGGGGTCGCACTACACGGTGCCATCGAACTATTCGGTGGCCATCGAGCTTGCCTTGATGCGCACGCAGGCGGCACGCCGTGCGCCCACGTCGCCGTGCCGCTGGCGGATACGTGCTCAATGGCAAGGCCCAGGCACAGCCCGCGAGCCGACCTCTCTGTGCCTCCGTGGCAACGGGGTTGCAACAAACGGACGGCTTTACCCAATGCCTCGCAGTGTCGCGACGATGCTTCACACGGTTTCTTAGGCGAGACGCCTCGCCTGGGCAGTGTTCGCGAATGACCGCTGAGCGGGGCCTACGGGCGGACGAGTTTGATCGAGGCTGCTAGCTGCTGGTCAAGCTGCACGGCCGTTCGCACCCCAGCAAAGTCGTGGAAGCCAGCGGCGTAGGTGTGCTGTCCGACCGTCCAGATGAGGACGACGTGATGGGCGAAGGCGCTGCCGTCGTTCGTGTTGGCCGGGACGAAGACGAGACGGATGCGCCAGCCGTTGACGGTGAGCCACGCGAGCGGCTTGACCCGCGCCTTGGGATACCAGGCCGGGCCATTGACGACCTTCGCGTAGTTGGCTAGTGGTCGCGGCGAGGCCGTGATGACGAGATGCTGGTTGGGGCTGGAGATTGATCCGGTCGCCCACCGCTTCCAGGGGCCGCGCCGGATCGGACAGATCACGGTAACTGCGCAGTACGCCGTGGCTCCATCCTGGTGCTGGGTCAAAGGGCTGGGCAGCCGCATGGGGCACGGGATCGGATATCCGAGCCTGCGAGCCGTCAGGCGGCACTGGGCCAGATACCGGGCGGGGACGCGAACGAATCGAACCTGCTGGTCGGGGAGACCATGAGCCACCGAGGCACCTGCAACCGATGTCACTCCGACTCCCAACGCAACAACGACCGACCGAAGCTTCATCTCATCGAGACTACGCCTGCTCTGGCGTGAGGAGTCCCTACACGAGCGTCCTTACGCCTGAGTGGCTCGGTTGGTGCTGAAGCACTTCCTTCGCGAGATTGCCGCTCGGAACTTCCGGGGTTCCCATGAAATCGCTCGATGCGGATCCGTACTCATTCAACTGGGCGGGATCTTTCCGAGCGTTCTCGGCTAAGAGATCGAGACGCCTGTTCTTGCTCGAATGATCACGTTTAGCCGAGTCGGTCGTCGCATAGTGCGATGCGGTCACGAAAACATTGGAAGTCGTGTCTGGAGTCGTCCGCGACGATCGAGCGTCCGGCCCATGCCGCCCCTTACTGGCACATGACCCAGACTCGGCCAGTCCGTGTGTGGACGATGTTGACCTGGAGTGGGAACGGCTTGATGTTCCTCCGCACGTGCCCGTGTACAGAGGCTCGGGGGATGGTCATCGTGACGGAGTGACCCGATCCTCGGCACACGACGTTGTCGCCGGGGCGGCCTTGCGCGAGGTAGCCGTCTGCTCCTCGGTTGAGAATGAACGTCTTCGTTCCGGCCTGGGTCGTAACCATTGGGTTCGGCCGGTGGAAGCAGACACGTGGCCCGAAGGTCAAGGTCTTCCGGGCGACTGCTTGACCGTTCGCGTCCAGGACGCTGAAGGTGGAAGTCCACCGGCAGATTCCGGGTAGAAATGAGCCGGACCGGGTTTGACGGGGACCGGGTTTGGTGGGTCACACCTTCAGTCTTTCGAGCCTAACGTGGTCTTGGGGGGCGTGCTGTTGTTCGTATTCGAGCGGCGGCAGGTAGCCGAGGCTCTCGTGCAGGCGGCCGGC